>JALXFN010000013.1 GCA_027068975.1 Campylobacteraceae bacterium | reverse complement strand
GCCTTTATGTGAGGTAGAGAGTGCTTTAGAGAATGCCAATAAGCTTATTGACTATGCTCATAGCCATGGTATAGAAGTCTATGTTATCCAACACATCTCAACCAAAGAGGGAGCAACCTTTTTTCTACCCAACACAAAAGGGGTAGAGTTGCATAAAAAGCTAAAAATAACAGATAGCAAATGCATTATCAAACATTTCCCAAACAGTTTTAGAGAGACACCCCTTGAAGAGAATCTAAAAGCACAAAATATAGAAGAGGTCATCATCTGTGGGGCAATGAGCCATATGTGCGTGGACTCTACCGTTCGTGCAGGGTTTGACTTGGGCTACCGTGTTGCAGTGGTTGAAGATGCTTGTGCTACAAGAGATTTGAGCTTTAACGGAGAAATTATCTTGGCTAAAGAGGTGCATGGCTCTTTTATGAGTGCATTGGGGGCTGTTTTTGCTTCTGTTATTAGTACCAAAGAGTTGATAGATGATTAAGGTTGAGGAAGCTACTACTCATCATGCTGTAGATATTGCACGATTGACAGGGGCATTACTTTCTGAGATAATGGAAGTGACAAACAGCAAAGCATTTGAGTATGATGAAGAGGAGACCATTGAACGCATTAAAGATTTAATGCACAAAGGGATATACTCTATTTTTGTTGCCATCAGTCATGAAAAAGTCATTGGTTTTGTTGCGATAGCTAAAAGTTATGCCCTTTATGCCCAAGGCGAATTTGGTACTATTACAGAATTTTATGTTTTACCTGATTATCGCTCTTTAGGTGTAGGTAAGATGCTTTTAGAAAAAGTCAAAGCATTTTCAATTGTCCAAGATTGGAATGGCTTGGAAGTGACTACACCTCCATTGCCTTTTTTTCAACGAAGTTTATTGTTTTATGAATCAAATGAATTTGAGATTCGAGGTGGTCGGAAATTGAGATGGAGAGGTTAAGCCACCAAATATTAAGATAAAACAGAAGAGAGAATAAAATGAAAAAAGAACAAGAGTACAGTAAATCTACATTTAATAGCGTAGCTCAAAAATATGATGAGATAGAGTTTTTTAAAATCTCAGCAGGACATGTTGCTCAAATTATCAAACGAGAGCAAGACCAAAAGGTGTTAGATATTTTAGATGTGGCTTGTGGAACAGGAAATGTGGTCTTAGAGTGTGCTTCATGTCTGCCTAAAGCTTCATTTGATGCTATAGATATTTCAGAAGGCATGTTAGCTGTAGCAAAAGAGAATGCACAAAGTAGAGGATTGCACAATATTGATTTTCAGTTGAAAGACATTACCGAAGTGAAGTTAGAGAAAAAGTATGACATTATCACTTGTTCTTATGTGCTGTTTTTCTTACCCAATGCTGTAACTATTTTAAAAGTTTTGACAGAGCAGTTAAAGCCTAATGGAAAATTGATTTTTACAAGTTTTTTAAAAGAGGCATTTTCTCCAACGGTTAATTTACTGTTACCACTTTTGAGAAAATATGGCTCTACTTCAGCCAAAGAGTATGAGGTAGATAAGTGGGAGAACTTAAAAAACAGAGCAGATATTGAACGTTTGTGTCGTGAAGCAGGTATTAAAGATTTTTCCATTGAAGCTAAAAAAATACGTTATGATTTAACCCTAGACGAGTGGTGGGAACTTCTGAACAATACAGGTTTTAAAGGTATGCTGATGGAGCTTAGTTCAGAAGATTATGAACGTACAAAGAATGAACTTTTTGAAGCATTAGATGAGTATAAGAATGAAGCAAATAAAATAGAATTGATTGCCGATAGTTGGTTTGTAGTGGTAGTATGAAATGGTATGGCAGATGAACGAGACAGAGAGACAGCTTTTTATTTGGGTACTCGGGTTGGGATGGTTTTGAGTAGAAGATGATGGATGATGTAAATTACTTTATTTGTTGACTCTATACTCTTTTCCATCAGCACCTTTAACTAAAATATAATCATTAAACTCTTGAATAATGGTTCCTCCTTCAATGCTAATAGTTTGCTGGAGAGAATGGTCTTTTATAGCGTTTATTAGTATATTATTACTTTGTTGTTGCATATTTATAGTCATATTAAAATTTTGTTGATTTATCAAAAGTGTTTGTTGTAATAATTTGAATCTACGTTCTCTCATGAGATAAAGTTCTTTTATTGGGGGATTATATTTTTCAATAATGGCTAATAAATTGTAAGGAGAGTTATCTGGTGCTTTACGAAAGATTTCTATAATATTTTCATAGAGCTCTGTAGCATAAGTAGCTCGTGCTGTTTTATTGATAATATAAGGAATAACATCAGAATGCATAAAATTATAAAATACCATTGATTTTTTGGGGGTTGATTTAAAATTTTTAATAGACCAAGATTTCAAGTTCTTTTTATCCTCTTTCGAAAATGCTGAACGGGCAATAAACTCACCCATAATCACAAGTTCATCAAAATTTTTTTCTGTAAAGATATAATCGTTTTTTTGATATAAAACTTCATCTTTAGGATAAAGAGAAGAGTAGAGTAGAATAGAAATAAAGAGTATAACTGTTTTCATCATTAGTCCTTTTTTAAGATTATAGCATTTAAAGAAAGTTAAATGAAGAATATTTTTTGTTTAGTTATGATAAATTTGAAAAACTTATCTTTTATAAGAACAGATAAAATATGATAATTAGGAGAAATAGAATGACCCATTTGCGAAGCGAGTTAGAAAAATCCATAGAGATAACAGATGAAGAGTGGAGTTTTATACGCTCAAAATTCAAACCAAAGTTAGCCAAAAAAGGAGAGATAGTCCACTACGCAGGAGATATTTTTTCAGAGATTTGGTACATCAAAAGTGGTTTAGCACGGTCATATTTTATAGACAACAACGGCAAAGATTTTACATGGCAACTCTATTTTAACGATGAGAGCATGAGTAAACTGAACCTTTTTATGGATGATTCTGTGAGTCATTATGAGCAGACAGGTTCATTGGTGAGTTTTGAGATTCTTGAAGATGCTGAGTTTGAAGTGATTAGTATGGATGATATGGATGCTCTGTTTGATATGAACATGAAATGGCAACATTTTGGACGCATGATGATACACGACACTTGGTACGCTTCGACCTATAAACGTGTGATTTCGCTTATGAGTGAAAGTGCTGAGGAACGCTATGAACGACTGCTTAGGGAGTATCCAACTATTTTTTCTAAAGTTAAGTCATATCATATCGCTTCATATTTGGGGATTGCTCCTCAAACTTTGAGTAAGTTACGTCAAAAATGAATCTAGGTGAATGACAAAGCATTTTAATGTAGCTATACTTTGAGAACTTAAATTTAAAGGATTTAAAATGTCAAAACAACACATCTATTTTATATTGGCACTCTTGGGCTTATTCTTGCCTTATAGCCTCTTTTTACCTTGGCTTTTAGAACATGGCTTTGATTTTTCACTCTTTTTTTCAGAATTTTCTGTGAATGCTATAGCCCAAACAGCAGGGTTAGATATATTGGTTACTACGGTGACATTGTTAATATTTATAGTTTTTGAGGGTCAAAAACTTGGTATGAAAAATATTTTCATTCCTCTTTTAGCAACATTGGTTGGTATTGCATTTGGATTAGCTCTGTTTTTATTTATGCGAGAGAGACATTATGCAAATGAATAAAATATCAATCCAATACTACAAAAGCCCTGTGGGCGAAATCCTTTTAGGCTCTTACGATGGCAAACTCTGCCTAGCCGATTGGCGATACCGAAAGATGAGAAGTCGTATTGACAACCGAATACAAAAAGCTTTAAACGCTGAATATGTCGAAGAGTCATCAGTAGTCATGGAACAAGCTATTACCGAGCTTGAAGCCTATTTTAGAGGTGAGAAGAAAACATTTGATACACCTCTTCTTATGCTTGGAACAGCGTTTCAAAAGTCTGTTTGGCATGGACTCATCGCCATACCTTATGGCACAACCTCTTCTTATTTGAACTTAGCCAAGTCCATAGGCAATGAAAAAGCTGTTAGAGCTGTAGCCTCTGCCAATGGGGCGAATGCTATTTCAGTTATGATACCTTGTCATCGTATTATTGGTAGTAACGGTGACTTAGTGGGGTATGCAGGTGGGTTGGATGTGAAGAGGAAATTGTTGGAGATTGAGAATAATTTGTTTGTATAAATAGTGAGAATGAAGAGTATAAGAGTTGAGAACAGTGGTGTATCAATCGAATAGTTTTAACAAACTCCGAATCAAAATTCTATTAGAAACCCCCTCTTCATAAGATAAATAGAGTCTGTTTTCTATGGGACTTTGGGGTTGATATAGTAAAATTATTTCCCCTTTTGCTATGCTCTCCTTACACAGATATTCAGGTAAAACACTTACACCATTTGTCTCTTTAATACTCTCTAGTATAGTGTGAAGATTAGGAATAATTAGTTTTAGGTGGAGATTGAGGCGTATGCCGTAAAGGGTTTTAAAGTATCTTCTAATGATAGAGAGTTCATTGTCATAACCAATCCAATCTTGCTTCATGTACCACTCTCTGGCATGATTCCAATTTTTTAAATCAAAGAGGGGTTTACTAATGCTTGTTGAACCTACCAAGCAAAATCTTTCTGTAAATATATGCTTGTTTTGTACTCTGGGTAAAGAGAGATATTGTGTGGAAACCATTGCGTTTATGGTATTTGTTTCGAGTTTCTCTTTTAGCTCCTGAAATGTTCCAAAATGAATGCTGAGTCGAAAGGGTAAATCTTTTAATTTTTTTATCATCACTTGGTTGTAAAACTCCATAGGTACACCAAGGTTAAAAAGGGGCTTCTCTTCTTTTCTTCCTGAGACAAAATCTTGCGAAACAAAATCGAGCCAATCAAAGGAGTCTGAAACTTTGGTATAGAGTTCATGACCTTCATCGGTAGCGACCATTTGTCTTGGGGTTCTTGTAAAGAGTTTGACTTTAAGTACTTGCTCCAAAGATTTGAGCTGTTGACTGGCAGCTGGTTGTGTGATGTCACATAAAATAGCAGCTTTGGAGATAGTACCCACACGATAGATGGTTATGAAAATTCTGTAGAGTTCAATATTTACCATAAATATATTTATACCTTTCTATTAAAAATATAATTTGACATTATAACTGCTTATTGTTTATACTTCCACTAAGACGTCTTAAAATTTAAGTAACAAGGAATTAATGATGAATACAATTATTACGATTTTAATTATTGCAACAGGAACATCCATAATGAATAATGGAGATAAAACAGGTTTATGGCTTGAAGAGTATGCTGTACCATATATGAAGTTTAAAGAACAAGGGTTTGAAGTAACTGTTGCCACAATAGATGGTGGAGTTGTTCCCATAGACCCAAACTCTTTGGAGGGTCAAAAACCTGAATGGAAAGAGGCTATGGATACTCTAAACACATCAGTAATGCTAAAAGATGTAAAGAGTGAAAATTACCAAGCAGTCTACATTCCTGGTGGTCACGGAGCAATGTTTGATTTGGCTGATGATAAGGTAGTAAAAAGTGTGATTGCACAGTTTGCTGATAACAATAAAATTGTCTCTTCGATTTGTCATGGTCCTGCTTCTCTTGTGGGGGTCAAACTAAAAAACGGTAAATATTTGGTAGATGGTAAAAAGCTTGTAAGCTTTACAAACAGTGAAGAGGATGAGGTTAACAAGAGTAAACTCATGCCCTTTATGTTAGAAAGTAAGTTGGTAGAGCAAGGAGCAATTTTTCAAGCCAAAGCCAATTGGGCTGATAATGTGGTAGTCGATGGAAACTTGATAACGGGGCAAAATCCTAGTGGAAGTGCTAGTATTGCCGAGGCGATTGTTGAAAAACTTAAGAAAAAATAGTCATTATCCAACTAAAGCGTAAAACCACCTCATTCATGGGGTGGAATATGAAAAGTATCATAATAACGAATAACAGGTTGCTCTTCAAAAAGCATTCCTAGTCTTTCCATAACACCTGTTTCCCTTCTCCAAGCTAAGTAGGATTCGTAGTCATTGACTGTTTCCCACTTTTCAAAAAAGAGTAGATGGTTACTCTCTTTTTCTATGTGAATACTGATGTCTATAAAACCTTTGTAGGCTCTAGTTTCAGGCAATAGCTCCTCTAACATAGAGAGGAGTGTTTCTTTTTGGTTGGGTTTTAGTTTGGCTTCTAAAGTTATAATCATACTCATTTTATAACCCCTAACTGTTTCTGAAATCCATACAAGTCATAGTAATCTTTTTGAGAGACAATTTCTCCTTTTTCATTGATGGTTGTGGTACTGATGCCTTTTATGGAGAACTTCTTGTTTACTACTTTGATATCACCCCAAGAGCCATTAAATGTACCACCATACGACCACTCATAAGTGATGGTGTTGCCACTTACAAAAACATCACCATTTTTGACCCAAAACATATCAGGTACATAGCCCATAAAAGCTGTGGTAATGGCTTTTCCTACTTTCGCTTTTCCTTTGGTAATGCTATCAGATGGGAGGTCATACCAAATGACATCTTTATTGTAGTAGCTCTCTATTTTGGTGATGTTGTGTTCATTCCATGCGTTCATGTAGCCTTGCAGAACTTTTTCTACTTTTGATTCATTTGCTTGACTGACTGATAGTAAGATGAAAGTTAGTAGTATCATAATCTTTTTCATGATTTTCCTTTAATTTTGATGGTTTAATTATGGCAGGAAATGAAAAGGAAAACTACTTGTAAAGTGTCAGAAGTGGTGGTTTTTGGTCAGAGTAAACTTTTTTGCATAACCTTAGGTGTCTCCCCATAAACTCTTTTATAAGCTTTGATGAAATTAGAGACATTTAGATAGCCCATATCAAAAGCTGTCTGTGTAACCGTTTTTCCACTTTGAAGTAGCTCAAAAGCTTGATTCATTCTCTTCTCTATCAGCCACTGTTTTGGGGTTATGCCATGTATCTGTTTGAACTCTCGGTTAAAAGTGGAGAGGCTTCGCCCACTTAGTGAGGCAAAATCGGCAATGCTCATATTTTTGTCGTAATGTTCCAACATCAAAGACTCTATGGCTCTTTTCTGTTTTCCTTTTTCAGAAGCTTGAAGCGTCTGCATAAAGTTTTGAGTGTCGTTGATGAGGTGTAGAAACTCTAAGAGTTTAAGCTCTAGTAGGGTTTTGTTGTGAGGGTTATTGAGTTCCATTAAGCTTAGGTTCTCAAAAAAGTTTTTGATGTTTTTGTTTGCTTCTAGTTGGCAGATAGTACTTTTTTGGGAAAGTTCGTCTTGAAAGGTGTCTATAAATTTCATGACAATCTCATGGTCAAAAAAGAGTAGAAAAACTTCCATATTTTGACCTTTACAAAGGTAGTCAGAAATGAGGTAAGAGTCTCTTGGCATAAAAAGCATTTCACCATTGTTAACCTCTATCTCTTCGCCATCAAAAGTACTTACATTTACTTTTCCATTGACAACATAAACAATGGAGTGAGCGACAATGAGTTTTTCAGCATTGACAATGTCATGGTCTATTTTTTTACGTAAAATGCAGTTGTTTTCATGGCTAAGTAGGGTTTTAATGCCCTCTAGTTCGTAAAGGGCTTGTGGAAGGGTATAGAAGTTTTGCTTTTTCATTTTTGTAGTATAGCGAATTTTAGCAATTTAGGAAAAGCCAACCCCCATCAAACCCCCTATAATACTCCTAAACCTCACAGGAGTACAAATGAAATCAGACAACATCGTAACTTTTAAAAACATCCACAAAAGTTATCTCTTAGGAGAACACGAAATAAAGGCTCTACAAGGCATTAACTTTTGCGTTAAAAAAGAGTCGTTTACCTTTATTGTGGGTAAATCAGGAAGTGGAAAGAGTACGCTACTTAATCTTATTGGGGCGATTGATACACCTACAAAGGGGTCGATTATGATTAATAATACCTCTATAGATGAGCTTAACGATGATGAACTCTCTGACTTTAGAGCCTCTAATATTGGTCATATTTTTCAAAATTTTAACCTTATGCCTGTCTTGAATGTTTATGAAAACATCGAATACCCTCTGCTTATGATAAACCAACCCAAAGAGCAACGAGAAGCCAAGGTCAATGAGATTATTAAGGCTGTTGGGCTTGATGGGTTGGAGAAACATATCCCCTCAGAGCTTAGTGGAGGGCAACGGCAACGGGTGGCGATTGCTCGTGCATTGGTTAACGAACCTGCTTTGGTTTTGGCAGACGAACCCACAGCTAACTTGGATTCGGTGACGAGTGCTGAGATTTTGTCGCTTATGACAAAAATGCAAAAAGAGTACAAAACCACCTTTTTGTTTGTGACACATGATGCAGACATTATGCACATGGCAGATGAGATTTTTGTACTTAAAGATGGAAAACTAACAAGAGGAGAAGAAGATGTTAAATAGCATAAAAATTGCGTTTAGAAATACGCTACGAAACAAAAGACGAACACTTTTGAGTGTTTTTGCCATTGCTATTGGAGCGTTTGCTTCGCTGTTGATTGGCTCATTTGTAGCAAGTGTAAACCAAGGTATTCAGACCCAAGTAGCAAGAAGCAGTGGACATCTCCAAATTCACAAAAAGGGATACTTTGACTTTGGTGTGGGGAGTGTTGGAGAGTATGGCATTGAGAAATATGATGAGATTATTAGTAAAATCAAGAGTGATGAAGTGGGTAATTATATCAATGTTATTACCCCAACGCTAACCATTTCAGGGATTGCAGGGAACTATGCAAAAGAGAGTTCTCAAACTTTTGTGGGCTTAGGTTTTGTGGCTTCTGAACAGCTAGAGATGCAAAAATGGGACGGCTATAACCTCAATATGCCCTCAACCGATATGATTTTAAAAGCCTATAAAAATGGTGGGCTAATAGGTCAAGGGTTGGCAAAAAATCTAAGCTTTTGTAAAGAGCTAAACATCAAAGAGTGCAAAGAGAAAAAGGCTAAAATCAATACCAACCCTATAGATAATGACATAGCAGGATTTGCCATAGAAGAGGAGACAAGCAGTGTACCTACTGTTAGTCTATTGGTTGCGTCAGCTAAGGGAGCACCCAATATTATTAACTTACCTCTTGAAAAAGTATGGAGTCAACAGAACAAAGAGATGGATGACAGATTTATAGCCATGCCACTAAAAACAGCTCAAATGTTGCTCTATGGCAAAGGTGAAAAGAGGGTCAATACCATAAATATACAGCTAAAATCTCCTGACGATATAGCGTTGGTAAGTCAAAAACTAGAGCAGTTTTTTAGCCTTAACCATTTGGATTTAGAAGTGATAAAACTCGATGAGTTTAACCCACAAATCAACAAAGTGGTTGGAATGTTTACCGTTATTTTTGCTTTTGTATCGGTGGTTATTGGGTTGATTGTTATCTTCACCATTTCAAACACCATGACCATGAGCATTATGGAGCGATTTAACGAGATAGGAACACTTCGTTCCATGGGACTAAGACGAGCAGGAGTTAGAACCTACTTTCTACTAGAGGGTTCGATTATCGGGATTTTTGGAGCAACCTTTGGAGTTTTCCTTTCGCTCTTAACCACAACCATCATAAACAATGTCGGGCTAA
Organism: Campylobacteraceae bacterium; assembly: GCA_027068975.1. Classification (GTDB taxonomy): domain Bacteria; phylum Campylobacterota; class Campylobacteria; order Campylobacterales; family Sulfurovaceae; genus UBA1140. Next base: position 19,419 of record JALXFN010000013.1, on the reverse strand, counting down.
TGTGGACACCACCAAGTGTAGCAGAACCTACAAAATTGGTCTTTAATCTGTTGGGCAATCCCTCTTTGATTTTTGGGATTTGGTTGTTTTTGATAGTGGTTAGTGTGTTGTCATCACTACTACCTGCTGTTCGTGCTTCTCGCATGAAGATTGTGGATGCTTTGAAGTATGATTAGGGGGGGGATTGAGCTAGAGATTCCAACGGGAGTGTAAAGATTTTTTAATTTTTTTTACACGTTCTTAATATATGTAAAGATTTTTACATTTTCTTTACACGTCTTGAAAGAGTTTAAAAAGCTTATTATGCACATAAAACAGCTCTTTTCCTATCTTTTGACTCGTCAATATCCCCATCTTTTCAAGCTCCTTCAGATAATTACTTGCTGTTGGTCTTGATACATTTTTTTAAGCAAGTAAACTAGTAGAAGTAAAAGGTATAGGCATGGCATCATAGGTTTTACCATTTAATAATCTACCTGTTTTCTTTTTATTAACACCTCCCCACTGTTTAAAAAAGAAATGTATGTCTGATTGTAAACATTTTTCTTGTATTTCTAATACCCATTCTTTTTTAATTTCTCTTGCTCCATAACCACTTTCTCCTCCCACAATTACCCAGTCAATACCTCTATAATTAAGTTTATTTACAGAGGCAATAAGAGGCTCAATAGATAAGAACTTTATTTTAGCAGGACAATCTCTCAAATAGTCTACTCTATCTACATATTCATTTGCTTCTACTGTAACACCCATCCAAATATTAGGTGTCCAATTTAATTTATCTGATATTTTTTCTAATCGTTTTGGACGTTTTGTAAGTACTTGAAAAGTATGCCAATATGCTTTGTTCATGACTTTAAAAATTTGTATTATATATTCATCAGGTATTTTATCGTGAAAAATATCACTCATTGAGTTTACAAAAATTACTTGAGGTTTTTTCATCTTAAGTGGTTTTTCTAAACTTTCAGGATGCAATGTAATTTCAAAACCATTTTCATATCCTCGTGTACCCATAGCTTGTAAACGTTTTGCCATTCTTTCAGCGTAACAATTATCACAGCCTCTACTAACTTTATTACATCCTGAAACAGGATTCCATGTTGATTCTGTCCATTCTATTTTTGATTTACTAGGCATTTTATACTCTTTCTATATATATTTTATTGTTCCAATCTAAATCTCTAGGCTCTTTACCCGTGGGTGTTTTATATTCTCTTATTATCTGAATTTTATTATCTGCAAATAATCCACCTAAGCTAGATTTACTTTCTCCACTTAATTTAACCAAAACATCTTTATATTGACTTATTGAAAAAGAAATTCCATGCATATCTATTAATTTTATCAATAAATCACGTAAAGATATTCGATTATTTTTTGTTATCAAATTTAAAATTACTTCCTCTAAATTAATTTTACCAATATTATATTCAGGTAATTCAAATTCATCAAATAAACTATGGTCATTTGTACTATCCAAAAAGAGTGTCCAACTTTTTTTCATATTCTCAACCATTAAAAATAAACCTTCATAATGATTTGTTCCAAAAATTAATCTATATTTTGGAAGTCTATTTCTTTTTTCTTTGATAGGAATATTAATTACATAATTATACACTGTTTTTAATTGAGAAGTATACTCTTGTATGAATATTTCTTCAGCCTCATACATTGTTATTTTATTACTATTTTTATCTTTTATAATTTTTTGCCAATATATTCCATTTGCAATTTCATTCATTCTTGAAATACTATTCTTTCCATCAATTTCATAGTTAGACTCTAATAAATCTGTTGGAATATCATGACTTATTAATCTAAAACCTTCTCTTAGGAAACCAAAAGAATTAAAATTCATAAGAATCTCTGTAGAAATGGTATCCATATTTTTTAGTTTATTAAAAATTTTAAAAGATAAACTTTTAATTCCATAAGGGTCAATATATAAAAATAAACTAGTTTCTTCTTTTTTATTTTTTTTTAAAATTTCAGAAATATTCTCTTCAAAATTTCCCGAGATAACTCTACATTGGCTAAAGTACAATAAGTTGTTTTTTAAATCATCATGATATTTTTTTTCAATAAAACAAGCTTCAATATTTTTATTTTTATATGAAGTTTCATTTTTTAATATATTACGTATTACTTTAGCTATCATCAGGGGAGAACCTTCTTCTCCATCATCAAACTTCCCTTTACCTGCAAAACAATCTACTATTTTTAATGGTTTTCCTGTGAAAAGTAATTTAGCACAATATGGCTCTAAATAGCCAGATACTACTTTGTCTTTTACTTTTGACCAAGGTTGTTTTTTATCAAAAAAATTCTCACTAGCCATATTTAAATCCTTTTTTATTTAATGATAACTTTTTTTCTTAGATAATTACTAAAATATGTCAAATTGTCATATAAATTACAATTAAACCTTTGCTATAAACTTTAATTGTTTCCAATATGTAATTATGAATTAAAGAACTATCATAAAAAATGAAGTCACTTCTTATAAAAGATGTTCAATATCTACCTATTTTTTAATTACAAATATTTTAACTTTAAAACCCTAACAATCCTTAGTCAACCTATCATATTTATCATGATTCATAATATCTTGAAAATAGACAACCTCATCTTTATGCGTAAGTAAAATTCTATAGCCATCATTTCCAAGCACTCGAATAGATTGCTTATGTTTATCTCGTTTACAGACAATATTTTTCAAATTTAATTTTGTGTGTGAGGGGTCAGTTTTGTAAAGCTCTTCTGTCTCTTCAATAAGAGTTAAAGAGATTTTTTTAGCAACTTTCTTTTTACTTCGTTCATATTTAACATCGAACTCAAGAGACATGGCGATGTTCCAAAATCAAATCTCCTATCTCTATTTCTAACTTTGCCATTTGAGTTAAAAGTTTATCAAGTGTCTCTTTTGTTTTGGTATCTGTAGTACTTTTAAAAATCTCTTCTACCACTTCATAGTTATCATCAAGATTAAACTGCAAGGTACGAAGTTTCTCTTCATCAAAATTGAGTTCATCGAGGATTTCACGAAAACCTGTAACCATCATTAGTGAAATTTTAATGGCATTCTCTACTTCAATATTTGCTAAGCTATCCAATGATTTAAAGTACTCAACATTAAGAAGAGGCATATAGTGCAGTTCGCTCATGAGTTTCCTTTACAAAGTAGTTTATTTATGATTATATCGAAAAAAACAAAATTAGTAATTTAGACAAACTACCTAAAAAGCTGAGAATGAGACCCAATACGAATAAGATTTAATGTATCGTCTGCAATAAAATAGATAACCAATAAATCCCCACTAATATGAAACTCTCGGCAATCTTTATACTCTCCTTTTAGTGGATGGTCTAAAGCCTCTTCGGGAAGAGGTTTCTCTTCAATTAATTTTGCAAGATAGACAATATATTTTGAAAAATGTTGGTCACTTAGTTTTGCATTTCTAAGCTCTTTAACAAAAAGCTTATGGCGTTTAACCTTAAGCATTTTTCATTTGCTCTCGTTCAGCCATCATCTCCTCTAGTGAAGTTGACTCCATATTTATACCTTTTCGTGCCTCTTCTATTGCTTTTTTTGTCTCTTCATTGGGTATTTTTACCTCAAAAGGTAGCCCTTTATGTAGTGCTACTTGACTCAAAAAGATATTAACAGCTTCACCCATTGTCATACCAAGCTCTTTAAATATCTCTTTAGCTTTGGCTTTTATCTCTACATCTAGTTTTATACTTGTCGTCTCTTTTATTGGTATAGTCATCATTAACTCCTTATAATACTTTAGTATTATTTTATCTTTTATTGTTGGGTATGTCAAGGGGTATAATCTCAACATAGCAATTTAGGAAAAGCCAAACCCCAAAAAAACCTATATAATCCAATCAAATAACCTATTAAGGACAAACAATGAAACTACTAAAAACCCTCATATTAACAACAGCCACCACGCTCATGGCACAAGCCATAACACCACTAGAGATAGTACAAAAGAGCGATAACATCCGAAACCCCAACGACTCTTTTTATCAAAAAGGTCTCATAACCGAGTTTCAAAATGCTCAAAAGGTGGACAGTATGCTTATCTCTATCTACTCAAAAAAGGCAGATGATGGACAGTTTAAAACGCTTGTTAAGATTTTAAAACCAAAAAAAGACAAAGAGAAGCTAATCTTGCGAAATGGCAACACCATGTGGATGTATGACCCCAACTCAAAAGCCATTGCTCAGATGTCACCACAACAACGACTTATGGGGCAATCATCAAGTGCTGATGTTATGAGTGCTAACTTTGCATTGGACTATACTCTAAAATTAGAGGGAGTAGAGAGTATAAAAGGTGGAGATAAGAAGATGGTGGAGTGCTATAAAATTGGTATGAGAGCCATTAGTAGTGAGGTAAGTTATTCTACAGTTGAATATTGGGTTGCAAAAGATACCTTTTACCCCATTCATGCTAAATTTTACTCTGCCAATGGAGAGCTTTTGAAAAAGAGTTATTACCGTAAATTTCAAAATATTTTAGGAGCAGTACGACCTACCGAGGTGTTGATTTTTGATGGGGTTGATACCAATAAAGCTACCAAGTTGAGTTTTAGTGATTTTGCTGAACAGGAGATACCCGACTTTTGGTTTACCAAGGAGTATTTGAGTAAGTTTAGAGGGGAATAGTGTTTTCCCCTTGTTACCACTATTTTTGTGGTAACATACAGTAAAGTTTATGAAGCGTTTAACCCATCTTTTTGCATATATTCTCTAAGTAGATTATTGATAAGTGTTTGGTAGGCTATCTTTTTCTCACTGGCTTGTTTTTTTAAGAAAATTAAAATATCATTGTCTAGTCTCATGGAGGTTGGTATTTTTTTTGGTTGATAAAATCGTCCTCTTATCCCATCTGAAAAATCATACTCATCTTTCATCTCATATTCATCATATTTGGCTCGTTCTTCAACACTTTTCATAGATTCTCCTCTCATTACTATTTGCTTTTCTTGCTGATATTATTCTGATAATCTCTTCGCCCTCATCACTAAAGAATAGATTGGCTACAACCAATAGTTTCTCTTTTTGTGTCTCTCCTAGTGTAATCCATCGCTCTTCAAAATAGTTAAAACGATGGTCTAGTTTAGAGATTTGAAGTGCATCATCAAAAACCTCTTTTGCCTCCTCAAAAGAGACTCCATGTTTGGCTTGATTTATTCTGTTTTTATCTTCATCCCATTCAAACTTCATATAATGATTATAGCATTTTTGTAATTACAATGTCAAGACATATTCCTAAGTGAAAAATAGCTAAATAGCAATTTAGGAAAAGCCAAACCTCCCAAAATATCCTATACTTCATAAAAAATATAGGATACTCTATGAAAAAAATAAAACTACTTTTTCCCCTATTTTTCAGTACTCTACTGCTTCAATCTGATGAGTTTGATATGTTCGATACCGTAGATGAGGTCGATAGTTCTAAGAGTGCGTTTAAAGAAGATAACAGTTTTTTGAATGCACGGTTGAAACTCTCTTATCAGAAAAATGAACAGCGTGACAATGATAAAAAGCTCTACCTCAACCTTAACAAAACCGATAAACATTATGGTGTTGATGTTCGGATTGTGGCTGATGAAGATGAGCAGAGTATAAATATTAAAGAGTTGTACTATAAGGGGGAGTTTTCTCCTGAAAATATTTACGAAATAGGTCGGATGAATGTTAAAGAGGGGGTTGGTAGAGGCTATAACCCTAGTGATTTTTTCAAAGGCTCAACCTCTTTGACCCTCTCTTCTGACCCAAAAGAGATAAGAGACAATCGTTTAGGTTCGGTGATGGTTCAAAACACTCTGTTTTTTGATGATTTTACAGTGAAAAATATCTACTCTCCTAAAATCTCGGTAGATGCTGATGGTGGTTGGGGAAGCAAAAAAGAGTATGGATTGCATTTAGATGAGACCAATAAGCAAGATAGATATTCACTCTATTTGGGGTATGGTGGATTTAAAGATGTAAGCTCTTCGCTCATTTTACATAAAAATGAAGATGATTTTAATCTTGGGTTGAATCTAAGTTATGTCAAGAACAGTTGGATTTTTTATACTGAAAGCTCATATAAGAGGTCAAAAAGTGATATTAGAAAGAGTATAGAACGTCTCAATCTTAGCCCAACGGTTCAAAATGCTTTTGGTTTGGAGAAAGAGAATATTCAAAAAGCTATTTTTGGAATTAACTACAGTTATGATAATATCTCAACCAATTTGGAGTATATTTTTAACAGTTCAGGGCTGAATCGTAAGGGGTGGAAAGATTGGTTTGCTTTAGCCAAAAATAGCCCTCAAATGGCTCAACAACTCGGAGCTATTAGAGCTGATATGAGTAACAAAGAGGAGATTATGAGTCGTGATAGTCTCTTTCTCTTCTCTCGTGCAACCGATATTGTAACCAATTTAGATGCTTCGGCTCTTGTGTGGCTAAACCCTTACGACAAAAGCACCCTTTCACAAGTGGGGTTGGAGTACACCACAACCGATAGCCTACAGACAAGTGTCTATCTTCGTAACTATCAAGGCTCTAATGAGAGTGAATATGGAAGCAACTTGGACGATTATCAAGTTTTGGTTGAAGCTGAGTATTATTTTTAAGAGGATGTGTAATGGAAAACTATAATGAGTGTATGCAAAAAGTGCTAACAGCCATTGAGAGAGATTTGGAGTATGTGACCATTGAGGATTTAATCCGTGTGGCAGGGTACTCTTACTACCATTTTCATCGGATTTTTAAAGCTTATACAGGTGAGAGTCTAAAGAAGTACATCAAACGATTACAGCTTGAAAAGGCTCTGCAACAGATGCAGATAGATAAAGAGAACATTACTCGAATAGCGATGATAGCAGGGTACAATACTCCCTCTTCATTTAACAAAGCGTTTAAAGAGATGTTTGGGGTTAATCCTAGTGAGTATAAAGAGAGTTTGATGCCTAAACGAAAGCTCTATGCCGATATTGAGCCGATACGAATAGAGCGAATAGAACCCCTCAAAGTTTACACCATTCGTCATGTGGGAGAGTATGAAAAGCTCGATGAGACGTGGGAGAAGATTATGCAGTTTGCAGGTAAAAACAGATTGTTGAACAATGACTTCTACGCCTATGCCATTGCCTATGACAACCCTGATATATCGAACAACAATCGACTCCGTTACGATGCCTGTGTTTCTGCTACAAAAGAGATAAAATTAAAGAATCAAGAGATAAGAGCTAAAGTTTTAGACGGTGGTAAGTATGCTGTTTTCTTGCATAAAGGTAAGCATTCTGATTTGACCCATACCTATGATGCTATTTTTGGGAATTGGTTGTATAAAAGCTCTATCTCTTTGCGAGATATACCTCTGTTTCAGAGGTTTTTAAATAATAAGTTTGAAGTGGCTGAAGGTGAATTGCTTACTGAGATTTATGTGCCTGTGGTTTGAGGGGTGGTTAATTTTTAGGTAAGTATTTGCTTTTTGGCAGAAAAATAGAAAAGGGTATGAATAAAGAGTGGCTTTTAAAACAGCCCACTCAATGCTTCCTTTTTCTCTTCTAATACATCAGAAGAAAGCATACTCGTCCCCTCAATAGCATAGTACTCAATATCCGTAAACCCTAAAAATCCAAAAAGACTTTTTAGGTAGGGTTCTACAAAATCCATCTGTTTCATCTCATCAAAGACAGCTCCATAAGCTGAGAAAATAACTAACTTTTTACCCGTAACTAAACCTGTAAATCCATTTTCATCCATAGTAAAAGTTTCACCTACACGTGTAATATGGTCGATATAGGCTTTTAAAGAAGAGGGAATACCAAAGTTGTACATGGGTAGACTCAACAAAATGGTATCTGCACTTTTAAGTTCTTCAATGAGTATGGCAGAGTCTCTCAATGTTTCATTCATGCTTGTGTTCCTTTCATCTTTTGCTGTAAACATTGCGTCGATGAAAGGTTGCGTTAAATGGGGTAGTTTTGTTTCGCTCAAATCTCTATTGATGATTACATTGTCGCTATTTTTTTCTTTCCATTTTTTTTCATATCTGTTGGCTAAATCTCGTGAGTGAGAGTCATTTTTTCTTGTGCTTGTGTCTATTCGTAGTAGTTTTTTCATTGTAAAATCCTTGAATATAATTTGATTTTAGTATATCAAGGACAAGAAAAAAAGTTAAGAGACAAATTGAACAATCAATAGCACTATTTGAACATTTGTGCTATAAACTCTGTAGGAGAGATACCCTCATGCTTTTTAAAGAACCGTGCAAAGTATGAAGCATTTTCAAAACCAAGTTCATCTGAGATGGTTTGGATGGTTTTATTTTGAGAAATCATCTCTCGTTTGGCTTCGAGAAGTAGGCGTTTGTGTAACATTTGAGTTACTGTTTGACCTGAAGTCTCTTTTGTTATTTCATTGAGTCGCTTGGCTGAAAGTTCTAGTTCTCTAGCATAAAATTCTACACTTTTTTGCTCTTTATAGTGCTGTTCTATGACTTTTCCAAGCTCTATTAATCGTTGACAGTTCAGACCCATCTCTCCTAATGATTCTGACTTTAAACGAGCCATGTAGTGTATCAAAGTCTCTAAAAGAGAACGCATAACAAAATAGTCTGACGTTTCTTTTTTGTACTCCTCTTCAAGTAGATACATTGTTGGAAAAGTCTCTATAAATTTTGATGGCTCAAACTCTATAAATGGTTCTTTGTTTAAAGGGTTAAAAAGTTTTTGAAGGTGCTGTTCTAAAGTTGAATTTCCTGTTAAAAGAAACTCTTCATTAAAGGTCAAAAGGTAACCTTTATACTCTTTATTGTAAATCTTTGTATTCCACCCATGAGCTTGATTGGGGGCTATAAAATAGATGCATCCTGCTGTTAAAGGATAAGAGACAAAATCAATATTGTGTGAAAAATCTCCCTCTTCACAAGAGCGAATAATGACCATCTCATAGTATTTATGTCGATGAGTAGGAAAATACTTTGCCACGTGTTTTTCTTCTAAACGAGAAACCCTTACATGGTCATTGTCGGGGAGGTCATAATGTGGAATGTTTTGTTTCATTGTGCTTTCATATAATCCCAAAACAACTCACCTTTAAGCTCCTGATTCTCTTCGACTAAAGTCGTTTTAAAGTTATAAAGATAGGTATCATAAACCGTTTCACGTTCATGTTTAAGAGGTGTGGCACAAAAACAAGTCTCAAACCACTCTAAGCTCTTATCTTCTTTTATGATTGCCCTTTTCATGGAGTTTAAAATCTCTACACCATCAGGCTTTTGATTTTCAATCGTTCCATCATTTAGTTTTTGGAAAAACTCGGCTAACTGTTCTTTGTGAAATTTGGCTGTTACTCTATAGTGCATTTTAAATCCTTTTCTAATGCTTTAGTATAGCATAGAAAAAGATTTCAGGTTAACACTATTTGCTGATGTGGTAGGATTATTTGGAGGATTTTCATTATTCAAAATATTCTTAATTTAATCTTTGTATAATCACCAAAAAGGCTTTTTCATGAGTACAAAAGCACACAACAAAGCCTCAGCATGGTTTGATGGACTTTACCAAGAGAACAAAAATAGCCACGAAAATATTCCTTGGGCAAGACAAGCAGTTAATCCTCTACTGCAAAGCTATTTAGATGAAGAAGAAGTTCACCAAGGTAAAGCTTTGGTTATAGGTTGTGGTCTAGGTGATGATGCAATGGCATTAGCAAAGGTAGGGTATGCTGTAACAGCCATTGATGTCTCTCAAACAGCATTGGACTTAGCCCAAGCACGTTTTCCAAATACCAACATTGACTTTAAAAAGCAAGATATTTTTGAGTATAAAGAGCAGTTTGATTTTGTCTTTGAAGCATTTACCATTCAGTCACTTCCTGTAGAATTTAGAGAAAAGATGGTCAAAGCTGTAGCAAACACCGTAGCTAAAAACGGCAAACTTCTACTCATTGCTCACAAACGCGAAGCGATGTTCGAGGGCCCTCCTTGGCCCTTGACGCAAGAAGAGGTAGATTTGTTTAAAGCAGAGGGGTTAAGAGAACTTTCACATGAGATACATAGCGAAGCGTCTAAAATATCTAGTGTGCGTTTTCGGGTGGTTTATGGTAGGGATGAATGAGGGGAGCTTTGAGAGTATTAATGATGTACTCTGAATGGCTAAAAGGAAAAATACCCATAAATTTAAATATAATAAGAGAAAGACATAACCCAAGAGTCAATTAGGGAACAAGCTTAAAAATGATAGTTTTGAGTATAAATCTGATACACTTATTAAAAATATATAATTAAAAGGAGTAACTATGCAACTAACACTAAATATACCTGAATTTGCGATGTTCACACTAAATAAAGATATGCAAGAGTTAAAGCAGACCATTAAAACGAGTACTGCGTTGATGCTTTTTAAAAATGGTAAGTTTTCCATAGAACAAGCTAGTCATTTTGCCAATCTCTCTTTGTATGACTTTATGGATGAGTGTAAAAAGAATAATATCCCTGTTATTAGTTATGATGAGGATGAGTTAGAAAATGAAATGAAATTGATGAGTGGACTATGATTTTAATTGCTGATAGTTCGGCATTGGTGGCTCTTTCTATTGTTGATAAATTAGATGTGCTTGAAAAACTTTTTGGAGATGTCTATGTCCCAAGAGCTGTTTATGATGAAGTAAGTCAAGAGAATAAAGCAGAATCATATAAACTAAAAAATTATTGTAAAGATAGAGTTTTAGATATTCAATCTAGTGCCAATTTTAACATTACTTTAGGAAAAGGAGAGAGTGAAGCTATTGTTCTTTATACTGAACAAAATGCTGATTTTTTACTTTGTGATGATAAAAAAGCTAAGAAGTTTGCTCAAAGTTTTGGTTTAAAAGTCATTGGTAGTTTGGGAATTCTGCTTAAGGCTAAAGAAGTAGAGCTTATTGGTGAGATTGCTCCTTTGATTGAAATTTTAAGAGGGTCACGGATTTTTATTGATGATAAGACTTATGCTTTGGTTTTGAGGATGGCAGGGGAAAATTAATTGTGGATATAAAAAAAATTAGAAAATTTTATAGAAACCATAAATGGATTGAATTTTCAAATAAAATAAAAGAAAGAGATGGAAATAAATGTACAAACTGTTCTCGTAACGAAGAAGAGGTTATTTTACAAGTTCATCATAATACTTATTATGAAAATAAAAAACCATGGGAATATTCTCCACTTGACTGTATTACTTTATGTAAGGGCTGTCATGCACGAGAACATAATCTTATTGAACCAAACTATGGATGGATATTAATTAGTATTGATGATTTAGGGGGCTTAGATGGTGTATGTGAAAGAAAAAACTGCAATACAGCAATTAGATATGAACATATTGCATATCACCCTAAATGGGGCTATAAAACTGTTGGTAGTTCATGTATTAGTTTTTTAACCGAAGAGGATAAATTTAAAAGCCATCAATATATTCATCTTTATAAAAAAATTGCTAAAGCTTTAAATACGTTTGAATGGAGCAAGAGTCAAACAAAAAAAGGACGATATTTTATTTTTACAGAATATCAAAAATCAACTATTAGAATCTATAAAGATAATTCATCTTACCAACTTGCTTTTTACCTAGGTAAAAAAAGAGTTAATTGGGAAAAACCAATACAACCTTTCAAGAAAAATATACCACATATTGAATTGGTAAAAGAGTTAGCACTTATTAACTTAATGGGTATAATTGCAACAGAAAGAGATAAGAAAGAAGAACTTAAAGTATTACAAGATATTTATAAAAATTTAAAAAATTCTATACGTAATTTATGTTAAAAAAATAATCTTCAAGACCTCTACTCAGGAAAAGGAGGAGAAAGAATCAGCTTAGAAAACTTAGGTATGACCTGCTTAGGTTTTAGTGAAATAGGCAAAGACGTAAAAAAACCTAAAAATATCAGTACGAACGCAGATTAAGATAGAAAAAAATTTAAAAACTATAAAAGAAGTAGGAACAAAAATGACCCACAGATACATAGGAAAAACAGGATTAAGAGTAAGCCCAATATGTCTAGGAACAATGACTTTTGGAACACAAGCAGACAAAAAAGAAGCCTTTGCCATTATGGACAAAGCTTATGAGAGAGGCATAAACTTCTTTGACACGGCAGAGCTTTACCCTGTGCCTCCGAGTGGTGAGTTGTTTGGACTTACCGAAAAGATAGTGGGTGAGTGGATGCAGACTAAACCTCGTGATTCACTCATTATCGCTTCTAAAGTGGCAGGGGCTTCTAATGGTTGGTTTGTGCCTCCTGTGCGTCATGGATTGACGGCTATAGATAGATTTCATATTGAACGTGCTGTTGAGGGGAGTTTGAAACGATTGAAGACCGACTACATTGACCTTTACCAAATGCATTGGCCCGATACAATTGTGCCTATAGAGGAGTCTTTGGAGGCTTTTGATAGATTGGTACGCAGTGGAAAGGTACGTTACCTCGGTACGTCAAATGACACAGCTTATGGTACAACCAAAGCTCTGATGAAGTCTGAACAGCATGGATACGCACGTTTTGAGTCCATACAAAACAACTTTTCACTGCTTAACCGTCGGTTTTTAGATGAGTTGGCGATGGTGTGTAGAAAAGAGAATATTTCACTGCTTCCATACTCTCCACTTGGTGGTGGGGTGCTTAGTGGGAAATACAATGGAGGTTTTCATGTTAAAGGACGTTTTGCAGATTACATGGACTCACCAAATGTCAGACAAAGAGCCATGGCGACACGTTTTTTAAATGAAAAAACAAAAGCTTCTACAGCCAAATATGTAGCCATAGCAAAAGAGGCAGGAATGCACCCTGTAACCCTTGCTACTGCATGGTCAAAACAGTTTGATTTTGTGGCTTCTACCATCATTGGGGCTAGGAGTGCAGAGCAGTTAGACCCTATCTTTAAAGCGATGGATTTGACTTTGAGTGATGAGATTTTGAAAGCTTGTGATAAAGTACATGAGGAGATACTTTATCCGATGGGGTGACTAAACTGCTCCTCAAATAAAAAAATTACATAATAAAATACCGATAGGTACTAAAGGATAAGATATGCAAAAAGTAAAACTGGAAAACAAAACAATCATAGGCTTAAAAGCAAGAACTAAAAATGAAGATGAGATGAACCCTAAAATAGCTAAAATAGGGGCTTTATGGCAAAACTTTTTTGAAAACATTATGCCAACATTAGGAGAGACTCCTCCACCTCTTTATGGTATTTATACCAACTATGAGTCTGATGCTCATGGAGAGTTTGATGTATTGGTTGGGGCTGAGAGTGTAGAGCCAACAGATGATAGAGAAAAGATTGTTTTAGAAGAGGGAACTTATCTCTGTTTTGAGAGTAAAGGTGAAATGCCACAAGCTGTTATAGAGACTTGGGGTGAGATATGGGCGTATTTTTCTGCTGAAAACTGTAAAGAAAAACGAGCTTATGGGACAGACTTTGAGCTTTATTTGAGTCGAAATGAGGCTGAGATTTATATTGGGGTGGAGTGATGGCTAAAAAAACTTACCAAGAACAGATGCGAAATTCTTACCCAAACTACCCACAAATACGAGAGATACCAAAGTCTATGTTAAAAACTTGGGGAGAGGGAAAAGATGTTTGGGTACACCCTTTAGAGATACATAAACTCATGCAAACCATTCCCCAAGGGGAAGTGATGTCTGCTGTAGAGATATGTGAATACTTTGCAAACAAGCATCAAGTGGAGATAGCAAATCCTTATGTAGTTGGGATTTTGATGAACATTGTCGCTCATGCCATAGAAGAAGATGAAAATGACACTACCCCTTGGTGGCGAACTTTGGGCTCTAAAAATGAGTTAAAACCTAAGTACCCTAACGCTCCTGAAGAGCAGATGGCGTTGCTTGAAGCTGAAGGCTTTTCGTTTGTTCAGAAGGGGAAGAAGAGTGTTTATTGGGTGGTTAATAGGTGATTTCACTCTTGCTACTGCTCATTAATTCGATACCCAAGCCAAAGCTTCTTTTGCTTCTGATGACTCAAAATGTCGCTCTCCGATACCCACTAGTTTAGCAAACTGACTATCTAAAGTAATGAGCCATTTCCAAACCACAGAGTCGGTAACTATGGCGATTTTATCAAAACGTTTCATGTGTGTTATCGCCCATTTTATATCTTCATATCCTGCTTTTGTACCCCATGAAGCGTTTTCTCCTAAAATAACCATGACCGATACTTTGTCATACTCTTCTAATACTTTGTCAAATTTTTCTATCCACTCTTTTTCCTCTTCTAAAGTTACTTTTCCTGTTATCTCAAATGCTAAAACTGAACCTTGACTTTCTGCTAACTCTTTTATCATGATGTATCCTTTAAATTTTAGTGACCACTTGGTCATTTAAAGAATAATAGCACTTTTTTATAGCCAAAGTCAAGCAATTTAACCTTTTTATGACCAAGTGGTCACTATAATATATTTTAAGGAGTTACGATGCCAAAGATTGTTGATAAAGAAAAAATGCGAGAGGGTATTTTAGAAGCGTTTTTAAATACACTACTAAAATATGGGTTTCACAACAGTAGCATGACCAAGATTGCACAAGAAGCAGGGATTGCCAAGGGAACGCTTTATCTCTATTTTGATTCTAAAGAGAGCTTGATTTCGACTATGACGAAACAGCATTTTTCTAAAGTAAAAGAGAGACTTGTTGCGACAAAATATTTTGACAGTTTGGATGAGCTGTTAAATCATATAGAGAACTCTTTGCTTATTAGTAAAGAAGATACGGAGTTTATTCCTATTTTCTTTGAAGCTTTTGGAGCTAGTTTCTCTTCGCCAAAGTTTATAGATAAATATAGAGATTTTTTTAATGAGATAGGAGAATTTTATGCTAAAAACTTGCAACTTCTTATGGATAGTGGTTCTATAGAAAAAAGTATAAATCCTGTGGCTTTGGGTAGGGTTTTGGTGAGTATGTTAGATGGGATTGTGCTTCATAAGGGCTTCTTTAGTATGGAGAAAGACGCTTATGAGGAGATGGTTAAAGAGAGTGTTGGGTTGTTTCGGCGAGGCTTGATTTTGTAAATAATGGTTGATGTTTACAATATTTAAAGTATGATACGACAATAAAAAGGAAAATATAATGAAAAAGCTACTTATCCCCATACTCTTCTTCATCTCTTTTCAATATTTCTATGTTGGATGCTCCACAACCATTCCTCAAAAAGTCATAACTCATAAAAAAGAGAACTTTGAAATTATTGCTCATAGAGGCGTTCATCAAGACTTTGATAAAGAGGGATTGGACTATATTCATGGGTGTACAGCAAAAAGAATATATAAGCCAACACATAATTTTATTGAAAATACTTATGCTTCAATGCAGTCAGCTTTTGAGTATGGGGCAACAGTGGTGGAGATAGATGTTCGTCCAACTAAAGACCAAAAGTTGGTAGTATTTCATGACTGGATGTTGGAGTGTCGTACAGAAGCGAAGGGAAAAGTGTCTGACTTTTTATTAAAAGATTTAAAACAGCTTGATATAGGGTATGGTTATACCTATGATGGAGGGAAAACTTATCCTTTTCGTGGTCAAGGTATAGGAAAAATGAAAACTCTTTTTGAAGTCTTAACCCACTTTCCTAATAAAAAGTTCTTAATAGATAACAAAAGTGGAGATAGCCTAGAGGTTGCACAACTTATTGTAGATGTTTTATTGAAATTTCCAAAAGAGAGACATAAAAATTTATATATTTGGTCTGATGATAAATCGTATGCCTATATAAAAAAGCGTATTACAAATATAAGACGATTAACCCTACCAAAAGAAGAACAGAAGAGCTTTTATAAATCATATATTTTGAGTTTGGGGTTAATGAATCTACCTAAAAAGTACAAAGGAGAAGGCATAGGTTTAATACCTAAATATACCAAATTTATTTGGGGTTGGTCTTATCGGTTTTTGAATAAAGTCTATGAAAACAATACAAGGTTTTATATGTACTTAAATACAAAAGAGGAGTTCGATAGCATGAGAGATATACCTATAGATGGGATAATTACTGACCATATTGAGGTGCTTGGGAGAGTGGGAAAATTAGACAAGAAAGTACTAAACAATGAATAAAAAACATCATTATCATAGGTGTAGATGGACGGATGAACTCACAAGCTAGGCAGTATATTTTGGGAGAGAACAGACCCAAGTATCAGTCATTTATTAATTGGGTAGGTGTTTATACATCAGAAGAGAAGCTTTTTGACTCTATGGATATAGTTGCTAAAGGTATGGCTAGAGGGGTTGTGTTAGGATAACAATTAACAACCCCCATCACACCCAAAAAAGTCAACTACCTCACCACGAGCATTACGTTCATAGGTACAACAAGAAAAGAACTTCTCAGCCAATGCTTTTTTAGCTCTAAAGAGTTGAGATTTGGCTGTGTTTAGAGGAATGTTTTTACTTGAAGCCACCTCTTTTAGTGAGTATTGTTCAAGTTGGGTTAGTTCGAGTATTTCTTGTTCTTCCTCTTTAAGTGAGTTTAACATAGGAGTAAGGCACTCTAAAAGTATATGCTCTTCACTCTCAATCTCCTCTTCAAGTTCAGGAAGAGGTCGATTGACTTTACGATAATAGTCACTTATGGCATTTTTTGTAAGGGTATAGAGCCAACCACGAAGATGTTTTTTTTGAGTATGAATGGAGGTAAAGATTTTTAGAGCCACCTCTTGCATAATCTCTTTTTGAATCTCCACATCACCCACACGAGAGAGAACAAAAGAGCTTAACTCTCTCTCGTACTCTTTCCAAATATTCTCAAACTCCATTAGCTACAACAACCACTATCATCAGGAGAACAAGAGGATGGTGTCTCGGAGAAAGTTCCAAAAGTTGGGGTACAACAACCATCAGCTGTATCTTTTCCATCTACACCAAAGACCTCAATATCTTCCATAGAGTGGTAGTTCTCCCAAATCATTCCTGTAGGGTCTTCTACCCAATATTTATTGGAAGCTTTGTAACAACAGACAGCTCCTTTGTCCTCTTTGCCTTTTATACCTGCTTTTTCAAACAGTGTTTGAGCCTCTTCTAACGCCTCATCACTTTCGTATTGGATACCTAAGTGGTTCACACCTTTGTCATACCCACGTGTTGAGATAGCAAAGTTTAGCGACAAATCATCAATGAGCCATTGAGCGTAATCCTCTTTTACCTTGGTTGGTTCTGCTTGAAATTGCGTTTTGTAGAATGCGATGCTCTGCTCTATGTTCTCTACTGAGATGTGAATGTGTAGTCTTCTTTTTTCGTTCATTGTAAATCCTTTAAGTTGATATTGTACACAGTAGACGCTAATAGTTTTGAAAAGGGTGCAGGTTAATATAAAAATCCAAACAACCAAAGAGGAATTTTATTACCAAAGCCACGCTCTATCTCATCTGAAGCTACAAAAGAGTTTTGCATATCTTTTATCTGTTTAAAGCTTTTATGTTGTCCACCTACTTCAAAAAGGTATTTTTCATCTACTAAAAAATCTCCATTTTTAGGGGCGATGAGTTGATGCTCTTTGCTTACTTGGTTCATAAAAAAAGTTTCCCTAATTGTTCCTATATTGGCTTTTGAGGTAAAGAGTAGATTGCTATTGTCAAGATATATCTTTTCAGGCTTTTCAATGCTGTTTAGACCTTTTGAGTGTTTCATTAACATCTTTATGAGTCCTGCGTCTTCGAGATATTTTAGATAGTTTTTTAAAGTACGTTCATCTCCCACACCGATAATGCCTTTAAGCTTTTTCATATCAGGAATAAAGGGTACTGACTCTGAAATGACTTTCAGCAAAGATTTTAACTTTCTAATACTCACCCCTGTTAATGAGGGGTAGATAGCCAACAAATCACTCTCTATAGTAGTATGAATATTTTGCTCCAACGCCAAATAGAACTGCTCTTGATTGTTGTACTCAAAATAATAAGGGTAGTAACCCACTTTTAGATACTCATTAAAAAGGGGTAAGATTCTCTCTTTTTGGGTTGCCAATTTACTAACAATCTCTTGTGCAAAAGGTTGGTGTTCTTTAAGTAGCGTATCAAGCTCAATATTTGGTAACTCTAACCCTAGACGAATTTCAAGAAACTCACGAAAACTCATCCCTTTCATACGGTAGACTAACGCTCTTCGACTTAAATCGTAAGAGCCTTTATGTATCTCTAACGCTGAACTTCCTGAGACTAAAAGTTTTAGTTCTCTAAAAGTATCGTTAATGCTCTTTAGCTCTTGTGACCAATTGTTGTACTTATGAATCTCATCAATACAGAGTAACTCTCCCCCCATCTTGACAAACTCATCAGCTATCTCATAGAGTGAACGATTACCAAGTAAAAAGTGGTCTGCTTGAATATAGAGGGCTTTGGTCGTGTAGAGGTCTGGGTATTGTGCTTGAAGATATTCAAACCTGAGTTCGACGGAATACCATATCCACAAAAGCCTAAAAATAGGTAAGATTTTCAAAATTAAATTCGTAGGACTAGCCGCGTAGCTAATTCAAGAATTTTATTTGGGAAAGATTGCCTATTTTTAGGCTTCCCTACGGGTTTTACGAGGTTTCCCATATGCTTAGATAGATTTTTTTGAATTAACTAGTTAGTCCTGCAAAAATCTATCGTTACCTATGAAAAACCTCGTAAAATTGTGGATATGGTATTCCGTCGAACTCAGGTTTGAATAATCGCTGTTGTCTTTCCAATCCCTCGTTGCCCTGAAATAATGGAGAAACGGTTAGACAAGTCATGTGTTTTTAGAAAATAACGAATGTACTCTTGTTGATAGTTTAGTATGTAGTTTTGGCTTAGTTGGAAAAAGGTCTCTAGCATGATAATGCTCCAAATAGTAATATAGTACTATTATATCATAAAATAATAGGATTTAAATACTATTATTTTAAATTCTATCTCTTTGAGACTTAAGGAGTTAAATAGCTTTTACAGATATATAAAAAGAATATGCTAAAATCTTCATCTAAAGGATAAAAAATGATACTAGAAGTAGCCATATTAAACATAAAACCCGAAAAAACAAATGACTTTGAACCTACTTTTAAAATAGCAAGTAAGATTATATCTAGCATGAAAGGGTACATCTCTCATGAGCTTAAAAAGTGTGTAGAGAATGAAAACCAATACATCTTACTTGTAAAATGGGAGAGTTTAGAAGACCATACTGTAGGATTTAGAGAGTCAGAGGAGTATCAAGAGTGGAAAGAGTTGTTGCATGATTTTTATGACCCTTTTCCTGTGGTTGAGCATTATGAGAGTATTGAGTTAAAATGACCATACTCAATAAATTAAATACTAAACATATAAAACAGCTTCACCAACTCTATCAAAATGAGTGGTGGACAGATAAAAGAACACTTGAAGAGACAC
>JALXFN010000012.1:20136-29057 GCA_027068975.1 Campylobacteraceae bacterium | reverse complement strand
CATAGGACGTGATGAGAAAGTTCCACATAACTACTTGTTTGAGTTAAAGTGGAAAAAAGATAAAGATAGCTATGAGAAGATAAAAGAAGAGGGAATGAAACAGGTGGAGGGCTATAAAGAGCTTGATAAAGTCAAAAGCATTCCTAAGCTTAGAAGTTTTTTACTGATTGGTTCTAAAGATGGGGTGGAGTTTTTGGAGTTGTAGGTTTTGTTCTTGTCTTTCATTTGCTAGAGATGTCCATTCCAATATGCATTCCCAAGGAGGACGTTAGGAACGAGAAATATATACTTGAACGAAGTCCACAATCTCCACAACCAACAATACTCAATACAGCAATAGCTGTAATTGAACTTAATTCTGTTAGAATAGATTAAATATTTTAGCCCCACATATTAAAATAAGCTTAAATTAGTCTATTAGAAGTTAAAACCAATAGTTATAGCTTTTAATTGATAATGCTATAATATGCCTAGAAGTTTTAAAGGCTAAAGATGAAAAAGATAATATATGGTGAAAGTAACTTTAAAAAGATAAAGATAAACAACGACTACTTATATATTGATAAAACAGAATATATAGAAAAACTAGAAAAAACTAATGAAAATTTTTTAATCTTTTTACGTCCTAGACGCTTTGGAAAGTCTCTTTTTCTATCTACACTTCAATACTACTACGATGAAAACTCTGCTGATGAGTTTGATGCTATTTTTAATGATACCTATATTGGAGCTAACCCAACCCCTCTAAAGAGTAGCTTTCGTATTTTGTTTTTTGAGTTTAGTGGGATTGAGGTGGAGCATAGAACACCACAACAGATAAAAAATAGTTTTAATGTAAATCTTTATGTTAGTATCTCAAAATATTTAAACTCTTATGGTTACTCTCAAATAGATATAGAGCATATTCGCTCTTTTAATGAACCTGCTGACATTGTAAAAGAGTTCTTTGAAAGAGTCCAAGATGATAAAATTTATATACTTATAGATGAATATGACCAGTTCGCTAACGCCATTTTAGCCTATAGCATGAAAGATTTTTTAGAGATAGTAGGTAAAGGTGGATTTGTTAGAAGCTTTTATGAGGTTTTAAAAGGTGCAACCCAAACAGGTGTTGTTCAAAAGATGTTCATAACAGGTGTAACTCCAATTACACTTGATAGTTTGAGCAGTGGGTTTAATATTGTCTCCAATATTTCAAATGAAGAGCCGTTTAATGCTCTAGCAGGATTCAGACAAGAAGAGGTAAACTACTCTTTAGAGCAGACTCTATTTAAAAAATGTCCTAACATAGACAAAGAAGAGATAGTTTATAAAATAAAAGAGTGGTACAATGGCTATCTTTTTAATGTTAAAACAGAAGAGCGAATATATAATGCTACCTTGGTAAACTATTTTTTATCTAAATATGATTATAAACGCTGTGAAATGCCAATTAAGATGTTAGACAGCAATGTAGCAAGTGACTATAAAGCTATTATGAAACTTTTTAATATTGGCGATAGTGAAAGAAACTATAAAAT
The DNA here is from genome assembly GCA_027068975.1 of Campylobacteraceae bacterium. GTDB lineage: Bacteria > Campylobacterota > Campylobacteria > Campylobacterales > Sulfurovaceae > UBA1140. The sequence continues at coordinate 27,537 of JALXFN010000012.1, read as the reverse complement.
CTTAGAAGAGCTTATAGAGAATGGGAGTATAACAGGAATAATAAAAGATAGATATGACCTAAACCAATCTTTTAAAGAGAACGATTTTATTACACTTATATACTCTATGGGGTTTATTACTATTAAAAATGAAGCTTTTGGAGAGGTGTTCGAGTTTTGCATTCCAAACTATGTAATTAAGATGCTCTACTTTAACTATTTTGCAGTTGAATTGAAAGAGAGAAACAACTTAGCTATCTCTTTTGATAGCAGAAGACCACTTATAGATTTAGCACGAGGAGATATAGAACCATTTAAAGAGCAGTTAGATACTTCTATAAAAACTCTTTCAAACCGAGACCATCAAGGATTTACAGAAAAACACTTTCAAGTAATTGCTCTAGCACTTTTGAGTTTTGCGAGTTTCTACTTTATAGACTCTCAGCCCGAACTCAACAACAAATATCCTGATATTTTACTCATAGGACGAGATGAAAAAGTTCCACATAACTATTTGTTTGAGCTAAAATGGAAAAAAGAGAAAGATAGTTACGAGAGCATAAAAGAAGAGGGGATGAGACAAGTAGAAGGTTACAAACAACTTGACAAGGTCAAAAGCATTCCTAAGCTTAGAAGTTTTTTACTTATTGGCTCTAAAGATGGAGTGGAGTTTTTGGAGTTGTAGCTCCAATAGGCATCCCAAAGTTCAACTTTGGGACGAGCTAAAGGGGTTGTTTTAATCATCTATAAGTGAAGAAACTGGACAACTACTAACCTCTTTTAATTCTCTATTTGTACTATCATCTAAGTGACCACTGCCATCATACCATTTATTGGTATAGGTGTATGAATTACTATTTTTAGAAATCAATTTCCAAATTTGATAGTCAGTTCCTTCTGTTACAAAACTCAATTTACCATCTTCTACAATATGCCAATTTGCATTACTTAAAGAAACTTCTTTAACTGTACCATTTTTTTTAAAAACTACTTTAATTGTTTTGTCTTCATTAAATGTCCAACAACCACTTGGACTTCCATTGTCATCAGTTTTAATAGTTACAAAAGTTTTCCCATTTAAATACTCTGTTGTAAATTTTAAATCTTTAGGTGTATTGTCTGCTGAATCATCACTTTCAGCATCTAACGTAGCTTTTGCATCAGCTTCACTATAAAATAATTTAAACCCATCTTCTTCATCTTCATAAAGTAAAATATATTTATCATTATTAGTTGTTACAGTCATAACATCTGTACCACCATCAGGATAAGTTAGTGTTACAACATTACCCTTTATTTGTGCATTTATAACATGTCCTATTTCATCTGTAAATGAGGTTGCATCATCATTAAATTTAATCTCTCTTACTGTTGGTGTATCTGCATTATCATGGTCAATAAAATATACATAAAAAGTCTTCCCTGCCAAAAGCTCTTTAGTAATCTCTGTTTGAGTTTGAGTTAAGTGTGCATGTACTTCTTCATCTGTTCTAACATCTCCACTTACACCTGTTACATCATGACCAACATTAGCGACAACTTCAGTTAATGTTTCTCCCTCTGGTAATTTACCTGTACTTTGTGTCTCTTCTAAAGCTTTTGTTAATGCTTCAACTACTTCATCTGTAACTTGAATACCATTACTTAAGTCTCCATCAGCATCTATTGACTGTAAAAGCTTAGCAACTTTTGGATTCTCTTCAACTATTTTTTTACCATCTGCCAACTCATCTGCTTTTGTAGTTCTAAGTGGCACTCCTGCTAGAGTAAATGTACACTCTTTACCCTCTTCAAAAGTAAACTTTCCATCTGCATCTGTTTTACCTGTTTGACTACCACAAACATAATCAACACCTGCAACAGCACTATCTACATAATACCCTGTACCAGTTTTTGCATTATTAGCACCATTGCCATCATTATTTCCACCACTGCTACCACAACCAATAATAGAAAATAGAGCTACAGCTGTAATTGTACTTAATTTAAGTTTTGTCATTCTTAACCCTTTATAGTTAGATTTAATCTTTATTTTACCCCCACATATTAAAATTATATTAATTTATATGAATAACTTATTTTTGAAAATATTATTGAAACTGTTCAACGTGATGTTCGGTGTTACCAAACCTACGGTTAGTGAACAATAAGCACTAATTGGCTAAAATACACCCCTTAATATCAAAGGGTCAATAATAATGGAAAATAAAAGTAAAGATTTTTTACGTAGAATAGTTGAAGAGGATTTAAATGCAGGTAAATATAAAGAGGTAGTTACACGATTTCCTCCTGAACCAAATGGTTTTCCTCATATTGGTCATGCTAAATCTATCGCTATCAATTTCGGTATTGCCAAAGATTACCAAGGTCATTGTAACCTAAGAATGGATGACACCAATCCTACAACAGAAGACACCCAATATGTAGAAGCTCTTAAAGATGCTGTGCAGTGGCTAGGCTTTGAGTGGGATAAAAATGTACGTTATACTTCAGATTATTTTCCTAAACTTTATGCTTATGCCATAGAACTTATTAAAATAGGTAAAGCCTATGTGGACAGTACAAATGAAGAGGAGATGCGTGAACTCCGTGGAACCGTAACCCAAGCAGGAAGAAGAAGTAAGTATGCCCAGCGTTCTGTAGAAGAGAATTTAGAGCTTTTTGAAAAAATGAAAAATGGTGAGTTTCAAGAGGGTGAGCATGTATTAAGAGCCAAAATAGATATGGCCTCACCTAATATGAAAATGCGTGACCCATTGTTGTATAGAATAAAACATGCATACCATTTTAGAGCAGGGGATGAGTGGTCTGTATACCCTATGTATGACTTTGCTCACTGTCTCTCTGATTATATTGAAGGGGTTACGCACTCTATTTGTACTTTAGAGTTTGAAAACAACCGTGAAATTTATGATTGGGTACTTGATACATTAGAGCTAGAGCCTCCACGACCTTACCAACATGAGTTTGCACGGCTCAATATTAATTATACAGTTATGAGTAAGCGAAAGCTTTTAGAGTTGGTTGAAAAGAAGATAGTAAATGGCTGGGATGACCCTAGATTACCTACTATTGCTGGACTTAGAAGAAGAGGTTATACTCCTGAGTCTATTTTAAACTTTTGTGATGCTATAGGAGTAGCTAAAGCGAACTCTATGGTCGATGTAGCACAGCTAGAGTTTGCCATCAGAGATGACCTAAACACTAAAGTACCCAGAGTAATGTGCGTTATGAACCCACTTAAAGTGACCATTACAAATTATGAGGATTCAGAAGAGATAGAAGCATCCTACTACCCACATGATGTACCAAAAGAGGGGACAAGAAAACTACCATTTTCTAAAGAGATTTATATAGATAAGAGTGACTTTAGCCAAAAAACTGAAAAAGGCTACTTTCGTCTAACACCTGAACAACCTGTACGGCTTAAATATGCTTATATTATTAGTTGTAATGAGGTTGTTAAAGATGATAATGGCAATGTTATTGAGATAAAAGCTGAATATTATCCAGACTCTAAAAGTGGCAATGATACCAGTGGAATCAAAGTAAAAAGTGCCATTCAATGGGTAGAATCCAATACGGCTAAACAGATAGAAGTAAGACTTTACGATAGACTATTTAAAACAGAAGCACCAGAGGGGATAGAAGATTTAAACCCTAACTCTTTAAAAATTATTAAAGATGCCTTCATTGAACCTGCTGTTATTAGCGAAAAACCTGATGTTCGTTTTCAGTTTGAAAGAGAGGGGTATTTTTATGCTGACCCTGTTGATTATAGCGATGAAAATCCTGTGTTTAATAAGATAGTAGGACTTAAAGAGTCATCATCTAAAAAGAAAAAAGCACCAAAAAAGACAGCAAAACCTCAACCTAAAAAAGTACAAATAGATGGTGAAGTAGTGCCAATGACAGTAGAGGAACAAGCACTTTTTGACAACTATACCAATGAGCTAAAATTAAATAGTGAAGTAGCCAATACCTTAGCTCGTGATGCACAACTTTCTGCTTTTTATCAAGAGGCTTTAGAATCAGTAAATAGCCCTGTAGGTATTGCCAATATTGTAACCAATGATGTAGCAAGAGAGCTAAAGCAAAAAGAGAGAAGTGAGTTAAAGTATACTCCTGCACAGATAGCCCAACTTATTAAAATGGTTGATGATGAGCTTATTTCAACAAAAATTGCTAAACAGGTTTTTGAAGAGATGAGCAAAAGTGGAGAAGAACCAAAACAGATAGTTGAATCTAAAGGGCTTGTACAGATAAGTGACCCTGCTGTGATTTTACCTATTATCGATGAGGTTATTGCTAAAAATCCTGAGAATGTAGAGAAGTTTAGAGCAGGGAATACGAAGCTTTTGGGCTTTTTTGTGGGGCAAGTACTTAAAGCTACTAAAGGGAAAGGGAATCCTAAAGTTGTTAATGAGTTGGTGGCTCAACAGTTGGGGTAAAACTACCTCAACCTATTGAAAAATATCTAATCTATTTTCTTATCTCTTTAAAAATACTTAATTGACCTATTTCTCCTTTAAAAATATAAAATTTATTCATATATTTAGTTAATAATCAATAATATTGAATCTCTCTTATTAAATATAATATTTAGAATAACATTTAATCATAGAAAATGAACTTTTTTTTCACAAAATCTAAAAATAGTAGAAAAAAGGCAACAAAAAATTAAAAAAATTTGTTATGCTGTAAATATCAACATATCAAGTAAGGAGGATTTAGATTGATGTTAGAAGGTAAAGTACGGAGGGTATCACTCTTAATATTCGTTTTGTTGTTGTCAGCTTGTAGTCAAACTCAACCACAAGTTAGTAAAGTACTAAATAAGAAGGAAAAAGTGACGAGTATTCCTACTTCTATTCCTACCCCTACTGTTCTTGAAGTTAAGGAGCCAAAAGAGCAGATTTGTTTAACAAAATTAAGTTTAAGTTCTAAACAATCAGTAATTCAAGAAGAGAATTGGGTTCCACTAAAAGTTGAAGATGAGATAGAGTGGAATGCAAAAGAGCTTTTAGGACATAAATATGTTTGGGGTGCAACGGGACCTGTTAACTATGATTGTTCAGGATTTACACGAAAAATTTTTGCTGATGTAGGTATTCATCTGCCACGTGTATCTCGTGACCAAGCTACAAAAGGTCAACTTGTCTCATTTAATGAACTTAGAAAAGGTGACTTGGTCTTTTTTGCAACCAAAAGAAGATATCCTAATCGTGTGACACATGTAGGTATCTATTTAGGTGATGGCAATTTTATTCATGCCAGTTCTGGTGTTAAAAAAATTGTAATTTTTAATTTTAATCAAAAAGAGTACTATAAAAAACATTTTTTATGGGGAAGACGTGTTATACGAGATAATAGTCATGTTGCTTCAGCAATTTAGATAATATAACCTAAATTACTAGTTTTACCATTCCCAACTTTGAGTTGGGAATGCCTATGAGTCTATATAAAAATTAGTATATATTTAATGCTTTCATCGTCTCAATAGATATTTTATTGGTTACGGTCAAGCCGTTAGCTCTCTGATAATCCCTAACTGCTTTTTTCAATTCTAAACTTTTTTGACCATCAACTATACCATGGTAAAAACCTTGAGCTTCTAATGCTTTTTGAATTTTTTTAATGAGTTTTGGAGTCATCATATTTTCACAAATCATCGGCATCCACTTAGCAAAGCCCTTAGTTCGTTCTCTCTCTGTTCTTACTGTAATATATTCAGCAGGAATAACCACTTTTTTGAAACTCGCTTCCTTCTCTATCTTTTTAATTTTAACTATTTTGTATTGAGGAGGAGTTTTTACTATTTTACTACTTGCAGGTGTTACTACAACTTGTTTGGCTACACGTTTATATTTAGCAGGAGTCTCAACTAAACAGATTTTATCACACTCTGAATGGTATCGTGTTGGTAGATTTTCCCCAGAGGCATCTGTCCAATAATGTTTAGAGTTTGATATCTGCTTCTTGGATATAATTGTTTGATATTTTGCAGGAACTGGTATCTTTTTTTGAATTGCTGGGGTTAATAACTCTTGTACCTTGACTGTTTTAAACTTTGGCTTAACCGAGACAGTTTTTTTAACAGCTGGTTCCAATACAATACGTTTAGTGATTTTTTTATAAGTCGTAGGAATCTCTGTTAAACAGATAACTTCAGATTGATTACATCCTCTATCACCACAAACTGTTTTTCTCCACTCTGTTCGTGCAGGTTCTATCTCTACCTTTGCTTTTACTTTTTTATATTTAGCTGCAGAGGGAATCAGCTTTGTTATTGTGCTGTCTGTAATAATTTTTTTTGTTACTGTTTTGTAAGTTGCAGGAGTAATAGCATAGCGTTCACTCGCCTCTGCCAATAAAATTTTTGATGTGATGTTTTCATACTTTGCAGGTACTAAATGTTCATAAAAGCAGGTTCCTACCATTGCATTATCAATATTTATACCTGATGCTTTTGCTGAATCTATACACGAAGAGAAAGCTTTTTGTGACGTTTTAGAATTATCTCGTCTCCAAATTTTATTTGAAGGTTCAACCAATATACGTTCATATACTGTTTTATAAACAGCTGGAGTGGTTACAATTTTTTCTGTTCCATCACTAACTTTAATACGTTTTGATACCCATCTGTATTTAGCAGGTATAACTTCATACTTAATACTAGAATCGGTAGTAATAATTTTTTTAGTTGATTTTATGTTAGTTGTTTTTGTAACTTTAGGGGGGTAAAATGTTTTGGTAAAACACTCTCCAGGTTTAGCATACATTGGCATTTGTTCTTCAGCATTTACTATAGTAGATGATATTGTAAGTAGTATAGAACATAAAATGATATTTTTATTCATTGAACTCTCCTGAAACTCATTGTATTAAATATATTTTAACATTATATATTCAAATATACAAGAGTTTATTCTTTTAATTCTTCTTTGGTATAACTATTTTTAAAAAACCATCTGTATACGTGTTTTGAATATTACTTTCATCTGCATCATTTGGAATAAAAAGTGAAACTTTAGAAGAGCTTATGGTTGTTTCATATCCATTTTCAATTGCTACTCTTACTTTCTTTTCTGTTGTAATCGTTAAAACACCATCTAAAACATCAACATCTATTTTTGTATTGTTAGCATCTTCTATCTTCTTGTTAAGTTCATACCCAAGTGAGGTATCTTCAAAGTCTTCTATTGAGATATCATTTTTATGCATCTCTTCTAAATCTTCATCATCGTATTGGTTGTGTTCAGCAATTAACTTATTTAATTTGTTGTCAAACTCTATCATCTCATCGGCAGCATCATAAATATTTTTCTGAATATTGATTTCAGCATTTAAGAGTAAAGAGAGCAATATTAGTATTGTTGTTTTTTTCATTTTTTCCCTTTTGAAGTAGAATGAACTCTATTC
>JALXFN010000012.1:0-20126 GCA_027068975.1 Campylobacteraceae bacterium | reverse complement strand
ATTCTACAGAATATACTATTAATTTTAATTGTTTTTTATGTTAAATTATGATAGTTTGATGAAAAATCTTTTAATGGATATCTTATGAAATTATTTATATTTTTGTTATGTCTTTTAAATTTTCTCTCTGCAGAAACGAATAGTTCTATGAAAAAGAGTTGTGAAGATAGTCAAGAGCTTGTCCCTAAAAAATATGTTGAAAATGAATTTAAAACAATTTTATATAAGGTAAAAATATATAAAAAAGAGAAGGATACAGAAATTATTGCCTTAAGAAAAAAGTTGAATAGCAAAGAAGAAAAAATTAAAGAACTTCATCGTCAACTTACTCTAGTAAAAGAGCAGCTTAGAGAAAAGAAAAAAATGATTGTTTCACTTAATGAAAAATTAAATGAGAATATAGTCTCTTCTACGGAAGAGATTGTAGATGAAGAGGAGGTTGTAGATATAGAAGATAAAAGCTCTCACGATTGGATAAAAGTGACCGTTGAAAATAACCTTAATATCTATGACCTAGCATTAAAATATTATGGAGATAGTCAAGAGTATGAAAAAATTTATATAGCAAATAAAAATATAATAGGTCAAGACTATCAAATTGAAAATGGTATGATATTAAAAATTCCTATCACAGAAAATTTTATAGAGTAGTTTAGTTTAAATCCACTCTTTTAAGACCTTTATATCATGATGTGAAGTCATGTCCAAATGAATAGGAGTTATTGAAACGTAACCCTCTTTTACTGCTTGAATGTCACTCATCTCACCCTCTGTCTCTCTCCATTGATGGTTAACCAATCCTATCCAAAAATACTCTTGACCTCTTGGATTAAAGTGAGAGTCAGCATCGTTGGTGTATACACGGCTTCCTGTTTTAGTAATTTTAAACCCCTTTGACTCACTTGGAGTAAGAGCAGGAACATTTACATTTAAAAACTTTCTTGGAGCAAGAGGGAAAGAGCCATTGAAAATTTTTTCAACCAAAGTAACTATGGTTTGGGTAGCTAGTTTATAGTCAAATTCATTTTTCTCTCTCATATCATCTGAAAAATCTTGTGAAATAGCAATGGCAGGAACCCCTTGTAGTACAGCTTCCATCGCACCACTTGCTGTTCCTGAATAGGTAATGTCTTCTCCCATATTGGCTCCAATATTAATACCAGAGATAACTAAATCAGGGTAGTTCTCTTTATAGATTTTATGCAGGGCTAAAAAGACACAGTCTGTAGGGGTGCCATCATCCAGTTTATAGAAGTTAGGTTTTAATTCAACAAATCGTAGAGGTTTAGTAAGTGTTAAAGAGTGTCCACAGGCTGATTTTTCTAATGTAGGGGCAACGGTAATTATTTCTGCCAATGGTTTTAATGCCTCAACTAGAGCTAAAAGAGCAGGGGAGTCAAAGCCATCATCGTTTGTTATTAGTATTTTTTTCATGCTTGTATGGTATAATATCCAGAATTAAAAAAGAGTAAATATAAGGGAAATAATATGCAAAAAGAACCAATGTTGCAAATGACATTTAATAAATTATCTAAAGAGTTAGAGCAACTTAAAACTGTAGAGAGAGCAGCGATAGCAAAAGTTATAGATACAGCTAGAGAATTGGGAGATTTAAAAGAAAATGCTGAATATCATGCTGCAAAAGATAAACAGGGACTTATGGAGGCACGTATTCTTGATTTGACAGATTTGATTGGACGAGCACAAGTTATTGACCCTAGTAAATTGGCACATGAGCGTGTAAGTTTTGGCTCAACTGTCGAGTTAATAGACCAAGAAGATGACTCTGTAGTAACGTATACTATTGTTGGTTCACAAGAGTCAGACCTTTCAAAAGGATGGATTTCATCAGGCTCTCCAATGGCAAGAGCTTTGCTTGGAAAAGAAGAGGGTGATGAGGTGACCATAACGCTTCCCTCGGGTAAGAAGAGTTTTGATATAGAATCAATAGAGGCAATGGAACTATAATGATAAATGTAGGCGTGGTTGGAGCCAGTGGTTATACAGGGCTTGAACTGGTAAAAATATTGTTAAATCATCCACAGTTTGTTTTAAAGTACTTAGCAACTACGACAGGTGATACCGTAATAGAAGCATTGCATCCATCACTTCAAGATGTACTAACTTATCCTGTAGAGAAAGCTTCAGTTGAAGCTGTTATTGAGCATTGTGAATTGGTTTTTTTGGCTTTGCCTCATAAAGCATCTATGGGTTTTGCAAAAGATTTAATTGAGAAAGGAGTGAAGGTTGTTGACCTTTCGGCTGACTATCGTTTAGAACTTGATACCTATGAAAAAAACTACTGTGAACATGAAGATAAAGAGCATTTAGATGAATCTGTCTATGCGTTAATAGAGTATTATCGTGAAGATTTAAAAAAGGCTAGACTGGCTGCAGGACCAGGCTGTTATCCAACGGCTACGCTACTTGGAATTTTGCCCTTTATTCCTTATATTGATACTTCTACACCACTGTTTGTAGATGCAAAATCAGGCGTGAGTGGAGCAGGGAAAAAGCTTTCCCAGACTTCACATTTTGTGAATATTAATGATAATATCTTTGCTTATAACCCTTTAAAACATCGTCATGGACCAGAGATAGCAGAAAAAATTGAAAAAGTACATGGTGCTAAGATGAATGTAAACTTTGTTCCCCATCTTATACCTGCAACACGTGGTGAGTTGGTTTCTGTTTATGCAACTTTAAAAGAAGATATAGACCCTATTGAAGTGCTAAAAAAGCATTATGAGAATGATGTGTTTATTCGTATTCGAGAAAAACCTGTGGATATTAAGAGTACAGCTGGGACACATTTTTGTGATATTTTTGCTGCTAAAAATGGAAATGCACTGTTTGTAAGCTCTGCTATAGACAATCTTTTACGTGGAGCCTCTTCACAAGCTTTGGTCGCTGCCAATTTAATGTGTGGACTACCTGAAGGAATGGGAGTTCCTACCGTAGCCTACATGCCGTAGGGTCTTATATATTATTGTCTTGTTGCTCCTGCATCAGGAAGTTTTATAATAAAGGTTGTTTTGTTGTTCATAATACTTACAGCCTCAAGTGTACCACCTACTTTTTCAATAAGATTTTTGCTCATATATAAACCAAGACCTGTTCCTTTACTTTTATGTTTAGTAGTAAAATAAGGCTCAAAAATATTTTTTAGAATTGGTTTGGAAATACCACCAGCATTGTCTCTTACAGCGATGATTAGTTCATCTTTCTCATGATAAACACGTATATAGATTAAACCATTTTCTATTTTTCTATCTTCAAAGGCATCACGAGCATTGTTGATAAGGTTCATAATAACATGTTTAAAGTCATTCTCAAAACCTTTATATTTAATATCTTCTGGACAATCCAGCTCTATTTTGATGCTTGACCTAACCAGTGTCTCTTTAATAAGTAAAATGGTTGCCTCAATGGCTTTGCGTATGTTAAAGGTTTGTGCCATATCGGAGTGGTCTACAAATCGTCTAAAGTCCTCAATGGTTTCAGATAAAAACTGTACAGAGTTATTTACTTTTTTAGCCAACTCTTCGAGGTCTATCTCATCACTACGTCCCATTTTTGCTTTGATTAGAGTATCGTTCATTATCCATGAAACAGTGTTAAGAGGTTGTCTCCACTGGTGAGCAATATTTTCAAGAATTTCACCCATTGAAGCCAATCGTGATTGTTGGTTCATAATGGCATTTTGTCGCTTCTCTTTACGTACAGCATTGTCAATTTTTATTTGAAGTTCTTGGTTTAGCGTTTCTAGCTGTTTGGTTCGTTGGTTAACCATGTTTTCTAGGTTTTCAGTAAGTACATTTAGTTCGCTTGCTGTCTTATGTATAATAGAGTAGAGGTTTTTATTGGCAACTTCAAAAGGTGTAATATTTTTACTTCTACTCTCTTTTAATGGAATATAAGAGCTACTTGATTCGGAAATAGCAGCCATAATGAAGGTATGATTATGATACGTACTTGGTTGATTCTCGGTATTATAGTACTCCTGTGCTGTACTGTATCCAAAAATATTATTAGCATCTTCTATGTTTGAAATGTAGTGAATAATTGGAATCCTAAAACCATACTCATAAGATATACAAGAACCTATCCATAGTGCCTGAGCAGGTGTTTCAGAGAGAAAGTCATGAACCTCTTGAGTTCTATTCATCATGGCATTGTAGTTACCAATTGAGAGTTGAACTACATCTCCTTCTTGAAAACCTTTTACTGTTTTTAGACTCTGTTTTTCATAGTCAATTTCTAAAATATTAGCTGTATGTGAGAGATTGTTCTTTGTAATATAAAGAGGAACTTGTAGTAGTACAGAAGAGTCTTTTTCAATATTTGGAAAATATTTCGTATAGATGTCAAGTGCTGGATTATGGTCAATTGTAAGTATCGAACTCTTCTCAACTTTTGTAATTATTTTCTTTTTAGAGATAGGTTTCCAGTCAAATGCTTGAAAAAGTTCAACATTAAGATTTGGACCATGCATAAAAATAAGTATAATGGCTTTTGTATAAATGGTTCCATTATGAAAAATAAATGCATTTTCAGAGTTTGAATTTTTATTGGTAGCTCCTCCACCAAAAATTTTTAAATGTCCAAAAGTTGTACCTAAATGATTGATATAGCTAGATGTATTGGATTCATTATAGCTTGAAAGAATTTGTAATGCTTGTGTGTCGGGTTGAAGATACTCTTCAATGAGTATAATATCTGGTTCTTGTGGTTTTCCTTTAGTGTAATTTTTTTCTAGGTCTAAAACTAAAGTAGAAATATTACTGGTTTCAAATTCAATAATAGAGATAACGGGTTGGGGGTTTATATCGGTAATCATATGATTTACAAATGATGTAAAACTTTGCATCCCTACAACAGTGGCAGATGGAAAAATAATTTTAAGTCTTCCTAATAGATTTTTTAATTTCTCTTTGTCATCATTGGGAAAATTTATCTCTATTAAGAGTTTATCACTGTTATAGAGCTTATTCTCTTTAATCCATGCCAACAGTTTTTCATCGTGATAGTAGTAGTGTACAAGTTGTCGCATTTACCTATCTCCCCTTTTTGTTATTTAAATATTTTTGAGCCGATACGGACAAGGTTTGAACCACATTGTATTGCCAGTTCATAATCGTTACTCATTCCCATCGAACAAATAGTTGCATCTTCTTTTTCTAGTTTTTGATATATAGCATGAGTTAGTTCAAAGCTTTTTTGAATCTCTTTTTTCTCTTCAACATGAGCCCCAATGCTCATAACACCTTTTAGTTTTAGTTGAGGGCAAGACTCTTTTATCTGCTGATAAATATCAAAAGCTTCTTCTGGCAAAACTCCTGATTTACTCTCTTCATTAGCAGCATTTATTTGAAGTAAACAGTTCATTTTTTGGTTTTTTTCAGCCAGACGTTTATTGAGTGCTTGGGCTAATTTTAAAGAATCTAGCGATTGAAATAGTGTAGGGCGTAACTCTATTAGCTTATTAATCTTGTTACTTTGTAGATGTCCCATCATGTGCCACTGAAGTGGTAGCTCTTCAAGTTCTTTTATACGCTTTTCTAGCTGCTGAACTTGATTCTCTCCAAAGGCACGTTGTCCTAGTTTATAAAGTGTTTCTATGCTCTCTTCATCAGAGTATTTCCCAACAGCTACAAGTTGGACAATGTGATGTTCTGAGACTGAAATTCTAGCCTGTTCTATGTTCCATATAACTTCATCTAAATTTCTTCTAAGTTCTTCTTGTCTAAGTTTTAATTCATTCATTGTATTATCCTATTAGTCTATTAATGTCATTGTATAGCCCAAGAAGCATGAGACTGAGTAGCAATGCCCATCCCATAAGCGTTAGTTTAAACATGACTTCTTGGCTTGGAGCTTTGCTTGTAATCATTTCATAAAGGTTAAATATAATATGTCCACCATCCAGTGCTGGAATTGGTAGGAGATTGATAACTCCTAAATTTACTGAAATTAATGCAGTAAATGCAAGTAGTGCAACAAATCCCATGGCAGATACTTTTGATGTTGTATCTACAATTCCTACAACTCCACTTAAGTTATCCATAGGAACCAGTCCAGAAATAAGTTTTTGTAGACCTTTAATTATAAGCATTGAAGCAGTCTTTGTCTGTTCATAAGCATACTCTATGCCCTGCCCAAATTTGTATTGCACTGTAGTAGTCGCATTAAAATCTGGACTAATACCAATAATATTTCTTCTTATAGTTTCACCAAATCTATTTTTTGTCTCTAAAAGTTTGGGTGTGATGGTAAAGTTTAAGTATTCATTATTTCGTAGAACGGTTACCTGAAGAGGTGTCTGACCTTTTTGAATTTTATCCGCCATATCTTCCCAGTAGATGATGGGTTGACCATTAATATTGGTAATATTATCGCCCACTCTTATACCTGACTCATAAGCAGGATGACTTTTATTGAGGTCTGCAACAGTAGAGAGTAACTTTGGTATACCTATTTGAGAGATAGAGAGATAGAGTAAAAAAGCAAGAAAAAAGTTTGCTAAAGGTCCTGCTAGTGAAATAATAATACGTTGCCAAGGTCTTTTTGTGTTGTAACTGTCATTATCGTAACTTCTTAATGATGGGTTAGCATCATCTTGACCTTTCATTCGAATGTATCCACCAAGAGGAATCATAGAAAGACTCCACTCGGTATCTCCTATCTGCTTTGTAAGAAACCTTTTCCCAAAACCTATACTAAAAACTTCAACACGTACACCAAAAAATCGTGCAGCAACAAAGTGTCCTAATTCATGAAAAAATATTAGAAACGAGAAGACGATTAAGGCTGTGAAAATCCCCATAAATATCCTATTTAATTTTTTAAAAGTATTATACCAAGCTTATATTAGACTTTTTAATATAACCCCATAAATAGATATATTCTTTATCGTATATCATCTTAACTATATTTTTTGAATTATTTATGTTAAAATACAAAAGAATGAATTTTTTAAAAAACGAGAAAGGAAACGGAATGGGAAATGAAAGTCCAAAAACTAACGATGCTACATTTTATGCATCATCAACAAGTGAGGTTACTGAAGATAGTCTTGAGCTGGAATCAACTACTGAAGAGTCTCTAGTTGAAGTTGGGGAGAAGACAGAAGAGCAGGTTAAAAAGGTAAAAAAACCTTTAAGTAAAAATGATGAGTCTAAAGCTCTGATGAAGAATGCTGAAATGCTTGTTTCTAAAGCAGATAAAGATGTAAAAGAGGTAGAAGAGGTTGTTGTCGAACATGTTGCAGAGTTTAGAGCAAAAAAACAAGCTTTAGCAGATAGTACTTTGGCTGAAACAAAAAAATTATTAGAAGAGTTAAATTACGAGTACAGTAACGATGAAGAGGCTGAACCTTTTGAACTCTCTTTAGGCTCTACAAAAGAGAAAGTAGATATTAAAAAAATTAGTGCTGGACACTTTTCAGGGTTGATATTGGCACTAATAGGAATGTTAGCTACTGTAGCAACTTGGATATTTTTTGCTGCTCAAAAAACAGGTACAGTTATAACTCCAGATAAATTACCAGAACAGAGTGCTATAGATGCAATGTTTACATGGATAGGTGGAGGCATGACAGGTAGTATAGGAAATCCGTTATTTGGTATGATAACTGTAGCTCTGACAGCACTTTTTATAGGATTTTTAATTTATAAAATGCGTGTTTCTATAAAAGAAAATAAAAACTTTAAAGTTGCCAATAAAGCTTTTGAAAAATCTCATATTTATGTTGAAGAGCAAAAAGAGTCAAAGAGTGAGATGGAACGTATTGATAAACATATTGTAGAGGCTACACCACTCATTGAAGGTTATTCGGTTATTTTAGAGGAAGAGAATGCTAAGTTAAAACGTATACTACATGTTGAGGGTAAGCTTGAAGATATGAACGAATATCATACAAACTCTAAGCATACCATGGATGAGACTGCAAACTTAATGAAGAGAGTAGAGCGTTTTGTTAACACACCTATTTCAAAAGATGGTAGATTTAATGAAGACTCTGTTAATGCTTATAGAGAAGCTAAAGCTTTATATTCAACTTTCATTACACAGGTCTATGCATAACTAGGGGCAGTGACTTTAGTCACTGTTATTATTTCATGGACTAAAGTCCATGTTGCTACTACATCTTTACATTTTTAAAAAAGTCTCTTACATACTCATAACCTGAGTAGAGTGTAAGAGCAACTGCAATCCACAAAAGAATCTCTCCTCCATACCAATGCATCAGTAAAAAACCAATAGCAATCATCTGAGCCACTGTTTTTACTTTCCCCATCCATGAGGCTGCGATGTCTATGCCTTCTGCTACAGCAGAGACGCGTAATCCTGTAATAAATAGTTCACGAGTAATAATAAGAAAAATTGCCCAAGGGGAAGCAGAACCTAACATCATTAAGCCTAAAAATCCTGCAAGAGTAAGCATTTTATCTGCAAGTGGGTCGAGTATCTTACCCATGGTAGTTATTTGATTAAAGGTACGAGCTATATAGCCATCAAAAAAGTCTGTAGCCGAGGCAAGTACAAAAATAAAAGCAGCAGCATAATTGAGCCATGAAGGGTGAATGCCTTCAAATATAGCTGCATCTTGATTGACTAAAAGCATGAACATAAGAGGGGCTAAGAGTAGGCGAATAAAGGCTAAGATGTTGGGGATATTTACGATTTTGTTGTTTTGCATGAGAGAATTCCTATGTAGGGTGTTGTCCCCGACAACACCGTCAAAATAAAATTTGAATTGTTATATAATTAAAATGTATATAACATGATGTTTTCGGGGAAAACACCCTACAGATTTGATATTTATCTAAACGTCGTTCCACCATCAACCACAAGTGTTTGACCTGTAATCCAAGAAGCTTCATCTGTACATAAGAAGTAAACAGCACCAGCTAAATCCTCAGGGCTTCCCATTCTATTAACAGCAGAACGCTTAATGGTCTCTGCTTTAACCTCTTCATAGTTGGTAAAAGCTTTAAGTGCATCAGTGTCGATTGGTCCACCAGAGACAGCATTGACACGAATACCCATATCACCAAGCTCAACAGCAGCGTAACGGCTCATTGCCTCAACGGCTGCTTTATTGGTTCCATGACCAGCGTAGTTGTCTATGTATATGAGATTTCCAGTAGAACTTAGTGTTACAATGGCTCCACCACCTACCTTTTCCATACGAACAGCAGCCTCTTGAGAACCACGAACAAATGCACCAACGGTTGCAGTGTAGATATTTTGTAAACCTTTTGCAGGACGAAGCTTCATAAATTTTCCATAACCACCAACCACAGGACGACCATAAATCATGGCATTAGATACAAAGAAATCAACTCTGTCAAAATCTTCATCTATGGCTAAAAAGAGAGGCTTAAACTCATCAAGCTCTAAAATATTTAGAGGATAAGCTTTTGCTTTAATACCATATTTAGACTCTAAATCAGCTGCAATTTCATTGGCTACATCGACATTTGAGTTATACGTAAATGCAACATTAACTCCTTCACTTGCAAACTTTTCAGCAATTGCTT
Organism: Campylobacteraceae bacterium; assembly: GCA_027068975.1. Lineage (GTDB taxonomy): Bacteria > Campylobacterota > Campylobacteria > Campylobacterales > Sulfurovaceae > UBA1140. Next base: position 10,581 of record JALXFN010000012.1, on the reverse strand, counting down.
TACCAATACCTTTTGTGGCACCTGTGATGACTACAGTTTTTCCCTTGTTACTTGACATTTATGCTCCTACTACATTGTAATTTTTTATAACTTCTTCTATCTTTTTCATATTTTCAACACTGGGTTGAACCAGTGGTAATCTATACTCTAAAGTATCTACAAGACCTGCAATGTACATTGCAGCTTTAATAGGTATAGGATTACTTTCACAGAACATTACTTTATTAATAGGGTAGAGTTTATCATTAATGGCTTTAGATGCCTTGAAATCACCCTTTAAAGCTAAGTGTGCCAGTTCAGATTTCATATCTGGTAACAAGTTTGATGTAACTGAAGTAATTCCTTTTCCACCATTGGCTAAGATAGGGTAGTCAATAGCATCATCACCAGAAAAGACATAAAGGTCAGGACGTTTTGATAAAAGTTCAACAGTTCTCTCTATAGAACCTGTAGCCTCTTTAATTCCAAATATATTTGGAACATCATCAAAAAGTCTACATACGGTCTCTGCTGTTATGTCTACCCCTGTTCTCCCTGGTACATTGTAAAGCATAAAAGGAAGTTCCACAGCAGATGCTATGGCTTTATAGTGCTGGTACAGACCCTCTTGACTAGGTTTGTTGTAGTAAGGGCTTACAGAAAAAATAGCATCAACTCCACAAGCCTCTGCATGTTTTGCTATCTCTATGGCTTCATGTGTTGCATTTGAACCTGCACCAGCAAGTACTTTTGTGCTAGTACCTTTACACACCTCTACAGCAATTTCAATACATCTTTTATGCTCGTCATGTGTTAGTGTTGCTGATTCACCCGTGGTTCCTACAGGACAGATAGCATCTATTCCATTATCTATTTGTCTTTTTATTAATTTTGCAAAGGTTGCTTCATCTAAAGTTCCATTTTTAAATGGAGTTATAAGTGCTGTTGTAGCACCCGTAATTAAGTTGCTCATTTAGTTTTTCCTATTTACTTTTTTCATTCTGTTTTTTTAATATTAGTGTTGTAGCAAGGTTATCGTTAAAATATTTATTTGCTATTTTAGTAACCAATTCAGGCGTAATTTTAGCTAAATTCTCTTCATATTCAAGTAAAGGTTTTAAGTTTCCTCTAACAAAATAGGAACCAAAAAGTGAATTGACACTTGCAGAGTCCTCCAAAGAGTAGATAAAATCAGCTTTTGCATTGATTTTTACCTTCTCTAACTCCTCTTTTGTCACGTCACCAGATTTTATCTTCTCTATCTCTATATGAATGGCTTTTTCTAAATCTTCAATCTTTACATTAGGGTTAGCCAGTCCCATAAAGAGGAAAATACCATCATCGGTCATCTCCATATTGTAAGCATAAATAGTATTTGCCAACTGCTTTTTATCTATAATCTCTTTGTTTAAACGGCTACTTCTACCTGAACTTAATATCTCAGATATAGCAGAGAGTACCACTTGGTCTTCATGCTCATAGTTTGGAATAGGGTAGGCTATGGCAATAGTATCTACAGTGTTGTTCTCTTTATGAATAATTTGACGTATGCTTCCATCACGTTTTGGTTCTGCAACGTTAAGTTTAGGAATTTTTACATGATTTTTGATTTTTCCAAATTTCTCTTGGGCAACTTTAAAAACCTCATTTTCATCAATGTCACCTGTAACGATTAAAATAGCATTGTTTGGTTGATAGTATTTCGAGTGAAACTCTTTAATATCATCTATTGTCCATGTTTGAATGTCATGCATAAATCCAATAGGTGTCCAGTGATAAGGGTGAGAAACATAGTGGGTGTTAAAGAGTCTAAAGTACAAGTACCCAATAGGTGGGTTGTCGGTACGTACTCGACGCTCTTCTGCAACAACATCACGCTCTACTTGGAACTCTTCATCTTTTAAGTTCAAGTTCTCCATAAGTTCTGCAAAAAGCTCTACAGAAGTCTCTAAGTTTTTAGATGATGATTTAATGAAATAGTGTGTATAGTCAAAAGAGGTAGAAGCGTTGTTCACCCCACCTTTTGATTTAACTATTTTATCAAATTCACCAGCTTCAAGGTTCTTGGTCGATTTAAAGTTCAAATGCTCCAACATGTGGGCGATACCACTTTTCCCCATAACTTCGTTACGAGAGCCTACTTTATAGAAAATATCAGTTGTAATGACATTTGAGTTATTTTTCATAGGTATTGCAACAACTTGCATTCCATTTTCTAGTGTTTTAGAGTAGTATTGAGGTAGTGAGTTTGCCATTAAGAGTCCTACGGTTGTTATCATTGTTATAACTGTTTTTTTTAACATAATTTTCTATTGTCCTTGTACAGTTTTAAGAGATGATATTTTAACTAAAATATCTTCTTTATAGCTTTGTTTCGCTTACTAGCAGTAGTATAATGGTAATTTAATCAAATAATAATCAAATTTATTGTAAGGTATACCAAACGATTTAAGGTAAAATCATGGAAAAAATAGAAATAATTGAGATATTGCGTGAGTGGAACTATTGGGATAGGGAGTTGCCATCTACGGTTAAAAGAGATTTTTATGATATCAAAATCTCTAAATTTATAAATAAAGATGAAGTAGTAGTCATAAAAGGTGTACGACGCTCTGGAAAATCTACACTCATGCTTAACCAAATACGCAAACTTCATATTGAGGGTATTCCTAAAAATGAGATACTTTTTGTCAATTTAGAAGACCCACGGTTTATTAATCATCTCTCTTTGGAGCTGTTTGAGCTGATTAAAGAGACCTATTTGGAGTATATGAACCCAAAAGGTAAACCCTATATATTTTTAGATGAGGTTCAAAACATAAACAATTGGGAAAAATGGGTCAACAAAGAGGTGGAGTTAAAACAGTCATTTATAACCATCACAGGGTCAAACTCCTCTTTGCTTAGTTCAGAGATAGCCTCTGTGCTTACAGGTCGTTATGTCTCTGTAGATGTTTACCCTTTGAGTTTTTCTGAATATCTGCTGTTTTATAATATAGAAGTTGGCTCCAAATTTGATTTGGTATCTAAAAAAATAGAACTCAACCGAGCTTTAAATCTCTACTTGAAAGATGGTGGGTTTCCTCGTTTGGTAGATTACCCTGATGATGAGAAAAAAGAGCTTTTAAGTAGTTATAAAAACTCCATTTTACTCAAAGATATTGTGGCACGATTTAGGTTAAAAAACTTTACTGTTCTAAATGACATCACAGCATTTTTGTTGGCAAATTCGGGGATTATTCAGAGTATCTCAAAGCTTAAAAACAACTTCTCTATCTCTCATGAGATGGCAAATGATTATGTGGACTATCTGAAAAAAGCCTATTTGATTTTTGAGATAAATAAGTTTGATTATTCGTTAAAAAAACAGCGAGTTAATGAGAAGAAATATTATAGTATAGACTTTGGTCTCTCTAATCTTATGCGAGTACCCAACAGAGAGTTTAGGGGTGCTAACTTGGAGAGTATGGTATTTTTGGAACTTCTAAGACGAGGGTACAAGGTCTACTACTATAAAACTTCAAATGATTTAGAGATTGATTTTGTGGTTGAAAAAGATAACCGTATTGTACAACTGATACAAGTTTCAAAAACTATAAAAGATGAAAAGACACGAAAGAGAGAACTTGCCCCTTTTGCAAAAGCCAAACAGGAGTTGCATCTTGATAAGGTAGATTCTGTTTTGATTAGTGAAGATGCTACACAGAGTTTAGAGGGTGGTGTGAAATTGATAAATATTAAAGAGTGGTGTTTGTTATGAGTGTTTATAAAATAAGGTAGACAACAGTGACTAAAGTCACTGTCCCTAAGGAAGTTTATTTGTAATCTGCACCAACAGCTTCTGAAATATGTTCATAACCATCAGCCTTTAGAAGCTCTATAAGCCCCTCATTTATCTCTTTTATCATCTTTGGACCATTGTAAATAAGCATAGAGTAGACTTGAACAAGTGTTGCTCCAGCTTTGATTCTTCTGTAAGCATCTTCTGCTGTTTCGATTCCCCCTACAGAGATAAGTGTGGTTTTACCATAAAGCTCTTTACCAATAGCTTGGAAGAGTTTAAATGACTTTTCACGAACCAAGGCTCCTGAAATTCCACCAAAGTCTTTGGCGTGTTCTGTGACAGAGTAATCTATGGTTGTGTTGGTAGCGATGATTCCTGCTGCTCCTGCGTTAACAGCTGTGGTACAGAGGTCTATAGCATCTTGTGCTTCCATATCTGGAGCTATTTTTAAGAAAATAGGTTGAGTAGTAATAGACTTTGCCATGGTAAATAAATCAGTAATAAATTTCTCATTTTGTAGGTCTCTAAGCCCTGGGGTGTTTGGAGAAGAGATATTGATAACAATATAGTCACCATAAGTCTTAAAAGTATGAAGTAGCGTTTCATAATCTTTTAAAGCATCATCTTCTGCTGTGAGCTTATTTTTACCGATATTAATCCCAATAGGGTAGTCAAAAAAGTAGAGTTTCTTAAGACGTTTTACCATATACTCAGCACCGAGGTTATTAAAACCCATGGCATTTTGAATGGAACGGTCTTCCTTTAGTCTAAAGAGACGAGGTTTGGCATTACCAGCTTGAGGTTTAGGCGTGACCGTACCTATCTCTGTAAAACCAAAACCAAGCGTTGGCATGGCTGTAATGTATTCACCATTTTTATCAAAACCAGCAGCAAGTCCTACAGGGTTTAAAAAATTACGTCCAAAGAGTTCTTGAGTTAATATAGGGTCTTGAACAAAGTAGTGATTTTTAGCAAGTTTAAGAATAGTGGGTGCATAAGCAACAGCTTTGAGACCCAATCCACCAATAAGGTGAGCAGTCTCAGGTTCTAGTTTAAATAGAATGTTTTTAATGGTTTGGTAAGAAAAAAGTGACAATGATGACTCCAATAAATTAATGGAGGGATTATACTTAATTTCTAATAAAAGTAGTGCATTGAAAAAGTTACGTCTTGTATTTTATCTATGTTTTCAAGTTTTGATGTTTTTAGATATCTATAAGCTAAATCAAGGTCAACTGCATCATTTAAAATATAGGTAAAACCTGTATTTGCTCCATAGATATACCCTCTGTCTCTTGTTGGAATAAGACCATCATCATTTTGTTGCATGACTCCTATGGTTGCTCCTACATAAGGCTTAAATGCCATATCTTTAAATGTTCTTGTTAAAACCCCCGTATCTATCTGCATCATGGCTGTTTGGTAATAGTTACTTCCTTTTTCTCCATAATTGTAAGAGATAGATGTTCGATAGTTGTTTGACTGTTTACCATATTTAATACCAAAAGTTGGTGCAGATTCATTTTCAAATGTTGATGCAGATGTTTGAATTCCGATAAATGAGTAAATTTTATCATCAGCATTGAGCATGGAACTAAGTAATAATAAAGGTAAAAATAGTTTGTTAAATTTTTTCATAATAATATATAAACCTTGTTGTATTATATTTTAGTGAATTATATCATATAAATCTTATATTAAAATTTTATTAAATATAAATATTAAAATAATTATTTAATATTTATTAGAATTGTCTTTAAAGAGGTTCTTAGTGTAGGCTTAATCATTAATGCAGTAGAAAATACCCCTGACTCTACAACAGAAGAGGAGATAACCGTCGCCGAGAGTACTTTAGTTTGCAGTTCTTGAGTTGAGATAATATGTGAGTAGTTTTTATCTTCTACATTATAATTTCGTTCATAAGAAGCTGAAGTAGTTAAAGCTTGATTGCTTATATTTGCATGGGTAAAATACTCATTGGGGTTTAGTGGGTTTTTAATACCAATAGAAAAGGGTTGACCATTGGGTTTTGAACTAAGAGCATAAATGTCTCCTCCAAAGTTTATTAGTGCTGAGGATATTTTCTCTTTTTTGAGTATTTTTACAGCTTGGTCTACTGCAAACTCTTTGACAAATCCTCCTAAATCTATAAGGGTATGAGGGTTGTCAAACAAAAGCTTGTTTTTCTTGATTTTAAAATGCTCCACACCTATAAATGGCATTAAACGATTTGTCTCTTCTTCTATCTCCTTTACGGTAGGAAGTTTTCTACTTTGCGTAAGTGTTCCCATAGTAATATCAAAAATCCCATCGGTTTTGTTGTAAAAAAGTTTGGCTCGTGTCAGTAAATCTTTGGTTTGAACATCAAGCGAGTCTGTTTTTCGGTGGTTTAGTGCCGACAAGTAGGAGTTGGGATTATAAAAATTATACTTATGCTCCAACTCTTTTGCCATGGTTAAGATTTTCTTAGCAATCAAGCGAGATTTTATCTCATCGTTACAGTAGATATGAACTTCACACGGTGAGGTCATCACCGTGAATTTGTAGATATGTTGTTTAGAAATAGCCGTCTCCCGTAGGGTGTAGACCCCGTCTACACCGTGTTAATAATATTTAAAATTTATACTTTAACCCAGTCGTAATCATAGTCGCATCTAAGCCAGTGGATTGGCTATAGAACTCTGCTCCCAAATTATAGCTAACTTTATCGTTTTGTTTAAAGTCTACAGAGGCTTTATAGGTTGTGGCATCAAAGTTACTTAAACGTTCATCACTTGAAGCGTACTCTTCATTGGTAAAAAAGTCTTTGTTTTTGTTGTAAAAATTGGCTTCACTTTGGGTGTAGTACCTTACTCCTGCACCAAGCGTTACTTTTTTGTTAAGAGCATAATAGACATCGGCATCAACCGTATGAGAGTCTATGTCCCAATCATCGGTATAGAAACGGTAGTTAGTTTTAAAGCTTAGGTCATCACCAACCATGGTAATATATTTCAAATTGGCACCATAGGCTGTTCGTTTATCTGGACGATTTTCAGTTACCAGTTTTTGGTTAGCCGTGTTATAGTCTCGTACTACATTGGCATGAGGGTTGGTTAGGTATCCATCATCTAAAATCGTAAAAGCCTCTACTTTAACAGATGAATGGTCATTAAGTACTTGGCTAATACCTGCTTGAACATTAAGTGAATGTGACTCCTCTTTTTGTGAAGCACCTGAACCTGTGTCATAATCATAAGAGAGTATTTCATTAAAAGCATACGAGACACCAACATTGAGAGCTTGATTGTGTGACTTGTCTGTGTAGTGCATGTACTCTGCTGAAACAGCTTTAGAATCAAAGTCACTTTCACGAGAATAGTCAAACCCTGTATAGAGTTCATCACGATTTTCAAACCTTGTGGTTAGCATAATAGAACCTGCGTTTCTTGCTTCCTTAAACTCTTGATTCTCATAAACATAATCACCTGAGTTATCTCGGCTACTCGCTCCTGAACTTGAATCGGGTTGCCATGATGGAGTAGCTCCACTTACTGCATCGTGAACAATATCAGCTTTAATCGTATAGTCCGTACCTATGTCATAACTAGCAGAGAGTGACGGAGCTGAAACAGAGACACGGTTGTCATTTTCATCGTATTGTAAAAACTCAACCGATACGTAATTTTCGGCATAAAGAGCATTTGAAGCTATAATAGCAACGGCTGTTATTTTTGAAATAGAGTTAAAGTTTTTTAATTGCATCCACAACCTCCTCCAGCAACACCAGACCCACCTCGTGATGCCTCTTTTGAAAAGTAAACATGCGATTCAAACTTGGTTACTTCAGGGTGTAAGCCACCAAATTGCATTATGGGTTTGGCTAAGGTCTCTTTTTCCCATGGTTTTACCTCTTTAATGAGTGAACATCCCATAAAAAGAGAGGCACTCATAGCGAGGAGTAAAAATTTTATCATTTAATAGCCTTTATATCTTCTTTTATTTTTTTATCTATCTCTTCAACAGCTCCAAAAATCACATTAAGCACTTTTCCATTTTTTACATAGTAAACAGCAGGAAACCCAAGAGGGTCAAAGCTCTCGACCAAGCTTTTATCTGTATCGTAAACAACAGGGAAAGTAAGCTCTAACTCTTTAACTAGCCTTTCTCCATCTTCTTGGTTTTTGTCAACATTAATTCCGATGACCTCAACAGTTTTATCATTATAGATATTGGCAATCAGTGGCAACTCTTTTTTACATGACTTACACCATGATGCAAAAAAATCAATAACATAGACTTTGTCTGCTTCTAATTTTAAATTATTTTGAATGTTTTGAGAGAGGCTATCTCCCGTCTCTAATGCTAACAGTGACATACTGGAAAATAGTAGTGAGTAGATTGTTTTTTTGAACATAATTTTGCCTTCGTGTAAATATAATAAAAAGTATACTTTTGTTTTATGAAGATTTTATGAAGTTTCAAATTCAAAACTTCATAAAATCTTCATAAAAGAGTATTAAAATTATTTTTTATAATAATAAAGGATAATTTTAATGAATCGCTATAAATTTCTATGGTACTTTTTTCTACTCTTCGTGTTGGTCTCGTTTGCTTCAAGGGTTTCTCTTTTACTTTACTCTTTTGACGATGTTGATGTTGGACTTTTGGAGTTTGTAAAACTCTTTGGCTTGGGTCTCTTTTATGATGTGGTTACTTACTTTTACTACATCATTCCTTTTGTTGTTTACTTGTTTCTTGTGCCAAGTAGACTCTTTAACTCTAAAATACATAAAACCATTGCTTTAGTAATATTTTTTGCTGTACTTTATGGTGTGGTCTTTAATGCTTTTTCAGAGTGGTTCTTTTGGAATGAGTTTGGTAAGCGTTTTAACTTTATTGCTGTTGATTATTTGGTTTATACCCATGAGGTCATTAGAAATATTCAAGAGTCTTACCCTATGCCACTGCTTATAAGTGTTATTTTTGTGCTTACTTTGATTCCTTTTTATTTTATGGCTAAAAAGAGTGATATGTTCAAAGCGTTTTTTCAAGACCAAAGCACTTATAAAGAGAGACTAAAAGTAACACTAATACTACTTGCTATACCTGTTTTGTTTTTTAACATTTTACACAAACAGACACTCACTACTTTAGTATCAGATAACCGATACAACCAAGAACTCTCTAAAAATGGTTTCTACTCTCTTTTCTCTGCCTTTAGAAACAATGAACTTAACTACTATGAGTTTTACAAAACCCAAGATGACAAAAAAGTATTGAAGCACTATAGAGAATTGGTCTCAACCCCAAACAGTCACTTTGAAAGTAAGGACTTAAACAACTCATTTAGAAAAATTGTAACCAATGGAAAAGAGATACGTCCCAATGTTATGTTGGTTATGATAGAGAGTTTAAGTGCTTCATATATGGATTTGTATGGTAATGATGAAAACCTTACCCCTCACATCGATGCCTTAGCTAAAAAGTCTCTCTTTTTCTCCAACTTCTTTGCCACAGGAACACGAACTGTTCGAGGAATGGAAGCCATTACCATGTCCGTACCACCAACAGCTGGACGAAGCATCGTTAAACGCCCTGATAACCACAATATGTTTGGTATGGGTTGGGTCTTTAAAGATAAAGGCTACAGCAACAAATTTATCTATGCAGGTCATGGATATTTTGACAATATGAATGAGTATTTTTCTCATAATGGTTTTGACATTGTTGACCGTATCTCTTTTGAAGAGAATGAGGTAAGCTTTGCCAATGTTTGGGGAGTTTGTGACGAAGACCTATTTAACAAAGCCATCAAAGAAGCAGATGCCTCTCATGCCCAGAAGAAACCATTTTTCTCTTTTGTCATGACCACCTCAAACCACAGACCCTACACCTACCCAGATGGTAAAATAGACATTCCAAGCCACACAGGACGTAATGGTGGAGTAAAATACACCGACTATGCCATCAACAACTTTTTAGAAAAAGCCTCTAAAAAACCATGGTTTGACAACACCATTTTTGTTTTTGTAGCCGACCACAACGGAGGAAGTGCAGGTAAAAATGAACTACCACTCTATCGTTACAAAATTCCTTTTATGGTCTACGCTCCAAAGCTCATAAAAGCACAAGAGGTCAAAAAACTCTCTTCTCAAATTGACTTAGCTCCAACACTCTTTTCACTCATGAACTGGAGTTACAAAAGTAAGTTCTACGGAAAAGACATCTTAAGCAACGACTTCACCCCAAGAGCCTTAATAGGAAACTACCAAAAACTGGGCTTATACCAAAACAACCGACTCAACATCTTACTTCCTAATGCGACAGTTAAAAGTTTTGAAGTAGAAGAGTTGCAGTTAAAAAGCAACAAATACAAAGAGGTTAACGCGACCCAAAAAGAGATAGATGATATTATAGGCTACTATCAGAGTGCTAGTTATTTTTATATGCATCATTTGGATAGGAGGTAAGATTAAGTCATACACTTCTACTATCATTGGTCATTTTAGCCTTTATGATGAGCTGATTTTTATTCCTGTTGGGTTTGTTGGAGAGGAGTAAGATTACTCCTCTTATTTCTTAAAATTCAAAACCTTAACATTATCATACTGAACAATATACCTATCAACAGTAATAAGTGTCATATCCCCCTCAATTGCTTGAGAAATAAGCATCCTGTCAAATGGGTCACGATGAATAGGCTCTAATCTTTTAGTAGCATTAGCACAAATAGCAGAGATTTTCAACTCTATAAATCCATTGGCTTCTATGGCACTATTTAAGTCTGCATCTACTTTTAGTTTTCCCAATGCCTCTTTTATGGCTATCTCCCAAAT
>JALXFN010000011.1:58708-81117 GCA_027068975.1 Campylobacteraceae bacterium | reverse complement strand
TAAACAAATTTCATATGATAATTAAAAAATTAAAAAATTTAGTTTAAAAAATATTAAAAATAAAAAAAATATTTTTAAAGAAAAATCTAAAAAAGATATAGAAAAAAACTTTGAAGAATTAAAATATTTTAGATTTGGAGAAAATATTATTTTTGTGGAAACCCCATTAATTTTAGAATTTAAAAAATTTATGGATAGAAGAAAAGGAAAGACCCCTTATCATATAGAATCTCTTTTAAATATTCTTGATACAGACTACTCTTTTACAGATGAAGAGCAGGATAAATTTATTCAAAGTTTTAGAGAAAAATCCCAAAAAATCATAGGTGGAGATATAGAAAGCAGTGGTGACTCATTTATATTCAATAGAAAAGATGACAAAAACTACGATATTCTTAATGCCTCATCAGGAATTAAAAGCATAGGACTACTCCAATATTTGGTCACAAACAAAGCCCTAAAAAAAGGTTCAGTCCTTTTTTGGGAAGAGCCAGAGGTTCATCTGCACCCTACTTGGCAATTAAAAATGGTAGATTTATTTGTAGAACTAATGAATGCAGGAGTTAAGATAGTCTTTTCTACTCATAGTCCTTATATGGCTGATTATCTAAATGCAATATCTAAAAGAGGAGAGTATAGAGATAGAATCTCTTTTAATGTTTTAGATGAAAAAGATGGAGTTGTTACCAATCATATTTTAGATGATGATAATTGGGATATTTTACAAAAAGAGCTAATGGACACTTTTGAGGATATTTTATGGCAATACCTATAAAAAATATAAAACAGGGGTGTTGTGATACTCATCTATCACCATATAGCGTTATAGATATGGACTCTTTAGACAATATCGGTTCAACTTGTGATAAAGTGATTGAGTGCAAAGATAGATACTATTTAGTTGAAGAGAAGAGCATTACTCTAGCTTTTTTAGATAGTTGCTGTAGAGAGTTAAATCTAAAATTTGATGACTATAAATATATAAATGAAGATACTCAATACCTCAAAATTAGCGAAGTTATAGCTTTAATTCAACCAATGCACATTGAGGTAAAAAGAAGAATTTTATCGGACACCATTATAAATATGATAAATACATCAGCAAAAAAGGCTAGTAATACAACAGATATTCTAAATAAACGCTTTGATAGTTCAAAAACATCTAATATGCCTACTTTTTATCTCTATTGTAATAGTGGAAAAATTATAGATAGAATTATTCATAGAGTGTTACAAAGTTATAAAAAGACAGTGTTTATAGAGTGTTTGAAGTTGAAAGAGAAATTGAAAGAGGAGTGTTTATGACACTTGAATTGAAAAATATAGGAATGATTAAAGAGGCTAATGTAAAGCTTAATGGTCTTACGGTTATTGCTGGGAAGAATGATACTGGGAAGAGTACAGTTGGGAAAAATTTACATGCTATTTTAAAAGTACTTATTAATATAAAAAATAAAAGATTGTATAACCTTAGTAATGAAAAAGATGAAAAAAAGATATTTGCTGAATCAATTAATATAATATATTTTCTTTTATTTAAAAAATATTTAGTTGAAGGTTATTTATCTATTACAGATAATGATTTCAATGTTAGTATAACAAGTGATAGTAATAAAAATAGTATAGATGAAAGAATTCATTCAATAATTGAATTAGATATAGAAAAATTTCCTTATATCGAAACAGTTTTTATTGAAACTCCATTGATATGGAATTTTTCAGATTTTTTTAGGGATATTGCACAAATTGAGTCTCAAATGAATATTAAAATTGATTATCCACCTTTAATGAAAGACTTAAATTTTAAGCTATATATAAAAAGTGCTTCTAAAGGATTAGATATTAAAGATAAAGTTACCTCTTTAATGGGTGGAGAGTTTAAAAAAGATGAGATGGGTCGCTACTATTTTGAGAAACAAGGGCAAAGAATAGAATTAGTTAATACTGCAACAGGTATTAAATATTTTGGTATTTTTCAAGTCTTATCTCAAAATAACTATCTAAATAAAGATACAGTTTTAGTTTTAGATGAACCCGAAGTTCATCTACACCCAAAATGGCAATTAGAGATGGCTAAAATAATTGTTGAGCTTGTTAAAAATGGGGTCAAGATAGTTGTCAATTCTCATAGCCCATATATGATAGAAGCACTACAAAGATACAGTGAATTAGCAAAAGTAGATTCAGACTTCTATTTAGCAGAAGATGGATATATTAAAAAAGAGAATGATAGTAATGCTGAAACATTAGAAAAAATTTTTGAAAAATTATCAGAACCATTTGATGTATTTGAAGAGATGGATAGCAAAGATATGGAGAAGTTAATAAATGGCTGATATTGGTCAGTTCAAAAAAGAGTTTATATCATTTACAAGTACATTTAAAACAACAAGCTTTGATAGTGAAAATAGTACTTCTCTTTGTTATGATGAGACTCAAGAGGTTTTAGATTTTGATGCTATTGTAGAGGATTTATACCCCAATAGCAATGAAAGACCTAAATCTTTTGATGCTTTGTATGTATATAAAAATTTGCTTTTTTGTATTGAATTTAAAAATCAAAAACCTTCACAGATTGACAATGCAGAGGTTCAAGGAAAGTTAGAAAAAGGCAAAAAGGAGTTAGTTAGACTACTTCAAGATAGAAATATTCAAAAAAATAGTTATGATTTTATCTATTGTGTCGTCTATAAAAAATGTATTGAACCAAGAGACCGATATAAGTGTGGCATTGAAAAAGGAAAAATTCAATTTGGATTAGAAAAATATAAACAGAATGGTTTTGTAAAGAGAGTCTATACAGAAAATGTTGATTTTTTTACAAAGCAATTCAAAAAACAATTTCAAAAGGAATTAATGTGTTAACCTTTAGTGAACTACTACTAAAACTACAACAATACTGGGCAGAGCAGGGGTGTAATATTGTTCAACCCTACGACATACCAGCAGGTGCAGGGACATTTCACCCTGCTACACTTTTACGAAGCTTAGATAGCAAACCGTGGAGTACAGCTTATGTTGCACCATCACGAAGACCAACCGATGGTCGTTATGGTGAGAACCCAAACAGACTAGGGGCTTACTATCAGTTTCAGGCGTTGATTAAACCAAGTCCTGACAATATTCAAGAACTTTATCTAAAGTCCTTAGAGTATTTAGGATTAAATTTAAAAGAGCATGATATTAGATTTGTAGAAGATAATTGGGAGTCTCCAACACTTGGAGCTTGGGGGCTTGGTTGGGAAGTTTGGCTTGATGGTATGGAAGTTACTCAATTTACCTACTTTCAACAAGTAGGTGGGATTGCTTGTGACCCTGTGGCTGTTGAGATTACTTATGGTACAGAGAGACTTGCTATGTATCTACAAGGGGTTGAATCGGTCTTTGATATTGTGTGGAACAGACAAGGTGACAATGTTACTACTTATGCTGATGTTCATAAAGAGAGTGAGTATGAGTTCTCTAAATATCATTTTGAAGTAGCCAATGTAGAGAAGTTACTTAAAGATTTTGATGATGCTTCGGCAGAGTGTAAATTATGCCTAGATAATGGTCTGCCTCTTCCTGCTTATGACCAGTGTATGGTGGCAAGTCATGCGTTTAATGTGCTTGATGCTCGTAAAGCGATTTCACAAGCTCAACGACAGAATTATATTTTGAAAGTTCGTGAGTTGGCAATAGGTTGTGCAAAATTATATAAAGAGCAAGAAGAAGAGCGAAATAAGCGTGTAAATGCAAAATGAAAATATCAGAAATATACGAAATATTAAACACCCTAAGCCCATTTGAACTACAAGAGAAATGGGATAATTCAGGTCTGCTTGTAGGCGATATGAACCGTGAAGTTGAACAGATTGCTATAGGGCTTGACATCGATAAAGAGAGCTTAGAGAGTGCAAAAGAGAATACCCTTTTTATTGTCCATCATCCACTTATATTTTCAGGATTAAAACAGCTAGATTTTTCTATCTATCCTGCAAATCTATTAGAGATAATGGTCAAAAAGAATCTTTCTCTTATCGCCATGCACACTAACTTTGACAAAACACATCTCAATAGCTATGTTTTTGAAAAAGTATTAGGCTTTAAAAAAGAGTTTCAAGAGGATTTTGTCTGTAAAACTACAGGAGAGTGGTCAAAAGATGAACTCTTGGCACTTTTAAAAGAGAAATTAGGATTAGAAGTTTTAAAAGTTGTCTCTCCAAAACAAAAAATTACTTCCATAGCCTTAACTACAGGAGCAGGGGCTTCACTAATGGATGAGGTGAGTACAGACTGTTTTTTAACAGGTGATATAAAATATCATGATGCAACCAAGGCGATGAGTCAAAACTTAATGATGGTTGATATTGGTCATTATGAAAGCGAACAGTTTTTTGTAGATGTGCTAAAAAGTGAGTTGGAAAATTTAGGAGTTTTGGGTATAATCACGCAATCACAAAATCCGTTTGAAATATCTTAGAACGATTTTTTAAATAGATACTACAAAAAATGCTTTAAACTCCCAAAGGATAGAGATTGAATAAACATTTAGAAGAGTTAATAGAACTTTCGAAATTAGATAAGGCGATTGATGACTTTACGCCACTTATTGTTACAGCAGAGAAGAAATTGGCAAGAAGAGCTGAAAAAAGAGATACTGTTTTAGCAAAAATAGCTGAACTTAATGAGACGATTGAAAAAGCAAAAGCTTCAGTGAACTCTTATGAGGAGCAGATTAAAGCTCTAAATGAACAGTTAATCCTTGGTAAGGCTAAAGAGAAAGAAGTTAAAACAGAAAAAGAGATGAAAGCTCTTTCTATGGAAGCTGAGTTGGCAAATGAGAAGTTGACTCATGCAAATGAAGAGATTGAAAGATATCAAACTATTGTTGAATCCAAAGAAGAGGAGATTGCTATCGCTCAAATAGAGCTTGAAGAAGCTTCTGCAGAGTATGAAAAAGTAGCTGCAGAAGTTTCTGAAAAGTTATCGTCTATAGATGCTGACAAGTCTAAACTCTTTTCTGAGCGAGAAAGAAAAACCATGGAAATTGATATGAAAATTCTTGCATTTTATGAGAAAATTCGTATTTGGGCTAGAAATACAGCTGTTGTACCTATCAAAAAACAAGCATGTTATGGTTGTTATATGAAGCTCAATGATAGTACTTATTCTGCCGTAATTAAATCAGAAGATATTACAACTTGTCCTCATTGTGGTAGAATAGTTTATCTTGAAGTTCAAACAGAGCAGAGCGAAGTATAGTAAGGTTATTTTTTGAAAAACGTTTTGATAAATAAAATGTTTTTTATATTGTATGGTGTTGTTACTACGTTAATATACATCATATCTCTTCCTTTTTTATTTTTATTTTCCAAGCAAAAAATTAAATATAAAATCTCTATTCCAGCACGATTTTTTTTAAAAAACAATAGACCTTTAACTCCTAATGGTATTTGGTTTCATGTTTGTTCTTTTGGTGAAGCAAGAGCTATCTATCCTCTTTTAGATGCTTTACCACGTGAGCGTTTACGTTTAACAACAACAACACAGACAGGACATGCAGCAATTTATAGAAAACAGCCAAAAGAGAGTCGTTATTTACCTTTTGAGCCTTTGCTTTTTTCATGGTTAAAACCTCAAAAAGTTTTGGTAGTGATGGAGGCAGAGTTTTGGTACTTACTGTTTGCTTTGGCAAAGAGTAGAGGTGCAAAAACTTTATTGATTAATGCTCGGATGAGTGATAGGTCTTTTCATAAGTATGAACGAATGGCATGGCTCTACCATCAAATCTTTAAATATATAGATGAAGTTTATGCTCAAAGTGATATTGATAAAGTTCGTTTAGAGTCTTTAGGTGCAAAAAATGTTCAGGTCATTGGTAATATTAAATTGTCCAATATTGCAGCTGCTACAAAAACATTGAGCAAACCCAAAGCACTCTTGCTTTGTGCAGCAAGTACGCATGAAGGTGAAGAGACTTTAATTTTAGAAGCGTTTGTAAAACTAAAAGAGACCGAATCACAAGCTCGTTTGATTATAGTTCCACGTCATCCTGAACGTTTTGATAAAGTCTCTAAAATGGTAGAAAAGTGTGCAAAAGAGTATCATTATAGTTGGCATAAGTATTCAGAGAACGAGGCATTTAATTCAGATATTATTGTGGTAAATGTTTTGGGTGAACTGGTCAATATTTATGCTGTTTCAGATATTGTTATACTTGGTGGAGCTTTTGTTAAAATAGGTGGACACAATGCAGCTGAAGCAGCACAGTTTGGCTGCAAGATTATTTCAGGTATACACTATTTTAATCAACGAGACATATTCTCTATGATAGAGGGAATAGCAGTAGTTGAAAAAGAAAATTTAGCAAAGTGTTTAGAAGAATATGAGCAGTTAAAAGAGACAAAAATAATACAAAGAACTGATATTGAACCAATATTGGAATCTATTAAAAGAGAGTTATAACATGGAAAAAGCATATAAGCTACTTGCAATGCAAGAGGGTATTTCAAATAAGAAAGCAAAAGATTTAATTGACCGAGGTTTGGTCTATTATCTTGATAAAAAAATAAAGATAGCAAGAGCTCAGATGCCAAACGATATATATTTTCGTGTGGAAGAGTTAGATAAGGTCAAAATTATCTACCAAGATGAAAATATTGTTGCCATTAATAAACCAGCACTTCTTGATACCTATGAGTTAGCAGAAGCTATAGAAGAGGATGAGACAGAGTTGATTCATCGTCTTGATAGAGATACTTCAGGTGTTCTTTTGTTGGCTAGAAATTCTGACTTTTTAGAAGATGCTATAGAGGCTTTTAAACAACGAAAAGTCAAGAAACGTTATGTGGCATGGGTAGAAGGTGTTTTTTGTGAAGAGATTAAAATAGACGCACCAATTGCGACACATAAACAAGGGGGTAAAGCTTTTTCAGAGATAAATGAAGAGAGAGGGCGACCTGCTGTAACGATAGTAAAACCTTTAGAAATTCAAGGTAAAAAGTCGAAAGTTGAAATAGAAATAATGACAGGAAGAACACACCAAATTAGGGTACACCTCTCTAGCATTGGTCATCCAATTGTAGGTGATGAGCGTTATGGTTCGGTAACACGATCAAAGAGAATTTTGCTTCATGCAAAGGCTATTTCATTATTAGGTTATGCCTTTGAAGCAAAAGAGCCAAAAGATATACAAAAATATAAATAGGAGTTAGATATGAATGGAGCTTTACCAGAAGACAATATATATTATTATATCGCGTACGCAGTTATCTTAGTTACTTTCTATTTTGTTTTAAAGTCACCAAAAAAAGATGATAAAAGTAGAGACAGTAAAAAAGAGGATGAGAAGTAGCATTAAGCCCATTTTGCTATAATCCTAACAATAAATTTCATGAAATATAGAGAGATAAAATATGTTTGATACCCTAACCAATAGTTTTAAAGGTGCTATAGATAAGATTCGTTTTTATGACGATAACAAGGCTTTAACAAAAGCACTTAAAGAGTTAAAAAAGTCACTGCTAAAAGCAGATGTTCACCATAAAGTTGTTAAAGAACTTCTTTCTAATGTTGAAAAAGAGGTTAAAGAAAAAGGTGTTGGAAAAGAGAACTTTCTAAAAGCTCTTCAGAATGACTTGACTAGAATTTTAACAGCCAAAGGGAACCAAGGTTTTGTTTTTGCTTCAAAGCCACCGACAGTTGTACTTATGATAGGGCTTCAAGGTTCGGGTAAAACGACTACTACAGGTAAACTGGCATACTTCTTAAAAGAGCAAAAGAAGAAAAAAGTACTTATAGCAGCAGGAGATTTACAAAGACTTGCAGCCGTAGAACAACTTCGTCAGATTTGTGAACAGATAGATGTTACTTTAGTTGCAGATGAAAATAAAACTCCTGAGCAGATAGTCAAAGAGGCGTTAGCCAAAGGTAAAAAAGAGCTTTATGATGTGGTTCTTATAGATACAGCTGGACGTTTAGCCATAGATGATGAGCTTATGGATGAGTTGGCATCTATTAAAAAAGTAGCCAATCCTGATGAGCTTTTCTATGTAGCAGATGCCATGACAGGGATGGATGCTGTTAGAACAGCACAAACTTTTAAAGAGAAGATAGGTATTACAGGTGTTGTTTTAAGTAAATTTGATGGTGACTCTAAAGGTGGAATTGCTATGGGTATAGCTCATCAAGTTGGTGTCCCTTTACGTTTTATAGGTGCTGGTGAAAAGATGCCTGATTTAGAGCAGTTTATTCCTGACAGAGTTGTTTCTCGTCTTATGGGTGCTGGGGATTTAGAGTCTTTGGCTGAAAAGACTGCCAATATTATTGATGAGAAGAAAGCTAAACTTTTAACTAAAAAGATTAAAAAAGGGAAGTTTAACTTCAACGATTTTTTAGAGCAAATGGAGTCTATGAAAAAGTTGGGTTCGATGAAATCCATTATGGGAATGATTCCAGGTATGGGTGGAATGGCAAAACAGATAGGTGATATGGATTTGGAAAACTCACAAGAGATGAAGCAGATAAAAGCACTTATTAGCTCTATGACACCTAAAGAGCGTGAAGACCCAGACCTCTTAAACAACACAAGAAAAAGAAGACTAGCAGCTGGAGCAGGTCTTTCACAAATGCATGTAAACCGTGTTTTAAAACAGTTTAAAAATGCTGGGAAAATGGCAAAGCAACTCTCTGGAAAAGGTGGTATGAAACAGATGCAAGATATGATGAAACAGGCACAGGGTGGTGGAATTCCACGCTAATATAAACTGTTGGACTCGTTCCCAACGAGGACGTTGGGAACGAGAGTAAATTGTAGGTTCGGTAGCACCGAACAAAATATCCAAGCTTTAAATAATGATTTTTTAGATAAAATTCGCTTTTAATAAAGTGTTGATGAGTGTTCTCTCATTAAGAACAGTTGTCAGGACTTTAGAAGTTGTCTTCAGCAGACAACTCACGTGATTTATCACGTTTTGGATTAGTTAACCAGTGTTGAACGTCTTCAGCAGACGGCTCACGTAATTTTTTACGTTTAAATTGCTGAAACAAAAATATTATACAAAAAGGAATAAACATGACAACAATTAGACTTACACGAATGGGTAGAAAAAAAAAGCCATTTTACAGAATCGTAGTAACAGATAGCAGAAAAAGAAGAGATGGTGGTTGGATTGAATCAATCGGTCACTATAATCCAATGGTTAAAGAGAATAACGTAACAGTTGATATGGAAAGACTTAACTACTGGACTTCTGTTGGTGCTCAAATGAGTGACAGAGTTAAAAAAATAACTGCTGGTAAGTAGTCGTAATGGTTACCGAATTCGTCGCTGAATACGCCAAATTATTAGTAAGTTACCCTGATGATATAGCAGTTTCTGTTAAAAATCTTGAAGAGAACTATAATGAGATTACCATCGTAGCTAATGCTGAAGATGTTGGTAAGCTTATTGGTAAAGAGGGGCGAATGATTAACTCTATTAAGACGGTAATTTCTGGTTGTAAAGCCAAAGGTGGAACCAATTACCGTGTTAATGTTGAATCAAAGAAGTAGGTTTGACCATGTCAAACGTCAAGTCTAAGCAGGAGCGAAAAAATAGTCGTTTCTTCATAGCACAAGTGGGTAAAACTCACGGACTACATGGAGACCTTAAACTCCATCTTCATACAGACTTTCCCGAACAATTTAAAGCAGGTTACTCTTTTCAGACAAGCTCAGGCGAATTAGAAGTAAAAGAGGTCAATTTAACACGAGGTATTATATCTTTTAGAGGTTATGAGGGTGTTGACTTTGCAAAGAAGTTAACCAATACTAAAATATATGCTACTATGGAAGAGACCAAAGAGAGATGTGAACTTAAAGATGGTGAACATTTTTGGTTTGAGATAGAGGGATGCAGTGTAAGTGAAAGTGGTGTTATTTTAGGAAAAGTAACTGAAATGCAACGTTTAGCAGATGTGAACTATATGTTTATTGAGACAGATAAAGCATTGGTTGAAGAGGGGTTTTCTAAGACTTTTCTTATCCCTTATATAGATAGATATTTAATTAAGACAGATGTGGAAACAAAAACTGTTTTTACAAAAGATGCCAAAGAAATATTGGAAGCTTCATAACTCTTTATGAAATTTACATTCCTCACTCTTTTTCCGAACATTATAGAAGGTTACTTCTCTGATTCTATTTTAAAACGTGCTATTGAAGATGGTTTTATCTCTATAAACTTTACAAACCCACGTGACTATACAACCAATAAACACAACAAAGTAGACCAGCCAATGATAGGTGGTGGTGCAGGTATGCTTATGACTCCTCAACCTCTTTTTGATAGTATTAAAGCTATTAAAGAGTCTTCTCCTAAAGCTTATGTGATAGTAGCAACACCAGTTGGTAAACCCTTTAAACAAAATGATGCAAAGCGTTTGGCTAAAAAAGAGCATTTAGTTTTTGTATCGGGACGTTATGAGGGGATGGATGAGCGTTTTATAGAAGAGGTAGCTGATGAGCTTTTTTCTATAGGTGATTTTATTTTAACAGGGGGAGAGCTACCTTCTATGGTAATGTCTGATGCCATAGCTAGAAATGTAGAGGGAGTACTTGGCAATTCTGACTCTTTAACCGTAGAAAGCTTTGAATCATCGGTTTTAGAAGCACCATCCTTTTCAAAACCTAAAATTTATAATGAAATTACTGTCCCCTCAGAGTTATTAAAGGGAAATCACGGTAAAATCTCGGACTTAAAAAATGCTATGGCAAAGTGCAAAACAAAGTACTTTAGACCAGATATGCATAAACAGCTCTAAGAGGGCAATGAATTTTATTAAAGGTAAATGATGAGAAATAAGTATATTGAGAGTTTTGAACAAGCACAATTAGAGAACAAGTCAGTTCCAGATTTTAGAGCTGGTGATACATTAAGAGTTCACGTTAATATTAAAGAGGGTGCAAAGAGTAGAGTTCAGGCTTATGAAGGTGTTTGTATAGCACTTAGAGGTCAGGGAACTGGTAGAACAATGATAGTTAGAAGAATTGGTGCTAACTCAGTCGGTGTTGAGAGAATTTTCCCTATCTACTCTGATAGTATTGAAAAAATTGAAGTACTTAGACGTGGTAGAGTTAGACGTGCCAAACTATTTTACCTTAGAGCACTTAAAGGTAAAAAAGCAAGAATTAAAGAGCTTAGAAGAAAATAATCTTTCTTATTTCGAGTCTATTTCTCGTACTCCTTTAAAGAGGGATTTTTCCCCTCTTGATTTTATAATTTTAATTTCCCCAAATATTACTTCTTTTTATTTTATTCGCTATAATTTCTTTAATTATTTTTATTTTGCTTTTAACGTAGATGAAAAAAGAAGAGGATATAGAAAATGACTAAATATATTTTATTTGATACCGAAACCACAGGAAACCAAGATGATGACAGAATCATTCAAGTAGGTGCAATGATAGTGGATGCCAAGGGAGCAGTAGAAGTTTATGATGAGCTTTGTTCTTCTGATGTACCTATCAAAGTTGAGGCGATGGAAGTACATAATATTACTCCAGAGCTTATAGAAGGTAAAGCGCCTTTTAAATCTACCAAGTTTTGGAATGACTTGGTTGCATTAAATAATGAGAATAACTATCTCATTGCTCATAATATCCAATTTGATTTGGGTATGTTAAAAAAAGAGGGTTTTGAAAACTCTATGAAACTTATAGATACTCTTCGTTGTTCTAAACATCTATATCCTAACTCTGACTATCATCGTTTGCAATACTTTAGATACTCTCTTGAGCTGTATAAAGATGAAGAAGCAGAAGCAGCTAAACATAATATTACTATTAAAGCACATGATGCCATTGGTGATGTATTGGTGATGAAGTTGCTCTTGTCTAAATTGGTGGCGAAAGTTAAAGAACAGTATGCAGGTGTAAATCCTATGGTAAAGCTAGAAGAGTTGACCCGTACACCTGTTATGATAAAAAGTTTTAAGTTTGGAAAGTATAAAGGTGAAGCCATAGAAGATATAGCTCGTTCAGATGCTGGTTACATAAAATGGATGATGAAATCTTTAGAGTTAGATGAAGATTTAAAGTATACACTTGAACGTGTTTTGGAGAATGTGTAGGGTGTAGTCCCCTGACTACACCCTACGAAAATTATCGTCTATAATAAGCTCTTCTAACAGCTTGAGCTAACTGATGAACAGCCATGGCATAGTGGTCTTTTGGATTGTATCTTGCAATAGCATGGAAGTTTTCTGTTCCCCACCAGAGTTCATCTTTAGTATATCTGCTAAGTTTAATAAGAGAAACTTTGCCTTTATAGCCATAAAAATTGGAACTAGGTCTCATACCTAAAGAGCGAAGGTGACTTTGGGTATATCTGGTTTTAAAGCCTGTTGGTAGTCCATAAAATCTTCTTTTATTGTAGTATGTCTTCATGGCAACTGGAATTTGATTGTTCCATTTTCCTCTTCCTCTAAAGTAGTTGGCAACACTTCCAATAGCATCTGCTTTAGTAAATAGGTTGATATGACCATCTCCATCTAAATCTACACCATACTCTCTAAAGGAACTTGGCATAAATTGAGAGAGTCCAAATGCTCCAGCATAGGAACCTTTAATTTTTTGAGGAGGAATTTTTTCATCTCTTATCATCAGTAGATAGTTTTCTAATTCTGAAGTAAAAAACTTCTCACGTTTTGGAAACTCTAATGCTATAGAAGTTAAAGCATCAAGTACTGAGTGTTTTCCTGTATAGCCACCAAAGTTTGTCTCAACACCAATGATTCCAATAATATATTCTGGTGCTACTCCATATCTCCTAGAAGCTTCATTGAGGTAATTTAGGTTTTCTCTCCAAAACTGAACCCCTTTATTTATACGACTCTCTGTTAAAAAGTTACTACGGTATTTATCCCATGCCCCAGGTAAAACAGCTTTTGATTGTGTTGGTTTAGAGCTTCTAAAGGCACCAATTTTTTCTAATGCTTGAGGGTCTCTTTGAACAGTTGAGAAAATAGCATTCAATTTATATTTATCATAATGGTGCTTTCTAGCCATCATAGTAATGAAATTTTTGAGTTTATAGTTGTTGCTATAAGCACCTTGAAGGTAGCGACTTCTTGGTTGTTCATAAGGTATTTCTATGGTAGTAGGAATACTTACTGTACCTGTATTAGGAGATGTAATATCAGGATAGGTTGTAACTGGACTAGGGTTGGTTATAGGAGGGGGAGTCCAGATAACAGTTTGCTCTTGTTTAGGTGGTCTTTGCACACATGCTGTAGTTAATATCATCAGTGGAATGAGTGTTAATCTCTTAATATTTTTCATAGATATCCTTTGTTTATTTTAATTTTAACATAAATTTGTGATGAAAAGTTGTGAATGGTTCTGCATATGATAGTTTTTTAGAAAAAATTGACTAGTAATGAAATAATTTAAATTAAATGATTAAGACTTTATAAATAAAGTATTTTTATTAAACTAAACTTAATTAAAAATATTATATTATATTCTAATTATTAATATAAGGTATGGTATGAAATTAAATAGTAAAATAATGGTAACGTTACCAATTTCTTTATGGATGTTTATAGGTTGTGGAAGTGTTGCATCAGATTCATCAACCAGTAAATCAAATTTAGATACTACGCAAACAGCTGTTGCTGGTGTCTCGATTGATGCAGTAATGGATGCATCATCAGATAATTATAAAGTTTTAAAGCTAGATGGAGACAAAAATTTACAACTTAAATTAGGAGAGGAAGCAAAAGATGTTTATGTTCTTTTTTCAAATCCCAATTCAGTTGCTCACACTGCAACGGTTGCATATAACAATAAAAGAGTAGAAACCATCAGTAACAATAAAAGAGAGTTGAATCTAAAGATTATAAAACATCAAGATAAACAAGAATTAAGTTTTGTACAAGCGTTCAATAATCAACTATTTGATTTTCAAAATGATAAAAAAGAAGATATAAGTTTAAGAAAAACATATAAAATTATTTCTGATACTCAAGGTGAGAAAAAAGTATTTTATATGGATGCTACTTCTAAAGAGAGAGAAGTTAATGCAACAGCTAGAAAAGTCATTACAAATGTTCAAACACAATTTGGAGCAAAAAGTTTAACCATTTGGGTAGAAGATGCTGCTTATGGAGATGGTTGTTCAAAAGTAAAATGTGTTAATGATGATATGATTAATACTTTGGCAAATAAGTTTTTAAAAAGTGGCTCTGATAATGATATTTATGACTGGGTAACAAATGTTTTTGGTGAAGAGTGGGGTGTCCCAACCTCTTCAGCATTAATTGATGAGTCGAACCATATAAGTATACTTTTAACAGATATTTCACAAGACAACAAAGCCAGTGGAGGAGTTATCGGTTATTTTTATTCCAAAGATAACTTTAAAAATAGTCGCTATAGTGGTTCTAATGAACGTATTATGTTTTATATAGATTCTATTATGTATGCCAATTCAACAACAAGTAGCTGGGATGAAAATGATTTTTGGCCTCAGCAGGTTTTCTCAACATTGGCACATGAGTTTCAACATATGATTTATTTTTATCAAAAAAATGTAAAACAAGCTATTCAGGGAACAGATACTTGGATAAATGAGATGTTGTCTGAGTCAACAGAAGATTTGGTTGCTGTAAAAATGGGTATAGATGGACCTAGAAATGTGGCATCTACTAGAGGTGATGCAGGTGATAAAAATAATTATAATGGACGCTATCCTCTTTTTAATCAAAATAATAGATTAAGTCCTGAATCTTGGGACAATACTTTAGAAAATTACTCAACTGTATCCTCTTTTGGGGCTTACTTAATGCGTAACTATGGTGGAGCCAAACTTTTGCATGATATTGTTTATAGTGAATTTATAAATGAAGAAGCACTTATGGATGCTGTTCATAAAGATGCTAATGGTAAATCTAAAACATTTAATGACCTTATTCATGAGTGGGGTGTGGCAGTTTTACTTAGTAAAAGAGATGATATCTCTGTAGATGGTGGCAAGTTATACAATTCGGGTGATTATATCTCTAGTAGTTTTAATAATATTCAGTATGACTTAGGGTCTATTAATTTCTTTAATTATAATCCTGTTCCTTTTATTTATACTACTATGGGTCAAGTTTCACCTAAGTCAAATTACTATTATAAGGTGGGAGAGAACCTTAAGGGGGATATAGATGTAAATATTTCACAAACTACAGGGTTAAATGTCTCTGTAGTGGTTGTTAAATAGTTGAGACTTAGGGGAGGAAGCGACTTCC
Organism: Campylobacteraceae bacterium; assembly: GCA_027068975.1. Lineage (GTDB taxonomy): Bacteria > Campylobacterota > Campylobacteria > Campylobacterales > Sulfurovaceae > UBA1140. The sequence goes on along the minus strand of JALXFN010000011.1, from coordinate 65,860 downwards.
GTCGCTGTTGTTTTTCATGGACTGAAGTCCATGCCCCAAAACTACTAAAAATGTAAACTACCTATAAAAAACTCTCTACTCTTTACCCAGAATATGATGCAAAAACATTATTTGAGCAAAGATAGGTGCAAAAATATTTAAAAAAGGAATATAGTTAAATAGTGAGGCTGTCATGGCAATGATATTTGACTTTCTCTTTTTCTCTTTGAGGAGTTCTTTATCGGTAATAAAGAGTCCACCAACATCATGCACGGTAGGTGCTTTAAGTAAAATAGACCAAACATAGAGTATGATTACCTGTCCTACCACGGGAATGAGAAAGGTAGGAGAGAGAACAATAAATAAAACAGCAAAAACCAGTGTTGATTGAAGTGTTGAACTGATTGAACCTGCTATACTTGGAGAGGCAATAGCTTTTTTTTCAGGGTAGTGCTTTTTTGCCAACTCTATAAGTAGCCCTTCACTATAGAGAGAAGTGAGTATGGCAATGGTGACAATAATAAGTGTATAACCCACAAGTGGAGCAGCTACATAGGCTATGGTGTTTTGAGCCCATTCCCATGGTATCCATGTTAGGTATGATGTCACAAAACTCTCAAATGAGTTCCAGAAATACCATAAAATAGCCACCCAAATGGTAATACTTCCTAAACCTATTTTTAAAATAAATTTTAGAACAGTTGGACTAAAAATGTCTTGTAGACTTCTTTTTATGGTTGTTGGCATTGGATTCCTTTATTTGTTTTTTAGGGGGCATGGACTTTAGTCCATGAAAAACAACAGCGACTAAAGTCACTGCCCCTACAGATAGGTATTTTTAAACTCTACATAACGAGCTGCACTTGCATACAGCTCTTTAACCTCATCATCTCTTAACTTACGAACAACTTTAGCAGGGCTTCCCATAATAAGACTTCTTGGAGGAAAAACCTTATTTTTAGTAACCAAAGAACTAGCACCCACTATAGACTCTTTCCCTATAACAGCACCATCTAAAATAGTAGCTGACATACCTATGAGACAGGCATCTTCTATGGTACAGCCGTGCAACATAACTCTATGACCTATGGTTACATCATTACCTATAATGGTTGGGTTACCATCGGACATATCTGCTTTTTTATGGTGGGTTACATGAACCATAGAGAGGTCTTGAATGTTGCTTCTATCACCTATTTTAATGTGATGTACATCACCTCGAACCACACAGCCAAACCATACAGCAGAGTCTTCACCCATCTCTGTACGACCTATAACTGTTGAGCCTTCTGCCACCCATGCACCTTTTTTTAGTGTTGGTGTCCACTCTTTGTATTTTAGTATCATTCTAATCCTTTAGTACTTTTTTTGCTAATTTCTCTACATATTCAGGTGTATCTTTTTTACTTTTCTCATGCATTTTTGTAATGTATTTTTCTAAAATCATATGGTTGTTGATGATTTTATTATCTTTTGGCTTAACCCTTTTGTACTCACCTGAACTTTTTAGCCTCCAACGTAGTTGGTTATCTTGAAGTTGTAGTGATAGAATCTGTTTGATTTTTTGCACAAGATTTGGTTCTGTTATAGGGGCGAGTATCTCAATACGACGAATAAGGTTTCTAGGCATTAAGTCAGCAGATGAGATATAACACTCATTCTCATCATGTTTAAAGTAGTAGATTCTTGGATGCTCAAGGTATTTCCCTATAATGGAGTAGACAGAGATGTTTTCACTTACTCCTTCAACCCCTGGCTTTAAAGTACAAATACCACGTATAATCAAATCTACTTTACATCCTGCTATAGATGCTCTATATAGAGCTTGTGTAATGGTCGCATCGACCAAAGAGTTGGCTTTTAAGATAATGTGACCTTTCTCTTTAAAAGATGCCTCATGCTCTATCATTTTAAGAAGTTTAGGTTTAATATTATTGGGTGCTAAGGTTAGTGTTTTTAGAGAGGTATTGTCTGAAAAACCTGTAATAAAGTGAAAAAACTTAGTAGCATCTATATTATAGGCCTGTTTAGTAGTAAAGTAGCTCATATCGGTATATATACGAGAGGTAGCAGGGTTATAGTTTCCTGTACCCAAGTGTAGATAGGCTTGAAGTTTTTTTCCTTTTCTCTTGGTTATTTGTGTAATTTTTGCATGAACTTTTAACCCTTTAATTCCATAAATTACATGAGCTCCAGCCTCTTCAAGTACTTTTGCCCAGTGTAGGTTGTTCTCTTCATCAAAACGTGCCTTAAGTTCTAAAAGAACAGTTACCTGTTTTCCTGATTTTGCTGCTTTTATGAGTGCTTTAACAATGGGTGAGTTTTTTCCTACACGATAGAGTGTCATTCTCATAGAGAGTGTATTTGGGTCTTCCGATGCCTCTTGAATAAATCGTACAACAGGGTCAAAACTCTCATACGGGTGGTAGAGCAGTACATCTTGTTTCTCTATGGCTTCAAAAATATCTGAGTTTTCATCAAAAGGTGGTAGTGTTTTGGGTGGGTATGAGGGTAGGCTTAAATGAGCCAATGATGCTTCACCTACTATTTGCCAAAGTGTACCAAGGTTCAGAGGAATACCATAGTCATAAATGTCCAGAGGGTCAAGTTTAAGGTGTGTGGTTAAAAATTTAACTAAAGATTTATCTGTATTCTCTTTGAGTTCTAGTCTTACTAACATTCCTCTATTTCTTGCTTGAAGTCCCTCTTCCATTATTTCTATAAAATCATCAGCTTCTTCCTCTTCTATCTCAAGGTCAGCATTTCGTGTAACCCTAAATGCAGTAGATGCTACTTTTTCTAGTCCATGAAAAAGTTCTCCTGAAAAGTGGTCTACTACGGACTCTATAGGAACATAACAGTGTTCTACTTGTAAAAATCGTGGTAAAATTCTAGGAATTCGTATAAGACCATGTTTGGTCTTTCCCTTCGCATCTTTGAGTTTTAGAGCCAAGGCAAAGCTTAGGTTATTTAGGTGAGGAAAAGGGTGTGTAGCATCAATGGCAATTGGCATAATAACAGGGTAAATCTGTTCAAAAAAAATATTTTCTATTATCTCTTGATTTTTAGTAGATAATTCATCAAAAGTTTCAATATAAACAGACTCCTTTTTTAACACATTTAGAATGTCATGATAAGAGGACTCTACTGCTTTTTGCTCTTTATGAATGGTTTTATGAATCTCTTTAAGTTGTTCAGCAGGTGTCATTTTGTCTATAGCTGTCTCTTGGACACGTGCTTTGTAGAGTGATTTAAGTCCTGCTACACGTATCATGTAAAACTCATCAAGGTTTGTTCCATAAATAGCAAGAAACTTCATACGTTCAAGAGGTGGAAGTGAAGCATTTTTAGCTTGTGCAAGAACTCTGCTGTTAAACTTTAGCCATGAGAGTTCACGGTTAAAATATAGCTCAGGGGAGGTTAGGTTTATGCTCATTTTTTGCCTTATGCTTTTTGGTTGAATTATATCATAAATAGTCGTAGGTGTGACCGTGTCACACGTCAAATCTCGGTTTGAATTATATGGAGATTGTAAATTTTAATTTATTCCATGTTTGGTTTTAACGTGTGACATGGTCACACCTACGTATAAATTATTATTTACAGTTTTTTAACCTTAGCAATCTCATCTCTCAACCTTGCAGCCTCTTCAAACTCCAAATTTTTAGCAGCCACTAACATTTTAGCCTTTAGCTCTTTGACCATCTTTTGTCTGTCGCCTTTTGCCATTCGCTCATATTTTGCCTGTTTGTTGTAGAGTTCACCTGCATCTTCTACCTTTAGGTCTGTGTCAAGTTCACGTAGAGTGGTTTTAGGCGTAATACCATGCTTTTTGTTGTATGTTATCTGCTTTTCACGTCGTTTTTGTGTGGTCTCTATGGTCTCTTTCATAGAGTTGGTCATTTTGTTGGCATACATTAGCACTTTACCGTTTGAGTTTCTAGCAGCTCTTCCTGCTGTTTGGATGAGTGAAGTAGTAGAGCGTAAAAAACCCTCTTTGTCAGCATCTAAAATAGCCACCAGTGAAACTTCAGGTAAATCAAGACCCTCTCTAAGTAGGTTAATACCTACCAAAATATCAAATTCACCTAAACGCAAAGAGCGAATGACTTGGTTACGTTCTATAGCATCGAGGTCAGAGTGCATATAGCGTACTTTTAAACCTAAGTTATTATAGTAAGTAGTTAACTCTTCTGCCATTTTTTTAGTAAGTACAGTTATTAAAACTCTCTCTCCTTTTTCTATAACAGGTTTCATCTTGTCATGCAGGTCTTCTACTTGGTAGGTACTTGGTATTACTTCAATCTCTGGGTCAAGTAGCCCTGTAGGTCGTACTACTTGCTCTGCTACTACTGAAGAGAGGTTTAGCTCTAACTCATTTGGTGTAGCAGAGACAAAGAGGAAGTAGGGGGCTTTTACAATGTACTCGTCAAACATTAGTGGTCTGTTATCTAATGCTGAGGGTAGTCTAAAACCATGCTCTACTAAGACCTCTTTACGGCTTCTGTCACCTGCGTACATGCCTCTAAACTGAGAAAGTGATACATGAGACTCATCGACTATACATAAAAAGTCATGACCATGCATCGCCTCAAAGTAGTCCATCATAGAGTAGGGGGTCTCTCCCTCTTTTTTACCTGTTAAGTGACGTGAGTAGTTTTCTATTCCTTTACACATACCTGTGGCTTCTATCATCTCTAAGTCAAACTCAACTCTTTGTTTTAGCCTATTGTACTCCAACATTCGGTCATGCTCTTTATAGTAGTTGAGCCTTTCACCTAACTCTTTTTCAATGCTTTTAACGGCAAGGGCGAGTTTTTCTTGAGAGACAATAAACTGGTTAGCAGCATATATGGTAGCCTCTTTGTAGTGTTCTATCTTTTCACCTGTTAGGGTGTTAAAGGTATAAATATCTTCTATCTCATCGCCAAAAAACTCTATACGGTAGGCAAACTCTTCATTGTAAGCTGGGTAGATGTCAATGACCTCTCCATTGACCCTAAAGTCCCCACGGTCAAAAAACTCATCGTTTCGTTTGTAACCCATCTCTACAAGTTTTAAAAGCAGTGGCTTTTGTGAATACTCTTCACCCACTACTAACTTTTGGACAATGCTCTTGTAGTCCTCAGGAGAACCCAAACCATAGTTCGCCGAAACAGAAGCAATGACAATGACATCTTTATGAGAAAGAAGTGAAGCTGTAGTTGAAAGTCGAAGTCGTTCTAACTCTTCATTTATAGAGGAGTCCTTTTCTATAAATAGGTCTTGACGAGGAATATAGGCTTCAGGTTGATAGTAATCATAATAAGATATAAAGTACTCCACATGGTTGTCAGGAAAAAAGGTTTTAAATTCTGAGTAGAGTTGAGCTGCCAAGGTTTTGTTGTGAGTCATAATAAGCGTTGGCTTTTGGGTCTCTTCTATAACCTTAGCCATGGTGTAAGTTTTACCTGAACCTGTAACACCCAGTAAGGTTTGGTATTGGTTCCCATCTTTTATAGATTTGCTTAGTTGTTTTATGGCATTGGGTTGGTCACCTGCTGGTTGGTAGGGGCTAGATACGGTGAAGGTTTTCATGGCTTATTTGGGTTCCTCTTTTTACTCGTAGGTGTGACCATGTCACACGTCAAATTGAAATGGGCATAAATTAATGTTTGACATAACCCTATTAAATTTATAGTGATTTTATTTTTTTATATATTAAAGCTATAATAATAACAGAAGAACTTTAAAGGAGTTTTTATGAAAAAAGTTATTTTTACGATTGAAGGTAGACGTTTTGAGATAGAACTAGAGAATGATTTTGCAGATTTTGTGCAAGAAAACCTAAAAGAGCAAGAGATAGCCCAAGATAGAAACAACGAAGCTTCTAAATTTATAAAGGCTTACCTTAGTGTACTCAAAGAGAATTATGAAGCAGGAGAACAGATAAAAATACTATTAAACAAAATGTAAATGTCAAATAAGTAGTAAATATGAAAAACTTAAAAAATTATAAAATTAAATTTATAATTAAGTTATTTATTTTAATTTTTAGTTTATAATACTCTCAGTTCAGAAAACAAAGAATGAACAAAAATTATTCAAGGAGTATTTATGACAAATACAACAAACAACGTTTCTATGAAAAAAGGTTTTACAATGATTGAGTTAATCTTTGTAATCGTAATTATCGGTATTTTAGCAGCAGTTGCTATTCCAAGACTTGCAGCTACTAGAGATGATGCTAAAGTGGCAACATGTATGGATGGTGCTTCATCATTTATGACACAAGTAACATCTTACTATACATCACAAGGTGCACTTGGTGCAGTTCAAGATATGACAAACTTTCCACAAGCAACAGCAGCTAACAAGTTAAATGGATTTGATGATATTACAAAATCTATGAACGATACAGGAACAGATGTTGTTACTTATTTATGTGATGGTGGACCAGTAATGAAATTTGATGTTAACTCAACGTCAACAGGTTTTACACTTACACCAAAAGATGGTACAGATAATGATGCTGCACATAAAGTAGCTGAAAACACAGCAAATGCATTAGCTAATAAAGGATTCTTCCACACTTATAGTCTTGGTGGACAATCAGTTAAATTTTAATCTTTATTAAAAGATTACTCCATGAATTTCATGGAGTAAGTTATTTGTTATTTTTAAGCTCAGTTTATTGGTTTTAAAAATAAAAAATAAAAAATAAAAGAATATATTATGAAAAAAGCATTTACAATGGTAGAACTGATTTTTGTTATAGTGATTATAGGGATTTTAGCAACTATTGCTATTCCTAGATTGGCAGCGACTAGAGATGATGCTCTGATTGCTAAAAATAGTCAATATATTGTTGGTATAATGACTGAAATCTCCTCTTATATTGTGGCAAAAGGTGAGTCTAAAAATGATTTAAGAGAGATGTCTTCTCTACTTCAAACTTTAGATGGACAGGGACGAGTGGTTGTAGACAATATTGGAAAGAGTGCAAAAGTTAAAATAGGTAAACAGGTTGGATGTATTGTTGTAGATATTAACAGTAGTGGAACAACAGAACTTTTAGGAACCTCTTTTACCCCTACAACAGATAGAATTTGTAATCAAGTACAAGAATTTATAAAAGAAAAAGATTATCCTCTTATTTTACGAGGAAGATTAATAAAATATTAGGATATATAC
>JALXFN010000011.1:0-58698 GCA_027068975.1 Campylobacteraceae bacterium | reverse complement strand
GATATATACTATGAAAAATTTAAAATCAAAATCAGCATTCACAATGGTAGAGTTAGTATTTGTCATCGTCATCATCGGAATTTTAGCAGCCGTTGCAGTACCAAGACTAGCAGCTACAAGAGATGATGCCCAAATAACAAAGGCTAAAGTATTGGTAGCTTCCGTTAGAAATGCTTTGGCTATGGAGAGACAGAAACGGATATTGCGTGGAGAGTTTAATGCTATTACTTCTGTAGGAGACAGTACAAATGTTTTTGGTCAGTTTTCTGCTGATAGCAAGGGTAACTCAGCAGATGTTTTAGAATATGCTATGCCATCAGAAGATAAAAAAGATAGATGGCACTTTAGTGCAGGAACAGGTAAAAGTGGGCGTGACCAATATATTTTTAAATCAACATTAGGTGATGTAGCCTTTGAAGTAGTTAATGGTAAGTTTGAGTGTGATACAAATAAAACAAATAATACCAATGCAAATGGATGTAAACAGTTGACCAATTAGATTTGTGGTATAATTTCCTCAATAATTTTTGAGGAGATTACCATCTTTTACTATCAAGTCACTCTTCTTAAATCTTCAGCTCCTATTCTCACTTATCATTCTAAAGAATCCATAAAAATAGCTCAATGCGTCTATGTTCCTGTACACTCAAAAACAAAATTAGCCATTGTACTTAAAGAGGTAGAGAAACCTGAAACATTTGAAACCTCTGAAATATCAGAGATTTTAAACACCTATTATAGTGAAAAACAGATGGAGATAGCAAAGTTTATTGCTACCTATTATTTTTCATCTTTGGGGGAAGCGTTGGGATTGTTTATGCCCCACCAAAACCCTCGTTCCCACCGTCTCGGTGGGAACGCAGATGAGAGCTTGAATAATAATAAAATATCGAATATAGATATGCATTCCCACCGAGACGGTGGGAACGAGTTACCAATATTATCTGATGACCAACAAAAAGCCTACGACTCTCTTGTAAAAAAAGATAAAGCCTTACTCTTTGGGGTAACAGGCTCAGGAAAAACCGAAATATTTATTAGTTTAATGGCAAAAACCATAGAAGAGGGGAAACAGTGTATCTTTCTTATGCCTGAAATCTCTTTAACCCCACAGATGGAGACACGCCTTAAAAAATATTTTGGTGACCGTTTAGCCATGTGGCACTCTAAACTCACCAAAAAGAAAAAAGAGGAAATTTTAGAGAAAATCTATGCAGGAGAGATAGATGTTATAGCAGGAGCGAGGTCTGCTCTTTTTACTCCTTTAAAAGATGTTGGGCTAATTATTGTCGATGAAGAGCATGATGACAGCTATAAATCGATGATGAAACCACGCTACCATGCTCGTGATATGGCTGTTTATATGGGGGCAAAACTTAACGCCAAAGTAGTTTTGGCTTCTGCAACTCCTAGTCTTAGCTCTTACCATAAGTATGAGGTAGTACGACTCAAAAAACCTTTTGTAGAGACGCAAAAAAACTACTATTTTGTAGAGGGAACACAGTTAACCAATGCAATGGTAAAAAAGATAGATGAGAACTTTAAAGCAGGAGAGCAGTCACTTCTGTTTGTGCCTACTCGTGGGAACTTCAAGTACTTGTATTGTAAAAAATGTGGGGTAACTCACCTTTGTCCTTACTGTTCGGTGGGTATGGCACTGCACCGTAAAGTTCGACATTTGAAGTGTCACTACTGTAACTATACTGAAGCCATAAGGACAGCTTGTACACACTGTGGGCATGAACCTTTAACCTCTGAACGCATGGGAACACAAGAGGTAAAAGAGATGATTGAACACGGCATACCAGATATGGTCGTTGAGCAGTTTGATAGAGATGCTATTAGTACAGCAGGAAAGTTAAAAAAAGCGTTAAAACGTTTTGAGAGTAAAGAGAGTCACTTACTTTTAGGTACACAAATGCTCTCTAAAGGGCATGACTATGCGAATATTACGCTATCTGTGATTTTAGGTATGGACTATATGTTAGGTTTAGGAGATTATAGAGCTAGAGAGAGGGCGATGAGTCTGCTTATTCAGATTGCTGGGCGTTCTGGTCGGGCTAAGAGTGCAGATGTGATAGTTCAATCTGCAAATGCAGATTTTTTTAATATGTATATCAATGACTATGAAGCATTTTTAAACGATGAGATGATGTTTGTGGAAGATATGTACCCTCCTTTTGTAAGCTTGGCTCGGATTTTGATTTCTCATGTTAAAGAGGAGAAAGCTGGGAAGATAACGCTTGATACTGTTACTAAGTTGAAGGAGTTTGAGGGTGTTGAGATAGTAGGGCAGGGGAAGGCTCCTATTGAACGCATTGCCAATAAGTTTCGGTTTAATATTTTGTTGCGTTGCAAAAAGCGTTCTCTTTTACTTAAAGCTCTACATTCTGTTAATAATCCTTCAATAGAGATAGATATGGACCCTGTAGAGTTTTCATAAAAGTTTTTTTAAATTTTGGTACAATTTCTTTGTAAATTTGAACTCTTCTTGTTACTTTTTTTTCTTTGGTTTGCAACGAAAGAAAAAGAAGTAACCAAAAAAAAGAAAGTGCCAACTACTGACGAAGTCAATCAATACTTTTATGGTTTTGACTTGGTTGTACATCTATAAAATTGCCATGCGACTTGTAGGGTGCGATTGCTATCGCACCATAAAAAATCGTACAAATAAAATACTACGCCAAAAGGCTTAAAAAAATAAAAAACAAAGAAGAAAACATGAAAGAAAGATACCCAACAAAAAAAATCTATGTAGGCGATGTAGCCGTAGGTGGTGATGCACCTATTTCGGTACAGTCTATGACATACTCCGATACACATAATGTAGAAGCAACAGTAGAGCAGATAAACCGTCTACATTTTGCAGGAGCAGATATGGTACGTGTGGCTGTGCCTAAGATGGAAGATGCTTTGGCTCTTAAAGCAATAAAAGAGCAGATTTCTTTGCCTCTAATTGCAGATATACACTTTAACTATAAGTTGGCTTTAGAGGCTGCGAAGTGGGTAGACTGTATTCGTTTAAACCCTGGGAACATTGGTGAAAAGGGGCGAATAAAAGAGATAGTTAAAGCGTGTCAAGAGCGTAATTTACCTATACGAATAGGGGTAAATGCAGGTTCTTTAGAGAAAGAGTTCGATGATAAGTATGGAGCAACAGCCGAGGGGATGGTAGCAAGTGCAGAGTACAACATCAAATTTTTAGAAGATTTAGGATTTACTGACATAAAAGTCTCTCTAAAAGCCTCTGATGTTGAACGAACAGTTGATGCTTACCGAATGTTGCGTCCTAAAAACCATTACCCTTTTCACTTGGGAGTAACCGAAGCAGGAACTATCTTTCATGCTACAGTGAAGTCCTCTATTGGGCTTGGTGCATTGTTGCTTGATGGTATTGGTGATACGATGAGAATTTCTATTACAGGAGAACTTGAAGAGGAGATAAAAGTAGGAAAAGCCATCTTAAAAGATTCAGGACGTGTTAAAGAGGGCTTAAACATTATCTCTTGTCCAACTTGTGGGAGAATAGAGGCAGACTTGGTGAGTGCAGTAGCAGAGGTAGAGAAAAGAACGGCACATATTAAAACTCCTATGGATGTCTCGGTGATGGGGTGTGTGGTTAATGCCATTGGTGAGGCAAAACATGCTGATGTCGCCATTGCTTATGGTAAAGAGGCAGGACTTGTTATGATAAAGGGTGAAGTGGTTGCACGGCTTCCTGAAAATGAGTTAGTTGATAGATTTGTGCAAGAGGTTGAGGCTTTTTCTGCTAAACTAAATTAAGAATATTAGTATATAATACTGTTGAACAAAAAAGGATTATAGTATGCAAAGTATAAAACTTGAAGTTGAAGACGATGTATATGCAAAGTTTACAAAGCTTGAAATAAATATTGAAGAGGAGTTTCAGAAGTTTCTTCTTCATAATTTAGAAAAAGAGAATGGAGAAGAACAAGAGCCTAAAGAGAAATCTATGCCTAACTATTGGGATGCTTTAGCTTCTGAAATCCAAGCCATTAAAAAAATAAATAGTAAAATTTTCACTAAGTATAAATTTAAATCAGAAAAATAATAAAAATATTTGAAATAGGGAAATAGATAATGAGTGAAAATATGTACAACTTAAATATTGAAAGAGCTGTTCTATCAGCTATTATTTTTGACCCTCAAATATTTGAAGAGTTGGCTGCCAAGTTAAAAGCTCATGATTTTTACTTACCTTTTCATCAGCATATTTTTATTGCTATGGAAGATTTATCACGAGAAAACAAACCTATAGATGAAGAGTTCTTAAAGTCAAAATTAAACTCTACTGGTAACTACGATGAGGTAGCTTTACTTGATATTTTGGCTGCAAATCCTATCTCAAATACCGATGCGTATATAGATGAAATAAAGTCTCGCTCGACCAAACGTGCTTTGGCTACTTTGGCAACGACGATTAAAAAAGTAACCATAGAAGATGACCTTCCAACTGAAGAAGTTATGAATATGGTAGAGAAAAAACTTTATGAGATAACCCAAAATAGTACCAGTGAAGATTTTAGAGAGTCTAAAGAGATAACCCTTTCGATGATAGAAGAGATTAACCGACTAAAGGCATTGGGTAACTCAAAACTACTTGGAGTGGATACAGGGTTTAAAAATTTAAATGACCATACACAAGGGTTTGGTAAGGGTGACTTGATAATCGTGGCAGCACGACCAGCGATGGGAAAAACGTCGATGGTTTTAAATATAACTCAAAAAGCCATAGAAAGAGGTGAGGGTGTAGCCTTTTTCTCACTAGAGATGCCAGCAGAGCAGTTGATGTTGCGTCTGCTCTCTACTGAAACTTCTATTCCTCTTCAAAAGCTTAGAGTTGGGGATTTGACAGATGATGAGTGGTCTAACCTTTCAAAAGCATCTGATAAAATGGCAGGGCGTAAGCTTTTTGTAGATGATGGTGGTTTGGCAACCATTCACCATGTGCGTTCTAAACTTAGAAAGTTAAAGGCGAAACATCCAGAGATATCTATGGCGATTATTGACTACTTACAGTTGATGTCGGGTGATAGCTCAGAAGGTCGTCAACAGGTTATTTCAGAGATTTCTAGGGGGCTTAAGCAGTTGGCTAGAGAGTTGCAGATTCCTATTTTAGCACTTTCACAGCTGAATCGTGGGGTAGAGAGTAGGGACAATAAGCGACCGATGCTCTCTGACCTTAGAGAGTCAGGTTCTATTGAGCAAGATGCCGATATTGTAATGTTTGTTTATAGAGATGATGTTTATCGTGAAGCTGCTGAAAAAGAGCGTGAAATGAAAGCTAAAGCTGAGGGTAAAGAGTATGAAAATAAGTTTCAAAATAAACCAGAAGAGGATACGGAACTCATTATCGGTAAACATAGAAATGGACCTACTGGTACAGTAAGACTGGTTTTTCAAAAACGCTTTACCCGTTTTGTGGATGCTCCTAAAGGGGGAGATGCTCCTTTTGAGGTGATTTTTGAAGAGGATAGCAATATAGATACACGTGATATGGGAAATATAGATTTACCTATGATTTAAAGGGTTGACAGTTGCTAGAAAAACCAAAACTTTTTTTAAATTTAAAAGAGTTTTGGCTCACCATGTTGGTTTTGTCTCTATTACTTTTAACACGACTTTTTATCTTATATGGTGAATATAAAGAGTTTAAAGAGAAGCCCTTTTTTTATACCGATGTACAAGTCGTACAAGCGTATGAGAAGTGGAAAGATGATGAATACTACACCATACTTAAACTCTACAGTGCCACTTTAGATATAAACTTCTTTTCAAGAACAAAGATAAGGGCAGAAGATATAAGCTCTCAAATGCGTGTTAAACTTTTTCCTCATGATGATATGAAATTTTCTGATTATTTGGGTACCTCATTTGTATTTTCTAAAATAAATGAGATATATGAGCCTAAAGAAGATATGAAAAATGAGTTGTTTGAGGCAGTTGATAGACAGCATGATAATGTGATGATAGCCAACTTTTATAAGGCAATATTTTTTGCTATACCTTTAGAGAAAGATTTACGAACACAAGTAGCCACCTTGGGGGTGAGCCATCTTATTGCATTGAGTGGTTTTCATTTGGCAATACTTTCAGCACTTCTCTTTTTTTTACTTCGTCTTTTTTATAGACCCATGCAACAGAAGTTTTTTCCTTATCGTTTTGATTTGCTTGATGTTGGTTTTATAGTCTTAGTTGTTTTGGCTTGGTATGTTTGGTTTGTTGATGCTCCCCCTTCACTTATTCGCTCTTATATGATGATGGTTATGGGTTGGACTCTTTTAGTTTTGGGTGTCGAGTTACTTTCATTCTCTTTTTTAGTAACTGTTATTTTACTGTTGTTAATAATTTTTCCTAAACTGCTACTCTCTTTGGCTTTTTGGTTCTCTGTAATAGGTGTTTTTTATATCTTTTTACTCTTACACTACTTTTCACATATTAATAAATATCTGATGACACTACTCATAAGTTTTGGACTTTTTGTTTTGATGTTGCCTATTGTTCATGTGGTTTTTCCTATGACTAGTTCTTTGCAACTCTACTCACCTCTGCTATCGTTAGGTTTTACTTTTTTTTACCCTTTAAGCATTCTTTGTCATCTCTTGGGTGTGGGTGGTATTTTTGACAGTTATCTTCAAGAACTCTTTACTTTATCTGCTCAAACGGTTGCCTTTCAATTAGAAAAAAGTTATCTCTTTTTATATTTGATTCTCTCTTTGTTATCTATCTATTTGCGATGGTTATTTTATTTGCTCTTGTTTATTGCATTAATATTTGCTCTTTGGCTATTTATTTTGGTATTATAAGCTTATGAATAATATTGAAAAATTTAAAGAGATACCTTTAACCTATAGTTTAATGGCAGTGAGCATTTTGCTTTTTCTAATCTCAACCATAAATGATACTCTGGCTGAGACAATTTATGTAGCAGGTGCATTGCACGGATACTCTGTGGTGGTTAAAGGGGAACTCTATAGATTGCTTAGCTCTATATTCCTTCACTCTGGAGGAATGCATATTGTTATGAATATGCTCTCCTTATACATCGTTGGAAAAATGGTTGAGAAACTATTTTCTAAAACTGCCTATTTGAGCCTCTATTTTATCTCGGCATTTTTTGGTTCTTTTGCTTCTATGTATATACATGTAGACAGTGCTGCTGTTGGAGCGAGTGGGGCTATTTTTGGACTTTTTGGAGCATTGGCTGGGTTTGTATTTGTTCATAAAAATAGAATGGTAACACAATTTAAAGCCTTCATGAAAGATTTTGGAATTATTTTACTTATTAACTTAGGTATAGGTTTTGCTTTTCCTAGTATTGATGTCTCAGCTCATGTAGGTGGGTTAATCGCTGGTATTGTAGGAGGATATGTGATTGCAAAAAATCCTAAGTTTGTTTGGGCTTATGTTTTCATTTCTTTACTTTTATTGGTACTGTTTTATAACTACTTAACTTCTCTTTATGCGAACTACCTATTTATTTAGTCTTTTTCTTCTTCTATTTTTTATGGGGTGTGCTGTAAAGACCCCACCCTTGAAAGAACGTCAAGCTAAAGTCGTTAGCTTAAAAAACATGCTTCTTCACCTTGGCTCAAAGGTAGATGTCTATGAAGCAGAAGATTTAGCAAAAAGTAGTATAGACTATAGCTATCTATTAGCCAAAAAATATAAAGCTATTGATTCCCCATGGTTACAAAATAGCTTAGTGAATATAGGGTTAAAAAAAAGAGGACTCTGTTATGAGTGGGCAGAGGACTTGTTAAGATATTTGGTTAAGAAAAATTATAAGACATTAGAATTTCATGCTGTTGGAGCCAATATAGGGTACTTAAATGAACACAATGCACTTTGTGTCTCTTTAAAAGGTAAGGGGATAAACAATAGTGTTTTATTAGATGCTTGGCGAAACTCTGGTGATTTGTATTTTAAAAAAATTAGAGAAGATAAAAAGTATAAATGGAAAGAGAGAAAATGTTTATATAAAGCTTTTACTACCAAAAGGTAGTAAAAGAGGTTTTTAGTGACCTGCTTGTTGTTGGTTTAAAAGACCTTCACATGGTACTGTTTCAGCCATTGGTAAGTTTGGGTCATCTGGACAGATTTCTGCTACATCAACACAATCTGGACATTTTTTAATATTTGGTTTATAACATCTTGATGGTGCTGGAGCTGGTTCCATTTTTTCAAACTTTGTTACAACTTCAACAGGCATAATATCTCCACCTGCAATTAATAGTGCTGAACCTGCAATCATTAGACTTAGTAATAGTTTCATTTGTACATCCTTTAAATTTTAATGTATTGTACTTTAACACTTTTTTCCTTAAAAAGTATATTTATTATGGATATATATATTTTTATTAATATTTATTTTAATCTACATGAAAAAAAAGTTCATGGTATAATTCGATTTTATAAAGGGGAGGTATCTTATGCATCAGTGTAAAATTTGTCAATCAGATACAACTGTTATCTTTGATAATAAAAAAGAGTTAAGCTATTACCGTTGCAATTTTTGTGGTTTTATCTATTTAGATGATAAGTTTATTATAGATAAAGAGAGTGAAAAGAGCAAATATGATATGCATAACAATGGTTTTGACTCTTTAGGTTATGTAAAAATGTTTGAAGATTTTATAGAAAAAGCCATAGTTCCTTATGAAGAAAATATAGAGAGTGTTTTAGAGTTTGGTTGTGGTTCTGGTCCTGTTTTGGCAGAGCTTTTAGAACGAAGAGGTTTGATGGTTGATATCTATGATTTATACTTTTATCCTAAAAAAGTATATGAGGGTAAGATGTATGATTTCATTACCTCTACGGAAGTATTTGAGCATCTAAAAGAGCCTCTTAAAATTTTAAAGTTGTTGGTTGAACATACGAATAAGAGTGGATATATTGTTCTCATGACAAAGTTTCCTCCAAAAGAGGATGAAGCGTTTTTAGCCTGGTGGTATAGACGAGACCCCACACATATAAGCTTTTTCACCCCTAAAAGTTTTGAGCTTATGGCTAAGATAGTGGAAGTAAAAGTAGTTAAATTTATAGATAACAATATAGTGGTTTTTCAAAAAAAATAATTTATTTATAATTTTTCATGGCTTGTTGTGCTTCACGTAGTTGTGTTCTTCTTTTTAAAGTTTCACGCTTGTCATGAAGCTGTTTACCTTTTGCCACAGCAATACTTACTTTTACATAGTTTCTTTCATTAAAATAGAGCATAAGGGGTACTATAGTTAAGCCATCTTTTTGTACTTTTTCATAGAGTTTGTCTAACTCTTTTTTATGAAGCAGAAGTTTTCTTGGGCTTCTTGTATCTCTTGCAAAGTTTGTATTTGTAGTATCTAAGTGTGCTATATGTGTATTCATAAGATGAAGTTCACCTTTTATAAAACGACAAAAAGCATCTGAAAGATTTGCTCGTTTGGCACGTAGGGCTTTTACTTCATACCCTTGTAGAACAATACCTGCTTCATATTTTTCTAGTATTTCATAGTCATGATAGGCTTTTTTATTTTTTGCTATTATATTTATGGACATAATTTATTCTTTTTTTACTTTAAGTTTTTACTTATTATATCTAAAATCGATAAAATAAGATTTATGTTATAATCCCCGAAAAATATTGGGGACAGTGTGTTAAAACATAAATTTATAGAAGCAATGGTCACAGAAGATGTTGGTCGTGGAGACCTCTTTTCTCGAATAAGTGACTCAAAAGAAGTTCGTGCTTTTATTATTGCTAAGAGTGAGGGTGTTTTTGCTGGGAGAGCATATATAGAGGTTTTAGCAAAGATGTATGATTTAACCTTGGTTTGGGAAGTTGAAGATGGTACGCCTTTTAAGGTAGGAGAGAAACTGCTTTATGTCTCTGGTGATTCTAAATCTATTTTATCGTTAGAGCGTTCTATTTTAGATATTGCCCTTCATGCCTCATCTATTGCTACGCTGACAGCAAAATTTGTTAAAAAGGTAGAAGCTTATGGAGTAAAACTTTTAGATACTCGAAAAACGAGACCTCTTCTTCGAGAGTTTGAGAAGTATGCTGTTCGTTGTGGTGGGGGGATTAACCACCGTATGGGGCTTGATGATTGTTTAATGTTGAAAGATACTCATTTAAAGACTATTGATAATTTATCTGAATTTATGAAAGAAGTTCGTCAAAAGATTCCTTTTACTTCCAAAGTAGAGATAGAGTGTGAAGATTTTGATAGTGTGAAAGTTGCTATGGATGCTGGTGCAGATATTGTTATGTGTGATAATATGAGTAATGAAAATATAGAAGAAGTGGTTCTCTTTAGAAATCAGAACTATCCCCATATTTTATTAGAAGCAAGTGGAAATGTAACACTTGACACTATAGAATCTATTGCAAAAACAGGAGTTGATGCCATATCTTCTGGGGCACTTATTCATCAAGCAAATTGGATTGATTTGTCTATGAAAATGGAAGCTTAGAACGTGATTGAAGAAGTCAAAGAACTGATTTTAAGCTATGAAAAAATCACGGTAGTAACACATTTAAATCCAGATGCAGATACAATTGGTACTGCTTTAGGTATCTATGGAATTTTAAAAAATAGTGGAAAACAAGTAGAAGTCGTAAATAATGGTACAAATTTGCCCATAAACTTAGATTTTTTGCCATATTTTGTTAAAATAAAAAGTCAAATAGATTTTGATGACAGTTTAATTATCGCATGTGATACTGGGAGTATTGACCGACTAGGATTTGATTTGAATTCTAGAACTATTATTAATATTGACCATCATAAAAGCAACACCAGATATGGAACCGTTAATGTTGTAGAACCTATGGCAGTTTCTGCTTCAGAAGTTGGATATAAGTTGTTTCGAGATGAATTTACTATTACTAAAGAGATTGCAACATGCTTCTATACAGCACTGCTTTCAGATACACAGTATTTTACAACAAGTAATGTTAAAAATGATACATTTAATATAGCCTCAGATTTAATGGCTTGTGGTGTTGATATATCAGAAGTAGTATTTAATCTGAAGCAGAGACGCTCTTTGGCATCTTTACGTATTTTAAGTAGTACATTAGATACTTTAGATTTGTATAAAGATGGTGAAGTGGCATTTATGTATGTTAGTCAAGAGAAGCTTTTAGAAGCGGGGGCTACTATATTAGATGTTGTCGGTATAGTAGACTATGGGGTCTCCTTGGTTTCAACTGAACTGTCAATACTATTGATAGAACAAGAAGATAAGATACGTGTCTCTATAAGAAGTAAACATGTTGATATATCAGCTCTAGCAATTAGTTTTGGTGGTGGTGGGCATAAACATGCCGTAGGTTTTGAAATTGATAATATAAAGAGGAAAATATTAATAGAGATGATTAAAAAAGAGATAAAAACAAAGGGATTATTAGATGAGAAGTAGTGGTTTTAGTTATAAAAAGAAAAAGAGTTCAGGTGGAACTTTATGGTTAATGGTTTTAGCAGGACTTTTAGGTGCAGGTGCGTATATTTTTACCTCAAAAGATTTTGAAAGAAACAAGCCTGTTATTCAAAGTGAAGCATCTATTTATTGGAATCGTAAGGTACCATTAAAAATACCTATTATAGATGAGAGTGCTTTGCAATCATATGAAGTACGTGTTAGTGATGGATCAAACGAAGTGACTGTAGCAACAGAACGTCTTTTAGAAAACGTTAATAAGAAAATAGTTGAAATTTCTTACCCAAAAAAGGCTGTTAAAGGTGTTATGTTAGACCCTCGTGCTACCAATTTAAAGGTTACAATTATTGCTACTGATAAGAGTAAATGGAACTTTTTTCAAGGTAACAGTGTTGAAAAAACCATTGATGTCAAAGTTGATTATAAACGTCCAGATGTGAATATTCTTTCGAACTCCTACTCCATTACTCGTGGTGGGTCTGCCTTAGTTATCTTTCAAGTTAAAGATGAATCTTTAAAAGGATTCTATGTGAAAGCTGGTGGTCAAATGTTTAAGGCACAACCTTATAAAGAAGAGGGATACTATGCAACACTCATTGCTTGGCCATTTAATAAAGAGAATTTTACAGCCGATATTGTAGCCATAGATAAGGCTGGGAACAAACGAATAGCACATATACCTCTCTATGTTATGGCAAAAAATTATAAAGTATCATGGATAGAAGCTAAAGATAAGTTTATAGATGGAAAAATTTCTGATTTGATTGATACTGAACCAAAGTATTCAACCATTACTGACCGTTTAGAGAAGTTAAAAGCAGTCAATGAGACCATGAGACTTGAAAATGAAGAGGTTATTCATACACTCGCCAAAAATGTTTCAGATGAGATGTTAGACTCTTGGAAAATTAAAAAGTTTTATCCTTTAAAAAATGCTGCTAAGGTTGCCTCTTTTGGAGATGAACGTCACTACTACTATGGAGAAAAAGAGAATGAAGTCTCTCGCTCCTATCATGTTGGGTTAGATATGGCAAGTACAAAAATGGCAAAGGTTGTTAGCTCTAATCCTGGTAAAGTTGTCTTTGCAGAATACAATGGTATTTATGGAAATATGCCAATGATTGACCATGGTATGGGACTCTATACTCTTTATGGTCACTGTTCAAACATTGTAGTTAGTGAGGGTGAAGAGATAGGTGCTGATTTTGTCATAGCACAGACTGGTAAGTCTGGTTTAGCCCTTGGTGACCACTTGCACTTTGGTATTTTGGTTCAAGGTGTTGAAGTTCGTCCTGAAGAGTGGATGGACAGTAAATGGATAAAAGATAATGTTAATAAGGTATTTAAAGCTGCTGATAAGATTATAAAAGGGGAGTAGTATCGTTGATACCTTTACAACTTCATCAGAATATTAATCTTTGTTTTCTGTTGATTGTTGGAAGTTTTGTGGCAAATATCTACTTGGGTTGGGTAGAGATTGTTGCCATTTTGGCTTTTACCGTTTTTATAGAACATCTTTTTCTCTACTTTAATAAAAGTAGAGAATTTTATTTCTCTTATGCTGCTTTCTCTACAGCCATAGGGGTGATTGTTCTTATGTACTCACCTCATATTTGGATATATCTTTTAGTAATAACCTTGGGTTTGGCTCAAAAACATTTTATTACTTTCAAAGGTAAGCAGTTCTTTAACCCCTCTAACTTTGCACTGATTATGGCTCTGCTCTTTTTTTATAAAGATGCACATATAATTACTGGTCAATTTGGTGATGAGTTATGGTTGTCTATTGTTGTCTCTATGGTAGCCATCATTATACTTATACGTGTAAATCGTTGGATTATCCCTTTGACATTTATACTCTTTTATCTTCTTTTACAGTATTATTTAGTTGTTGGTTATGACCCTGTAATGCTTTTTGAAGATATTTACCATCGTCTCTACTCTGTTACATTTATTCTATTTATATATTTTATGCTTACTGACCCACCTGTGACACCTTCTAAATGGTATGCACAGATAGCTTTTGCTTTGGTGGTTGCGTTAATGTCAACTCTACTTGATAGATTTTATGGTTTTAGAGTCCAGCATCTGTTTATGTCGGTATTTTTCTTCTCTATATTTGTGAATCTGTTAAAGTTCAATAGCGACAGAGTGCCTCTTTTAAAGCTCACAGTGATTATACTCTTTTTTGCAATAGCAACTCTAACCATTATAGAGATGCAGACTCCTTATTATTTTGAGATGGAAGGTTAACTTTTGAGTAATGAAATAAAGATTAGTATGGGTATTTTATCGGTTGGTTTAGTAGTGTTAGTGACCTATTGGTTTATGGTGGAGGGGAATAATTCTAAGAGTCTATCTCCTCATAAAAGAGTTGAAGAACAAATTATATTGCCACAGTATTCTACAAAGACATATGGTGATATTCCTGAAGTTAAAGAGTATTTAAAAGATTTAAAAAAAGTTATACAAAGTGGTCAAGCTATTTTGCCTTTAGATGATTCAGAGCTGGATAGTAGTGGAGTATTGGCACAAGATATTCTGCTTAAAGATAAAGCATTTTTAAAAGATACCATGCGAAATGGAAAAGCTCTGCATAATGACATGATGCGTATTCGTCCTGCTATTGTCTCTGTGTTGTCAGAATCATCTAAAACCATTTGTAAAATGCATAAGTGTTATCAAGCTGAAAAGTACAACTATGTAACCAATACAACAACAAGAGCTGTAGTCGATATAGATAATAAAAAAGTACTAGAGGTTACAAATCATGCAGGTATGCAACCAGATATATCGTTGCGTTTAATGCACATAGCCCAAGCCATAGCTCTTAATGCTCCAGAAGTGGCTAAAGCGTTAGAGAGAACACCAAGAAGGCAAGATATGAGCATGGCAAATGTACGTGGTGCTTTACAAGGCTCTCCTTGTCAAAACTCTGAACATCTCTGTGTGGCTCCTACCTTTTCTGACCATAAAAATGAACAAGCTCTTTGGGCAATAGTAGACCTAACCGAGATGACTTTGGCTGCTGCTAAGTGGGCTGGGCTGGGTAAGACTACAACTCCTGCTTGTATCTCAGAGCGTTCACTTCAAAATCGTTACATTATGAAAAATTTTTGTGAGAAAGATACGCATTTAGAGCAGAACGGTTGGAAGTTAGACTATAGGCTCACAGGTTCAGATGGTTTAGAAATTATAAACGTAGAGTTTAAGGGTCAAAAGGTTTTAAGTACAGCAAAAATCGTAGACTGGCATGTGGCTTATGAGGGTAAAGGTGAAGCTGATGCGTCTGGTGATGTGGTGATGGCAGGTCGTCAAGTTGAGTTTGTAAAAGGAGATGAGGGTAAGTTCTTTTTTGGTTATAACGATGCCATGGGTTGCCCTATGTTCTCAACCTCTGTGGTACTTCCTTTTAATGGGCCTTTAGTTAAAGAGCTTTATGATGAACAGAAGAGAAAAGTAGGTTTCTACTTAACACAAGATTTTCGTAACCCAAAATGGCCGATGGCGTGTAACTACCGTTATGAGAACCGTTTTGAGTTTTTTGATGATGGCTCATTTAGGGTAGTAGGTGTAAACAAGGGTAGAGGTTGTGGAGAGAATGCTATCTATAGACCTGTGATGCGTATGGATATGGCGTTTTCTGATAAAGAGAACTTTTATAAGTATGATGGCTCTTGGAAAAAGTGGCTTACAGAGCAGAGTGACTTTCAAAAAGATGCAAAGGTGTATGACCAAAACAAGTACCTCTACAAGGTTACTGATGAAAATGAGAAAAAAGGTTACTATGTAGAGCCAAATAGAGGACAGTTTCATGATGACAGTAGAGGTGATAATGCGACACTTTTTGTAACGAAGTTTAAAGAGGGTGAAGGAGACAAAGACTTGCTTACTCTTGGTTCGTGTTGTAACTTAGAAGAGGATGGTGTAGAGCGTTATGTCTCTAAAAATGAGTCTATTGATGGTGAGAATATTGTACTTTGGTATGTACCACGCATTAAAAATGATGCGAGAGTAGGGCATGAGTATTGTTGGGCTGATACGGTTATTGATAGTAATGGTAATATTGAGGTGCGTACATTCCCATGTGTAGTTGGTCCTAAATTTGTACCGATAAAATAATGTGGGTAGAGACATTGGTCTACCCCTACAGGTTGCATAGGTTAAAAATTCGTAGGGGCAGACCGATGTGTCTGCCCTTGGATTCCAAAATATATAAAAATTAAGGAAAAAAATGAAAAAATATCTACCAATTATAATTTCGCTTTTAGTAGTAGCAGGGGTGGCATTTGTTGTAATAAACAAAAAAAACACTCAAACAAAAGAAGCTGTAGTGGAAAAGAAATTCACCATAGAAAATTTCAACAAACAAAAAAGCTGTGCAAGACATCCACAATTTTTAAAACAGTTAAAAGTAACGCAACCCATTACCATAGACCTCTCTCAACAGCAGTTTAAAGGCTTGGCTTTTTTATGGGGAAAGAACTTCTCAAAGGTTATTCACCCAAAGGCTTGGGAGACCTATGAGCATTTTTCTACCTATGCTTTAGATGAGGTAGGCAATGCCTATTTGGCTCCTATGCCATTTATCTCCATAAAGCCTACTACCTTTAATTTACAGAAGAACATATATAGACTTGATAGCAAAACAGGTAAGTTAGATATTTTTATGAACTTTGATGATGTTCACCCCAGTGCTTCTAACCCTTATGGGATTATCTCTTTAGTTTATGACTGTGATGACCACACATTATGGGTTTCAGCCATAGATGAGAGTGACTATAAAAGTCAAAAGGGTGTTATTTACCATGTGGATGTGAAGAGTAAAAGAGTGCTTCAACGTGTAGAGGGATTTGATGCGTTAACCATTACGCTACTCAAAAGTGAAAAGGGTAAGTTTTTATTGGCTGGGTCAGCTAGAGAGAATGCTCTGTATGCTTATGCCATAGAGAATAAAACATTATCTAAAAATGCAGAGAGAATTTTAGAACTTCCATCTGCACAAGAGCATATTCGTAAAATTAACGTACGTGGTCAAAACTTGCTTGAGCTACAGACCATTCCTTTCTCATATACACTTATAGCCCAAACCTCCGAGGGGAGTGAGAGAAATCACTACAGTGCTAAGTGGGACAGTAGTTCTTTGACTTGGAGTTTGACTAAAAAATAACATCTTTCTAAGCTCAATTGAGCTTAGAAATCTCTCTTTTATTTACTTTTAGATTCTATAGAAAAAATAATTTTATTAATTTAAATAATTAATTAAAGTTTAATTTAAGTTATATACTGTTTATGCTAATATTATAGATATAAAAAATTAATATATAGGATATATAATGAAAAGAATACACTTATCTTTAATCGCATTGATTGCAAGTTCACATTTTGTTATGGCTGGTGGGGACATTATCCCCGTAGCCTATGAAGAAGAAGTTATAGAGGCTGATGCAGTACCTGTTGAGCCAGTGGAAGAGGTAGCTGCTGTAGTTGAAGAGGTTGCACCTACTCCAACACCTGTTCCTGTACCCGTTGTTCCTGTTGCAAATGTTTCTGGTATTTATGCTGGTCTTGGTATTTCAGCTACACGTTACGATACCAACTGTGGATGTAAAGGTGCCAAAAGTGGAGTAGATAAAACAGCAGGTGTTATGGCAAGAGTTGGATATGACTTTAACAAGTATGTAGGTCTTGAAGCAAGAGGTATGCTAAGTAACCAAAAAGGTGATGGTGGAGAGGTCAAACATGCAGGTGTGTTTGTTAAGCCAATGTTACCAGTAGGTGATGCTACGAATGTTTATGGCTTGGTAGGTATGGCTAAAACTACAACTCAAGGAACTTTACGTCGTACTGATGCTACAGGTTTAGCTTTTGGTGCAGGTGTTGAGTATGACCTATCGGATGATAAGAAAAAAGATGCTAAATATGATAGAGAGTTTGATGGAAAGGGAGACCAAGAGAAGGGTCTTGGAGTTTTTGTAGATTATGAAAGACTTTACTATAAAAGTGGTTCACCAGATTTAGATGCTGTAAGTGCAGGTATTACTTACGACTTTTAATTATAAAGGGTAGACAATTCGTCTACTCTTATCTTCTTGCATAATGCTGCATATTGGTTACTCTTCTTCCCCATTTGAAATGTTTACTATAGTAGTTTGATTTTAGATTGCTAATGGTCACTTGGTCTTTTGCTGAACTGGCATGAATGAAATTACCTTCTCCCAAATAGATACCTACATGAGCAACTTTTGTAGATTTTTTAGAATTAAAGAAAATTAAATCACCTTTTTGTAAGTCTGATGCATTAACAAGCTGACCAACTTTTGCTTGGTCTCGAGAGACACGTGGTAGGGTAATGCCATTTTTTGAAAATACATATTTAGTAAAACTTGAACAGTCATATTGGTAAGGTCCATTTGCTCCATACTGGTAGTCAGTTCCGAGTAAAGATTTTGCAACGCTTTCAATATTGTTTGCTAGATGGTTTTTGGGAGAGAAATCAGAGTCGTTAAATCTATTGAAGTTGATTTTCGTTGCTATATGATTTGTGGAAGAGAGATGGGGGTTGTTCAATCTATTTAACTGAATATTGTTTACTACATGCTTTATAGGGGGATTAATCTTTATTTTACTACGAATATGTTTAACGTTACGATTGATTTGAGTAGAAGCTTGATGTTTTTTTGTAGACTTAACATAAGGGTGATAGCTATATGCACTGTTGTAACTACCATCAGCATTTTTAGCAACACAGCCATTAGACATAATGGACAATGATAGAAGGGTTAACGTACTTAGTATATTTTTTTGAGTTTTCTTCATAATGTATTCCTATATATTATATTTTATTATTTTTTATAAATTAATTATAATATTTAATTTATTATATTAATCTTAATTTAATATATAGCATATACTATTAAAAAATAATACTCTAATTTATAAATATATAATAGAATTGTCAAAAGAAAGGAGTAGGGTCGGATATACCGACCACTAGAAGAAGAGAAAAGGGGGAAAATTACATTCCCATGCCACCCATTCCTCCCATACCACCCATGTCTGGCATAGCAGGAGTTGGAACATCTATATTTGGCTCTTTTACATCTGAAATAGTCGCTTCAGTTGTAAGAAGTAGGCTTGATACAGAAGTTGCATTAAGTAGAGCCACACGTGCTACTTTAAGTGGGTCAATGATTCCTACTTCAAGCATATCTACATATTCACCTGTTGCTGCGTTAAATCCTAAGTTTGCATCTGTAGAGTTTATAACTTTATCTACAACTACACCAGCATCGTATCCAGCGTTGGTTGCAATCTGTTTCATAGGAGCTTGAACAGCTCTTAAGATAATTTCTGCACCAATAAGTTGGTCATCACTTAAGTCAAGCTCTACTTTAGCAGCAGCTTTAATAAGTGCAGCCCCACCACCAATAACAATACCTTCATCTACCGCAGCTTTGGTTGCAGATAGAGCATCGTCAACTCTGTCTTTTTTCTCTTTCATCTCTGTCTCTGTTGCAGCACCAACTTTAATAACAGCAACACCTCCAGAGAGTTTTGCAAGACGCTCTTGAAGCTTCTCTTTGTCATATTCGCTTGTAGTATTTTGCTCTTGTACTCTTATCTCTGCTACACGAGCCTCTACTGCTTCTGTGTCACCTTTCCCATCAACAATAACAGTATTGTCTTTATCAATAACTACTCTAGCACACTGTCCAAGCTCTGCTAATGTTGTTTTCTCTAGCGAAAGTCCAAGTTCATCAGTGATAAGTGTTGCACCCGTTAAGATAGCAATATCATTTAGCATTGCTTTTTTACGGTCACCAAAACCAGGAGCTTTAACAGCTGTGATGTTTAGAACACCTTTTAGTTTGTTCAGAACCAAAGTAGCTAATGCTTCACCCTCTAAATCATCAGCAATAATTACAAGAGGTCTTCCTGTTTGTTGAATCTGCTCTAACACTGGAACTAAATCTTTAAGAGATGTAATCTTTGCATCAGTCAATAGTAAAAGAGGGTTCTCTAGTTCACAAGTCATCTTCTCTGGGTTGGTTACAAAATAAGGTGAAAGATAACCACGGTCAAACTGCATACCTTCAACCACTTCTAGTTCATCTTCAATCCCTTTTGCCTCTTCGACAGTAATAACACCATCTTTACCTACTTTTTCCATCGCTTCTGCAATAAGGTTACCAATGGTCTCATCTGAGTTTGCCGAGATGGTTGCAACTTGTGCTATCTTCTCTTTGTCTTGAACCTCTTGGCTCATTGCCTTAAGCTCTTCAATAACAGAAGCTGATGCCTTGTCCATACCACGTTTAACTTCTATAGGGTTGGCCCCAGCTGTGATGTTTCTAAGACCCTCTTTAAAGATAGAGTGGGCTAATACTGTAGCCGTAGTTGTACCATCACCAGCTTCGTCTGCTGTGTTGGCGGCTGCCTCTTTTACTACTTGAACACCCATATTTTCTACTGTGTCTTCAAGTTCTATCTCACGTGCAACAGTTACACCATCTTTGGTAATGTGTGGTGTACCATAAGCTCTTTGAATAAGTACATTACGTCCACGAGGTCCCATGGTTACTTTTACTGCGTCTGCCAGTTTACTAACACCTGCAAAAAGTCCTGTTCTTGCTGTATCTGAAAAATATATATCTTTTGCCAATTTTTATCCTTTTTTCGTTCTTTTTAAATTTATTATGACTAATTTAGTTCATGATTCCTAAAATATCATCAGAACTCATAATAAGATAGTCTGTACCATCTATGTTTAGCTCTGTTCCACCAAACTTTGGAAACACTACGGTATCACCTGCGTTGATACCAGCTTCTATAGCCTCTTTACCTAGAGCTATAACTTTACCATTTAATGGTTTCTCTTTTGCCGAATCTGGAATATAAAGACCAGATGCTGTTTGATTTGTTTGTTCTTCTCTCTGTATAAGAACACGATTACCTAATGGCTGAAATGACATTTGGTTTCTCCTTATATAATTTTTTTTGGAATAATAATGTTTTTTTTGAGAAATGTCAATAACTTATAGTAAAAAAATCAATAAACTTTAGTCATTTGCACTAAAGTTTTAGTGAAAATAAAATAAAATATGTAAAATTAGAAATATACTTGACATCTAAGTCTTGTTTAGCTAAAATTTCGCCACTTCAAAACAAATGTGTGGTAAGGTAGCTCAGCCGGTTAGAGCGCTGGTCTCATAAGCCGGAGGTCGGGGGTTCGAGTCCCCCTCTTACTACCACTTTTTAAACTAATCTCCTTAATGACTATTTAAATTTAATCTTTATGTATATAGCCACCATTTAAGTTAAATTCTATTAAAATGTATTTTATTGTAAATTAAAAAAGGAAGAGTAATGCAAAAGAATAAAGTATTTCAAATAAGCATTTTATTTATAGTCTCTTTACTGATGGTTGGTTGTTCAGCTACAAAGGTAGAGCCACAAACAAGAGAGGTAAAGGTTTCTCCTAGTTCGCTTTTGGTTAAAGGAAAGAAGAACTATAAGAAAAATGAAGCTGTTAAGTTTGAGATTGACACAGGGAAAGATAAAGGGTACTTGTATGTGGTCTATTTAGATAAAAAGGGCAAAAAAGAGGTTATGACACCAAGTAAAAATAAGGTTCGTGGTAACTTCTCTTTTCCTAAAGATTTTGGAGTTGATGTTTCTGCCACAAAAGAGTGTAATAATTGCAAGGAAGAGAAGACTACAGTGTATGTTTTATTGAGCAAAGACCCTATTTTAGAGATAAAAAGCATGAATAAAGATGATTTGGTAGATTTAGGTAAGAAGTCAAAAGAGGCAAAAAGCAGAGGTCTATTTTTAGAAGATGGAAATGTTTTGGTTCAAAAAATAGAATTTTTAGTAAATTAATAAAAAATAACACTTTCAAGACACTTAGCCTTTATATAATTTATAAAAATAGTTGTAAAGGAAAAGAAAATTAAAGAAAATAACTCTAAGAAACGTTTGACTAAAAAGAGTTTTAAAAAATTTTTCATCAAACATCTTCTTGTCATTACTATTGTTTTTCCACTTTTTCTCATACTTTTTTATAGTGAGGCGGTCTCTTTTATACTTAAGTACAAACATGAAGAGTACACTAAAAAAGAGTTAAAAAATTATGAAAAGGAGCTTCGTCTAAAAAGTCTAGAGTCTTTAAAAGAGAAGTCAAAATATATAGCGTCTTTTTTAGAGTTTATCTATAAAGAAAATAAAGAGAGTGAACTTGTAAAAGAGACATTTAATCTTGTTTCCTCTATAAAGTATGATAATGGTTTTATTTACTTTTATCAAAAACAAGGTAATATTATTAATATTGTAGGACATCCATGTGGAGAGAAACTCTTCGATTTGGTTCAAGCTGAAAATAAAAATAGCATTGTTTCTAAACTATTAAGTGCAGATGAAAAAGGTACGTTTATTCACTATAAAGGTACAGACTGTAAGTCTGATACTTTTATTAATAAGATTGCAATAGTTCAAAATATTAAGTCAACAAATTACGCTATTGTTATTTCTGAAAATGATGGATATATTGCGATAGAGGAGAAGAAAAAACTTTTTCAAAAGAAGCTTGATGATGAGATGTCTGGAAATTTAAAATTACTTTTGCTGGTTAGTTTTGTTTCGATAATTTTCTCTTTACTCTTTTCTAAGGTTTTAAATAAGCTTATAATAGGATATGAAAAAGAGATAGAAGACAATAATAATGTAATGTTTGCTCAATCCCGTTTGGCTCAAGCAGGAGAGTTATTGAGTATGATTTCTCATCAATGGAGACAGCCTATTGGGAAAATAGCCTCTACAGCTTCTACTTTACGCTTGAAAATGATGATGGGTAAAGAGATAAGCCGTGAAGAGCTTGATAAAAAGCTTATAGAGATAGAAAACTATACAGAGTTTGCATCAGAGACCATTGATGATTTTCAAAAGTTTTATAAGCCTAAAAAAGTTAAAGATGCTATTTTTGTTTTGCCTATTGTCTCTAAGTCTATAAAGTTTTTAAAAAATGAAATAGCTCAAAAAGAGATAGTAGTTAAAGAAAAGTATGACAAAGATGTTAAGGTTTTGGTTTATGAAAATGAACTCATACAAGTTATTGTAAACATTCTTAAGAATGCTATTGAATTTTCTAAGGATAGAGCTTCTATTTATATTAGCACAGAAGTAAAAGAGAGCGAGTATATTATTAGTATAAAAGACGAAGCAGGGGGGATTAATGAAGAAAATATTGATAAAATATTTGAAGCAAACTTCTCTACCAAATCTGATAGTAAATTAGAAAACTTAGGACTTGGTCTTTATGTCTCTAAAGTAATTATAGAGAAGCATTTTAATGGAAAGTTAGAGGTTACAAGTGAAAATGAAAACTCTACTTTCATCATAAGGTTGGTACGATGATAGCAGATAAATATAGTAAATTAAAAAGTAAAAGCATATTGTATGTCGAAGATGACTTAGCACTGCGAAAGAGTGTAGCAGAGATTTTCGCTAATTTTTTTGATAGAGTTTTACTCGCTTCTGATGGAGATGAAGCTTATGATATCTATATTGAAAATCAAAACAGTATAGACATCGTTATAACAGACATAAACATGCCAAATACAAACGGCATAGAACTGGGTAAGCATATTAGAAAGTATAGAAGAGACCTTCCTATAGTTGTTATATCTGCCTATACTGAGACGGAGTATCTTTTAGAGTCTATAAACTTAAATATTTTAACCTATGTAACCAAGCCATTTACGACGCAAAAAACCTTAACCCTCTTAGATAAATTTTTAGAGTATTTTGAGTTGAGCAGTTATATTAAACTGAGTGATGATATAGAGTTAGACTATGATAAGAGCCTTTTACATGTAGAGGGTGAAAAGATAGAGTTAAGCAATAAAGAGAGAGTTTTTATGAAGCTTTTAGCAGAAAATAGCATGGTTACCTATGAAATGATAGAGGAGTACATGTGGGACTACAGTAAGCCCCCAAGTCAAAATGCAGTAAAATCATTTATGCAAAAGCTTAAACGAAAACTTCCTTATGAGCTGTTTCACAACAGAAGAGGTGAGGGGTACTATCTTTCTATTTCACCAGTCAAGTAGAGGACGTGTATAGAATTTACGTATCTCTACACTATGGCTCCAAACTATAGAAGAGCTCTTTTGTTCTATAAGGATTAAATTAAAGTTAAAAAACATCTCTTTGCTTTGTTGGTTTTTTTTGAAAATACTAGAGATTTTTCCTTTAAACATATAGTCATACGGGCTATTTTTGTCATTTGTAAAAGTAAAATTTTTACTTTTTGTTAAGGCATGGGTAATTTTTTGGGCTAAGGCTTTGGTGTTTATTTGGTCATGACTATCATTTCTTATGTTTCCAAAATAGTAAACTCTTTTTTTAGATAACTCTATAGGAGGTGATTTTAAAATCTCTTGAACCATATTTTTACTCATCTCTTTTAGCTCTTTTGAACCCCAATGAACGGTAGATGTCTTATGAGAACAAGCAATGTTAAAAAGAGATAAAAATATTAAAAGTAACTTCATCATTTCAGAGATATTTTTCGTATCTCTTTCTCTTCGGACCAAACCACATGAGCATTTTTCTTGTTGGTTAGTTTTAGGTTTAAACTGTAAAAGTTGTCTATGACAGTAGAGGTGTCTTTCTTAATAGCATGTAGCTCTCCACTTAGCACATAATCTATATTTTGTAGGTTGTTTTTCATAAGTTCCTCATCTAAAAAATGAACTTTTTGGGTTTTTAACAGGTGGTTACGTAAGCTATTCTTTATAAGACCTGTATCGACATGTTCATCTAAACCTTTTCCCATGTGTATCTTTCCTAATGTTAGGTATGGAGTCGATGAACCCAATACATTTGAATGTAAAAGTGACTGAATCATGCTTTTTGTAAAGAGGTGTAAATCTTCAGAACCGTAGTCGGCATTGCTATCCCTTATTTCCTTTGGGTCAATGCGTATAACTTTTCCACGGTTGGTTGTACAAGCTTGTAGTAGGAGAATGAGGCTTAGAGTAGTTACTGTTTTTTTTATGGTCATCTATTCTCCTATTTAAAGTAAATTTTGTAACTATGAGCATTGGGTACCATAGAGAGTTCTTTGATTTTTTTTGACTCATCAACGTCGATAAATAGAGGTTGCCAAATAGAAAGACTCTCACCTACTTCAAACCCTTCACTGTCTAGCCATTTTACTCGGTAGTGTAGCGTCTGTTTTTTAGCTTTAAGATTTTGAATATTTAGAACTATCTCTAGCATTCCGTTTTTTATGTTACTGCCCTGTAATGATACTTTAATATGCTCTTTTAGTTTTGACTCTATTACTATATTGTTCGTTATATCAGTACTCTTTGCAGCAGTGCTTCGAGTTGGTTCATTGCTAACTATGGGTGTTTCTTTGTCACTTTTTGTAAAGTAAAAATCACCATTAATGGTCTGGTCATAAATGGCAGGAAACTGTTTTTTGTTCGACTTTTTATAGACCTCTGCACGTGTTTGTTGAAACACATCTCGTAAGCTAAGACCTCTTTTTATATATTTGATTAAAGAGCTAGTAAAAAGACCATGCTCTCCTAGTTTACCATCACTTGCAACACTTCCAGCCCCTGTAGAGTAGGCAACAAACATACCTATGGGTTCGGTTTTTGCTAGTCCACCTATACCTATACCTCTGCTAAAAGGGTCATTTCTACAAGCATCTAAAACAATAATATTGAGTCGATTTCCTATCTTTTGCATACGTTTGGTAATTTTGTTTAAATTAAGGGCTTCATATTCTGTGTCACTTTTTTCTTTTATTTTAGAGTCAGTAGGAATAAGGTAGTTTATTCCTTCCACTTCTATTCCATGTCCTGCAAAGTAGAACATGCCTATGCCACCTTCTTTAATGGTAGAGTAAAACATCTCTAGTTTTTTATTCATCTCTTTTTTTGTACTGTTTTCACCATAAATAACTTTAAAGCCTTTCTGCTCCAATACATTTTTCATAGCCAGTGCATCGTTAACAGGGTTATGGAGTTTAGAGAGCATTCCTGAGTAGTTATTGTTTCCTATTACAAGTGCAACCCTTTGTTCTTGCTGTTTTACTTCTTGCACTTTATGGACTATTTTTAAACCTCTATTTTGAGTTTGCAGTTCAGGTAGAGGTTCAGCAGAACAAATTGATATAAATAAAATATTGAGTATTACGATGGCTACTTTTTTCATCTGTCTCACTTTGCATTGATTTTACTTTTAATTATACCATCCCAGGAACTAAATCTGTTATTAATCTCTCTTTTGATGAAGAGATTTTATAATAAAAATTCTCTTTATTCTTTGAGTTATTAAATAGATTTTTTTTATGTTTTTCCCAAAAACTAGGGTTATACCTCTCCCATGCATGTACTCCAAAAGGTAAACAATGATTGTTTTGCTCAAAACAGTATTCTGGGTAACGTTCAAAGGCAAAAGCAAGGGAGTCTTCTATATTGGCTACTTTAAACTCTTTCACAAAAAAGTGTGCATAGAATACCCAAAAAAAATCTTCTTGTTTTTTATAGAAAAATCTAAAAACAGTTGCATTGTATTTAAAATTCAATTTAAATAGGAGTGACAAGAGTAAAATAATTTTGAGATTCCCTGATATGGGTAACACATCATAATAGTCTTCTTTTTTTATAAGTTGATTAGACTCTAGTACTGAAATAAAAGTTTTTATTTTACGTAAAGACAACCCTCCATTACCTGCAAAATTAAAACGTATACCATTCAAATCATTTTTCATCCAGGGTGCTCCCACATAATCAAGATTTTTATTCATCCAATAATCTAAAGAGTTAGAAAAAATTAAAACATCTAACTGTAGAATTAACATATATTCGTAATCAGTAAAATGGCTATAAAACATTTTATTTAACATTAATTTATTGTAACTATCTACATTGATAAAGTATTTATCTTCAAAAAAAACTACTCTATAGCCATAGTCATTCCACATATTGATGAATTTTTGATCTTCTGAAAATTTTTTAGGTGCAACAATAACTTTATTATAATTTTTTAAATGGTAAAGAGAAGATTTGATAGACAAATATTCATTTTCAGATAACTCTTTTTTATAAACAGGGGTAATAACGACTAAACGTTTATCTATCATTTTGTATCCTTTTTTGATTTTTTCACTTTTGTATTGTAACTTTCTAAAGTGTTTGTAGAGTGTCTTTATTCAATAAGATGTATATAAAAAAGTGGAATTGTAAATAAAAGATTAAGAAGTCTCCCCTCATGATGATAAATCTAATTTGGTATATTTTTGAGAGCCTCCCCATATAAAATGGGGATTTGTTTTTTACTATTTTATAGATTTCTTATCGGATTTTTTACAACAGTAGAATATGTGCATAGAACTTGTATTAATTCTTACTAACTTCGTATTATTAGGTAAATCAATAATATCGCTTTTATCTATCTCTTCATGATAATCAAGTTGAGAAGCGAATGCTTCCTATATTTCTGAAAGAGTAGGTTTTTCAGAAATAACTGTTGTAATAGGATTTCTTCTGTCTGTAAAATCTATTTTATAGGTAGTCATTTTATTATCAGGAAGTCTAGGTCGTGAAACAATAGCATAATTGTCTTCTAATCTATCAACAGTTAAAGGATAAGGTGGTTCGCCAGATACACCATTGGAATCACTTAGATGTTCTCCTGTGTTGTAGTCATAAATTAATAATTTATTTGGTGTAGAAAATAGAACATAGTCACCCTCTTTCATTTTTTGAAAATGAATTGCATTGTCACGTCCTAAAACTGCCATCGTGTTTAACTTTTTTATATTGTCAAGGTCTGATGTATCAAGAAATATATAGTAGTCAGGTTCATGACCATCTCCAGGAAGAGAAATAATTACACGTGTCTTATCATCACTTATAGTGATTTTACCATTTAATTCTAGATTATTGTCTGAAAGCCAGTTGTTAATAGCCTTATCTATATCTGCTTCAGTCACTCCTTTATCAACTATTTGGATTTCTTCAATAAGGTTGTTATCTGTATCTTTTACAAAAACCTTTGTTTTATCATCAGAAAGAATAAAATTGTAGATATTGTTACCATTTTGTCCTCGAAAAAGAGTTGTTTCAATAGGGGTTCTTCGGTCTGTATAGTCAATTTTTCCCATGATATTCTCTGGATAGATAAAATAATGATAAATAACATAGTTATCTGTAATATCAATATAATCAACACCCTTCCACCATGCATTTTTACCTATTGCAGTGTGACTCAACTCTTCTCCACTATTGTAATCATAGAGAACAAACTCTCCCGAACGAGCAAGAGCAATGAAGTCATTCTCTTTAAATTTCACCTTTTGAGGAGTCGAATTGCTATTATTCCAAGCTCTTTTAGCTAACTGTTTTATATTGTCTAAGTTTGATATATCTAAAATATATTCTGTATCAGTACCGTTCCCATTGCTGGAAGATGTAGGTATAACAGCACGTTTTTTATTATCACTTATAGTGATTTCACCATTTAATTCTAGATTATTGTCTGAAAGCCAGTTATTAATATACTCGTTCATATTTGGCTCAGTTGGCTCTTGAGCAACTATTTGGATTTCTTCAATAAGGTTGTTGTCTTTATCTTTTACAAGAACTTTTGTTTTATCATCAGAAAGAGTGTACGAATTTGCTGAACTATAAAGCAGGGTTACAATAGGATATCTTCTATATGTATAGTCAATTTTACTTAAAGTATTTCCAGAAAGAGTATCTTGTTGATAAATAGCATAGTTATCTGTAATATCAAGATAAGTAACTCTACTCCATATGCTATCGATTTGTATATTTTTGTAACTTAACTCGTCTCCACTATTGTAGTCATAGAGAATAAATTCTCCTGAACGAGCAAGAGCGATGAAGTCATTCTCTTTAAACTTAACAGTTAGAGGAGCTGATATTCTATTGTACCAACCTTTTTTAGCTAATTGTTTTATATTATCTAGTTTTGATATATCTAAAATATATTCTGCATCGGTATCTTTACCTGCCCATCCAGGTACAACTGCACGTGTCTTATCATCACTTATAGTGATTTCACCATTTAATTCTAGATTATTGTCTGAAAGCCAGTTATTAATAGCCTTATCTATATTTTGTTGAGAAGGACTTTCACTGTTTGAGTTTTTATCAAACATTTTAATATTATCAAATTTCCCCGAACCTCTAACAAGAAAAGCATTTACATATTTAAGTGAGTTATTTGGCTCATACTTTTTTAAGTCTGCTTCTAAATTTCGTGTAACAGTCTGCCAAGAACAAGATTTTGTATTTGGATTTAAACCTGAATGAATATAAGTATAACCACCATGTACTTGTTTACCATGTCCATAGTTAGGATTAGACGCAAATGTGGTATCACTTAAAGGTGAATAGCTCATAAATCTATGTCCCTCTTCTGTCTCTACAGAGATATAAACAACATAGTTTTCACAATAGTTCATCTCCCATGAGATATTTTTGTTAATGGTGTTTTTCCAACCATTCTCTTCTTCCCAGGCTCCTAAAACATAACCTGTCTTTGTACCATCACCATTAAGTTCAATAACTTTAGAAGACTTTGTAGCATCATCAATATTTGAAATGCTACCTTGATTACTACCTGTGTAGACACTCCATCCTGTAGTTTTACCATCTTCTCCATCTTCATACATAGCATCATTTGTCTCTTCAGAGTTGGTGGAGAAGAGTTCAATATCATCTATAAGACCTGAACCTCTAACAAAAAAACCATCAACTGAAATAATCTCATTTGATGGTTGGAAACGTTTTAAATCAGCACTTAAATCTCTGCTAAATGTTCTCCATGTTCCATCATTTGATGCAACACCTAAACCATTATGAATATAGTGAGGCTTATCATAATTGGATTCACCATAGTTTTTATTACTATTGGTGTAGAAAAGATATCTATATCCATCTTTTGTATTAACACGAACATAAATTATAAAATCTTCAGAGTAATTCATACTCCATTTAATATTTGTGTTGGTTGTATCACTCCAAGAGGAACCATTTGAAAATGAATACCCTAAAGCATAACCATTGTTAAGACCATCTCCTGTTAACTTTACAACTCTCCCTTTTTGAGCATCATTAACAGTTTGAATAGTTGCACCTGATGGAGATTGGTCATAGACCATCCACTCATTACTATTTTCACCATTTGAAACAACTTTTTGTGAAAAAATCTTTACACTTGGGGTATAGCCTACTTTATGCATAACTTTTGACGTAGTTGATGCCTCCATTTCAGGAACCCAATCAGCCACTTTGTTGGCTATTATATTTGAAGTGACCTCTTCACTTATTGCCAAATCTTCCTGTGTCATTGGCGTTTTAACTAAAGCAGCTACCTCTTTAATAGAATGCTCTGTTTTTACTTGACTTGTTGAGCCTCCTCCACAAGCTGTTAAAAACATCATTGAACTTGATAAAAACAGTGTTTTCATCAATACTGAAATCTTTCTTCTATCCATAAACATGTTCCTTTTTATGATTTAATGTAAAAAATTATTTACATTTTGACACTATAGTTTTTTAAAGTGTCATGAAAGTGTCTCTATATTTGATATAGGGAGTTGTATGAATTTAGATTACCATATCAGTTCTCGTATAATAGTTGTAATAGGATGTCTTCTATCTGTAAAGTCAACTTTATAGATAACTCTTTTTTTCTTAGATAAGTTTCGAGAAACAATAGCATGATCATTGTATAGATTATTAACTTCTAGATAATTTATACCTTCTATCTTTGTACGGCTTAGAAGATCTCCCGTGTAATAATTATAAAGTAACAAATGCTCTTTTGTAGAAAATAAAATATAGTCACCTTCTTTCATTTCATGAAAATGAATGGAGTTGTCAAGAGAAGCTTTACCTGTGAAAAGTAACTCTTTTATATTTTCATGGTCAGATACATCCAAATATACATATGCATGACCATATTTCTGCTCTATAGTAGTAACCGAACGTGTTTTATCATTACTATAAATAGGTCTTCCTTGTACGTTTACAGGAATATCTGTTCGGTAAAGTGGGTTTCTCAGTACAAAAAGTCTGATTTTATAGTCTAAAGTAAGTTCATTATTAGCAATAGGAATTACAACAGGGTTTCTTCTATCTGTAAAGTCAACTTTATAGATAACACTTTCATCATGATAGGGCATGTCTCGAGAAACAATAGCATAATTATTTTCTACTCTATCAATAGTTAAGGGATGGACTCCTTCTATCTCTTGTTGACTTAGAAGTTCGCCTGTATTATAATCATAAATTAATAAATAGCCGTATGTAGAGAATAAAACATAGTCATTAGCTTTCATTTTTCTGAAATTAACCCGGTTATTTTTGTATCCAGAAACTTTTAAGTTATTTAATTCTTTTATATCACTAAGTACTGAGATATCGAGAAATATAGCGTAGTCAGAAACATGTTCTTCATTTGGAAGAAATATAATGGCACGAGTTTTATCTCTACTTATAATGGGGGTTTTTTTTAATTCTGCAGGTTTTTCATGGAAGGTTTTGTTGTTCTGTACCCAAGTTTTAAGTGCTTTCTCTATATCAATAGTAATGTTATTATGCCAGTTTGGTTCAATGTTCCCCTTACCTGTATTATTTGCGAAGCCTTCATATTTTATATCTATAGTAATATTCCAAGAGCTAAAGTCTCTATTTGCTAAATTTGATGCCCCTTCAAACATAAATTGCATATCTTTTACTTTTGAAACATTCCATGAACTTAAATCTTGATTGAAGGCTTTTGCATGAGTAAACATGTATGCCATATTTGTAACATTAGAAACATTCCAAGAGCTAAGGTCTTGATTAAAACTATAAGCATGGTTAAACATACCTTCCATATTGGTTACCTTAGAGACATTCCAAGAGCTAATATCTTGATTAAAAGAGTAAGCATGGTGAAACATCCATCCCATGTTTTGAACATTTGAAAAATCCCAAGAGCTGATGTCTTGATTAAAACTTGAAGTATAAGCAAACATATTATAGGTACTTTTTACTTTAGACAAATTTGGTGTATCTGAACTATTAATTTGAAGATTTGAACAGCCTGAAAATGAATCAGCCATGGTAGACCATACATTGTCACCCCACTGTTCTACAGAAAGTAGTTTATTGCGATCTGTATTTGGTTTATTAAAACAGATTCGTGGAAAATCACCAGTTATTTTGATTTTGTAAGTTCCTACTTTATTGTAAGTATGCGTTGCATCTACTGTTAAATTTTTACTACTTGTCCCATCTCCCCAGTCAACGTTATAATTATATCCATCTCCTATGGTAGGGATAGTGATTTGATTGTTGGCGGATGTTCCATGGTTGTTTGTTTGCCAAATAGTAATAAAGTATTTGTCTTCCATTCCAGATAAAGAGTTATTGTGCTCTGTTGCTACAATAATATCTTCATTAGGATCGTCTTTTACTTGAATAATAACGTCTTTAGAGCTTCTATTTCCTACACTGTCTTCTATAATTATAGTAAAGTTATAAGTTCTTTTGGTTTCAAAGTCTGTAGGTTCATTAAAAAATATTTCACCTGTTATGATGTCGACATAAAGTAACGGAGCATCAGTACCTGAAAGATAGTACTTAATTGAACTGTTATCGGTAGCCTCAATCTGAAAGGCTTCTCTGGTATTTTCTTCTACAAAATAGATATCTTTCCCTTTAATATTAGGGGGAGTAATATGAAAAGAAGAACTCTCCCCACTTGAATTTCCACAGCCTACTAGTAATGTTAATACTATAAGTACAATTATATTTTTTATAATTTTATTCATCTGCTAACCTTTTTTAAATTTATATACTCTTGAAAAGTGTTAAACTTTACAAATTGTATTGTCACCACGTATGTTGTAGTGTCTATAGATATTTTTTGTTTTTCCATTTTCATTCCATATAAGTGATTTTTTTGCCAAAGACTCTCCAACTTTTGAGACAACAACCATGGTATATGTTTCTGAAATGAGAGGAGTAAAAGAGGCTACTAAAATTTTCTGAGGTAAAAAGCTCCAAGTTCCAGTGGCATTTTGTCCGTAAATGGCAGCAGCAGAGTTAAATAGTCCTGATATGATTTTTGAGTCACCACTTAACTCACTTGAGCCTAAAGATATGGCTACTTGTTGGGAAACGAGGTAGAGTATGCTTGGTAGTTTCTCTTTAAACTCATTTATTTTAATGGCATTTATATCGGCTAAAAGGGAAGTT
The DNA here is from genome assembly GCA_027068975.1 of Campylobacteraceae bacterium. Taxonomy (GTDB): domain Bacteria; phylum Campylobacterota; class Campylobacteria; order Campylobacterales; family Sulfurovaceae; genus UBA1140. Next base: position 25,954 of record JALXFN010000011.1, on the reverse strand, counting down.
TTTGCTACTTCCTCTCCTTTGCTGTTGAGTATAGAAATATGGTCAACATTACTAATTTCTAAATGAAAAGAGGGTAAGTATGCCATTCGTTTTTCACCATTCCCCATATTTAGTTTTAGAGCTACTTGTGACTTTATTGGGGCTTGACCTACATCGAAAAAGAGTTCTATCGTTTTCTTGTTCTCTTTAGCCTCATAACATTGTAGTTTCTGTTTTAAAATCTTAGAATAGGGTAAAAACTTTAGTGCATGACGTATGTCTATAAGAGCATTTTCGTAGTCATCATCTTCTGCATAAGCCAAGGCAGAGATGTAGTAAGCAAAAGGGTTTTGATAAGGGTTATGTTTTGCATTTACATTTTGAAATAGTTTTTTATATCGTGAAAAAAGGTGAGCATTTAGGTTCTCTTTACTGTTCTCTTTTTTAAATTTTTGAAGCTTTTTTTGCTCCTCTTGTTGAAGTATATTTGAGTTTCTAGCCTCAACTCTTGCAGCTTGGGCATCACCCATTAAAAGATAACTAATGGCTTTATAGTTATGAAGTAAAACTTTATCATAGCCTTCAAGATAGTACTCTTTTTTTAGGAAGGTAGAGATATCAAAAAGTGCCTTGTTTTCCTCTTTTCTATACGCATTAATCGCCATATCAAAATAGTTGTTAGCCTCAATATAGTGATGTTTAAAATAGTTTCCCAGTCCCAGTTCTAAGTTTTTTAAGAGTTGATTTTTATTGTTTTGAACTATCTTCATGGCATCATCAATTTTACACTTTTTTAAAGCTAAATTACTTGCACTGTAGTCATGTGTTTTGGTTCCTACTGTTGTATGTAAAAAATTTGATGCTTCTCTACAAGCAGAAAATAGTAGTACTAAAAATAGTAGTGTAAGTAGTTTTTTCAACATGATAATCCTAAAAAATAATCTCTACACCAGCATGAAGGGCATAGAGTTTTTCTGCATCGAGTTCTATGGCTCCAGCTTGGTTGATTTTGCTGTATTGCATTTGCATACCTAAAATAATATCGGTTGTAAATCTTTCATTGCTGTAGATATCGGTAAATCTATAGTCTGCCTCTACTCCCATCATGTACATCTTTACATCTTTATTTAAGTTCGAGTATTTGTTCTTTTGAATGATTTTCATCTCATTGTCTATTCCTACATCTACATAAGCTTTAAGATTGTAGTTACTCTTTTTGATGCCCACAGTTGTTGCTAAGCCTCTGGAGTAATAGTTTGCATCAAAAACAATAGGGAGGTCTCCTTTAATCGCAGTGTCTCCAATAAAAGTAGGTTTTGACCACGCTTCGTCAAATACTCCTAAAGAGGCATACGACCCTTGTAGCTGTTTATAAACATTGTCCCATTGGTAAAAAAGTTTATGAGAAGTAAATTCTGTTTTAAAAGAGAGTCTGTCTTCTTTTTCAAGTAATGCAAAGTCTTGATTTACTCTTCCTCCATCTATGTTTCCGTACCAGTAAATAGAGTTTGTTTTTACTGTTGCATTACCTATGAAGTTTCGATTGTTGTATTCGTAGTTAAAACCACCTAGCCACTCTTGTTCAAAAAGATAATTTAATACTTTTATAATTTGAACAGAGATTCGTAGCCCATCAATACTTGACTCTTTTTCTCTACTATCTTTATAGTACTCCAGCAGGTCATTTTGTGTGTTAGAAGAGGAGAGGGTTGTATATTTTTCTATACTAATAACATCTGAGTCATAAAGTTTTAGTTTAACTTTTCCATAGCCTAAAAACAACCCTTCTGTTTTATAGTCAATAACATTTTTAGATAGACCAGGAGACCAAAAATCTGTTTTGGCACCCATTTCTATAGAGAACTTTACATCATCATTTTTTATGGAACTACTGTTTAGGTCATCTTTAATATCAATAGGGGTGCTATGTAATCTTAGCAATAATAAAGGTATTAAATATAATAGCTTCATTTTAGACATCATACCCCTTTATATTTCTAATTGTTGGGAAATATTTTATCATATTATTTATAAATAAGATATATATATAATTATTTTTTAATAATTCATAAAGTCTTAATGTAAAAAATAGTATTCTTAACTTTATATTAAATAAAAATATTAAAAGGATAAATTTATGATTAGTAAAATATTGTTATCTTCTTTACTCATATTGACTTTATCAGAAGCAAAAGACTCTTTTTCTTCTGAGCGATTATTAGGAATAGAAGTAGGTTATGCAGGGTTAGAGACTCAAGATAGTATAGGTCTTAGCCAAAGCACTAAAAGTGTTGAATTTGGTTTTAGAATTGGTGCACAAAATAAGGACTGGAGAACAACTATTATTGGAAACATGTCTAACTCAGATGGACATAAAATTCAAAAAGGAATGATATCTTTTGACAAATTTGTCTGGCAGTCTCTCTATAAAAAAGATGACATTATGTTTAAACCTTATCTTAATGGACATATTGGTTACTTAAAACATTCAACTGATAACATTAGTGAAAAAGGTTTGCTATATGGTGGTGGAGCAGGACTTGTTTGGAATGTTTTAGATGAAGTAGATTTTGATTTAGGGTACAGATACTCTTTTACAGACTTGAGTAAATTAGACAGTCTATCTACTGTGAGCCTTGGTGTTAACTATATATATTAAAAAGGAAATAGCGTATGAAAAGTTTATTTAAAATTAGTGCTTCTCTCCTTTTTCTTTTAGGATTGGTTGGCTGTGGTGAGAGTAGTGCTACTGGTGGTGGTACATCATCTTTAACTGTTGAGACACAGAAAAGTACACTAAGCGAAGCGAAAGACGAAATGGGAATTGATTTTTCTGTTATAAGTAACTATAGTAGCGATGTAGAAGTAAATCTTAGTGATTTAGCGATAAGTGTAACCCCTTGTAAGGTAGAACAGGTACTCTTTTCTCCAAGTGAAATTGTATTTGATGAAGGTTCAGACAAAAAAGATGTTCATGCTGTTGTAAGATTTAAAGAAGCATGTACACCAACTTCTTATTCGTTAAAAGGTACAAGTCTTTTGAGCTTAGATGGAAGAACTAATGAGGTGGATTTTGGTTCACCTGTACAAGAGATAAGCCCTGAAGAGAATCAAACCGTTAGTAATGGAGGTGGAAATAATAACAATAATGATAATAACCAAAGTGGTGAAAACAACGAAAGTAGTGTTGATACCATTAATTATGGTATTAAATTTTCTTTAGAAAATGAAGCCATTATGAAGTTTAATCTTGAAGAGAAGAGGAGTATACAAGTTTCATTAATTGATAAAGATACAAATAATTTTATATTAAGTGATAAAATTGTTAGTTTTAAAATAATTAGTAAACAAAATAATCTTTTAAAGTTATTTGATTCTACTGAAAATACAGTACCCTCTGCTATAGTTAGCTATGAAAAAACAAATAATATTGTTATATACGCTCAAACTTATACACGCTCAGGACTTGCAGATATAGATGTTGAAATAGAGTATTTAAATAAGAGTGGAAATACAGAAAAAATTAAAAAAACATACTCTACAATGATAATGTCAGGTCCTCCAACAGCATTTTCTATTAATGATGATGGTGTAAGTTATAACTTTGATACAAAATGGTTTGAACATAAGTATCTTATTTCTGCTACAGATAAATATAATAATCTTGTCAATATCTCACCAACTATTTATGTTAATGCAATGACAGATTTTACAAAAGATAGTAGTGGAAACTATATACTATATGGAAAATTTGGTACACTGAAAGGAAATTTAATTAGTGATAAAGAGAGTAAAAAAGCAACACTTGAAGTAACAAATTCGATATTTGACAATATTGATTATGATAGAGACTATGCAGTTGTTTTTGGGGATATACATAGTTATGAAGCTCTTGGTAAATGGGATATAGATAAAGACCTGTCTAGTAATTCATCTTTAATTTTTTCAGACACCTATAATGGAGAGAGTCATAATGATTTAGGATTTGCAGTTGGACATAACTATATGGAAGAGATTTGTGATTCTAGTTATAGAGAATGGCACCTTAAAATAGATTCGAGCGATGGAAGTTATGTTTTAGATCAAGATGGGAAAGCAAAGGTAACCGTAAAATACCCAGCTGAATATCTTTATGGAAAATTAGGAGCTATTAGTGTTAATTTTTTAGGTAAAAATCCAGAGACAAATCAAGTATTAAAGAGTGGAGAAGTCTATTTTGATGTTTGGAACAATGTTGAGGGATTAGAAGGAGAGAGTATTAAAATTCCTAAAGGTTCAGGGACATATACTATTCGTCATTATGGAATTATTAATACAGGAACAGGGGATAAATTTGCATTAAAAAATTCTCACTTTTCGTGTAAGGTTGAACAGACAGATACGGCAGGAGTAATATTCTCAGATAGAAATACAATTATTACAGATGCTTCTCAATGTAATTTAAATGGAGAACGGGCATATATTGAATATAATGTGACAGCTCTCCCTGATAAGGATGGTACTGTTACTTTTTCAGATTGTTTTGTAGATGGAATACCAACATTTTAAATTTAAATTAAAGAGCAAGAAGTTGCTCTTTAACCCTCCTTTTCTAAATTTTCCACTATAATTTCAGCAATAATTTTTACTATAAATAGGTATTTACCATGATTGATTTAAAATATTTACAAAAAAACTTTGATGAAGCGAGTGCTAAACTTGTTAAAAAGGGTGTTGACTCTGAGACACTTGAAAGACTAAAAGAGCTTTTTGCTACTTTAAAAGAAGCCAATGCAACACTAGAAGAGTCAAAAGCAGAGCAGAACAAAATGTCTAAACTCTTTGGTGAGTATATGCGTGAGAAAAAAGATGTTACAGAACTTAAAGCAAAAGTAGATGCTAAGAAAGAAGAGATAGTAGGGCTTCAAGAGTCGGCACGTGAAGCTCAACAAGCTTTAGAACTTGTTGCTCTTGCTATGCCAAATTTTCCTGATGACTCTGTACCTGAGGGTGTAGATGAAGAGGATAATGTAGAGCTTAAAAAAGTTTTAGAACCAAGAAGCTTTGAGTTTGAACCAAAAGAGCATTGGGCTTTGGCAGAGCTAAATGGTTGGATAGAGTTTGACCGTGGTGTAAAACTGGCAAAAAGTCGTTTTGCTGTTCTTCGTGGAGAGGCTGCTAGAATGGAGAGAGCTTTAATCAACTTCTTTTTAGATGTCAACCGTGAAAAAGGTTTTGAAGAGGTTTGTGTACCGTTTATAAATAATGCAACCATGCTTCAAGGAACAGGTCAACTACCAAAGTTTGAAGATGACCTATTTAAAATAGATGGGGAGGATTTATATCTTATCCCTACAGCTGAAGTACCACTTACCAACCTCTATAATGATGAGATTTTAACAACTAAAGAGCTTCCTATTTTATTGACAGGGTATACACCATGTTTTAGAAAAGAAGCAGGTAGTGCAGGGCGTGATACTCGTGGAATGATTCGACAGCATCAGTTTGACAAAGTTGAAATGGTGGCTATAACAACGCCAGAGCAGAGTGAAGAGATATTTAAAATGATGGTCGATAATGCCTCTGATATACTAACACAGCTAGGGCTTCCTCATAGAGTAGTAGAGCTTTGTGGTGGAGACCTTGGTTTCTCTGCTGCTACAACTCTTGACCTTGAAGTTTGGCTCCCTGGCCAAAACAAATATAGAGAGATTTCATCTATATCAAATACACGAGATTTCCAAGCAAGAAGAGCAAAGATTCGTTATAAAGATGGAAAGAAAAATGTTTTAGTAAATACTCTAAATGGTTCTGCTTTAGCTGTAGGGCGTACGTTGGTAGCGATTATGGAAAATTATCAAAATGAAGATGGTTCTATAGAGATTCCAGAAGTTTTAAAGAAGTATATGTAAAATCAGGAGTGTAGACTTTAGTCTACGATATTCATGGACTAAAGTCCATGTTCCTAATTTTATTTTTTTAAAGAAGCTATATACTCAGCAAGGTCTGCGATATCATCCTCACTTAGTGTAGCTACCTGCATTTTCATAATGTTTCCCAATCCATATTTGTTGAGTTCACCATTTTTATAGGCCGTAAGTTGCAAAATAGTTTTATTTGCATCTTGTCCAGCAATAAGTGCAGAGACTAGTAATGCAGAAGTTTCACCTTTATCCCCATGGCATCCAGCACAATTTTTATATAATGATTGACTATCCGTAGCAATACTGTTTGTTGTCAGTGTTATTAAAAGTGTTAATATTGTTTTTTTCATTTCTTGTTATCTCCATGTTTAATACTATAAAAAGTTTGTAGAACAATTGTGTATTAGAGATGTTAAATATCACATGATAAGAAACATCTAAAAACAGTACACTGTAGTGACTTAATGAATCTGTGATATAATACTATTAAATAAATATTACATTGGAGAACGATATGTTTAAAAAAATAGCATTAACAACTTTGTTTACTTCTGCTCTACTTATGGCAGAGAGTGGTGTGGGTATTAACATTAACGAAGAAGATGTTGAAATAGAAGGAACACTAGATTCTCGAAATTTAGCAGCACTACAGACAAGTAGTACTATTTATGAAGGTGATTTTAGCTTTTTAAATGTGAACAGCGACAGACAACTTGTTGGTGCAGGAGTGGGAGCAACCAATGCCTTAGAAGGTGTAGAGGGTGTAGAGCTTACTTTTGGTGCTAAATTTATTTGGGCTGAAGTTGGTGATGAAGACTTTACAAGTTTGCCTCTTATGGCAAAAATTCGTTATACCTTCCCTCCACTGATGTTTAACATTCCTCCTGTAGCTCTTGAAGCTAAGGCATTATATGCTCCCAATGCACTATCTTTTGGTGATTCAGAACGATATTCAGAGTATAGAGTATCTGCAGATATTGAGATGATTGAGAATGTAAAGATATATGCAGGATATAGAAATATACATGCAGAGTATAAAAATGAAAGTCAAAAACTTTTCGATAACAGCTTTTATGGTGGGTTAAAAGTAACTTACTAGTAAGTGGTCGGTAAACCGACCCTACTGTTGGTATTACTCCACAGTAACAGACTTCGCCAAGTTTCTTGGCATATCTACATCATTTCCTAATCGTACTGAAATCTCTAAAGCAAGTAGTTGTGTGACTACCATCATCTCAAAGAACTCTAACATTGGGTGAGCGTCATATTTGGTTTTCACAAAATCATCTGCTAGGTCAAAAGAGTCTGGAGAGATGGCTAAAACGGTTGCATCTCTAGCACATAACTCCTCTACATTTGATTTGATTTTATCATAATGTAAACTTTTTGGCATAAGTGCTACTGTAAAAAGTTCTGCATCGGCTAGGGCGATTGGTCCATGTTTCATTTCTCCTGATGGATAACCTTCTGCGTGTAGGTAAGATATCTCTTTTAGTTTTAACGCACCCTCAAGAGCAAGAGGGAAAAAGATATCTCTACCGATAAAGAAAAATCCATGACCATGTAGGTATCGTTTAGAGAGGCGTGTCATTTTAGTATGAAGTTTCTCATCTACTACAAGTGCTTTAGGTGTGTGTCTCATGGCATCTAACTCTTTTTTTAATAACTCACTATCTATGCTGTTTTTAGCTTGTGCAACGTAGATAGCCAACATCCAAAGTACCATTGTTTGTGTAGCAAATGCTTTTGTACTGGCTACTCCTTTTTCTATACCTGCTCTGGTTAAAACAGCTGCATCACTCTCTCTTACGATAGATGAGTTATCAACATTACAGATACTAAGACTTTTTAGTCCAGCTTTTTTTGCCATTTTGAGAGCTTCTAGTGTATCAGCTGTTTCACCACTTTGTGAGATGGTTATAAAGAGCGTATCATCACGAAGTAGAGGCTCTTTGTATCTAAATTCAGAAGCTATCTCTACTTGACAAGGTATCTTTGAAATTCTTTCAAAGAGGTAACTTGAAGCTAAAGCAGAGTGATAAGAGGTTCCACAAGCACAGATTTTGATATTGGTGATATTTTCAAAAAGATTCTCATCTAACTCTTCAAAATCTATTTTATCATCAAGTAGACGACCCATCATGGTGTCGTTCATCACTTGTGCTTGTTCATAAATTTCTTTCTCCATAAAGAAACGGTATCCATCTTTTTGTGCCATTGCTTTGTCTGTTGCTAGAGGCTGTTTTGAGAAGCTCTTTGCTCCATTGGCATCAAAAAGTTTTATCTCACCATTTTTGGCATATCCAAACTCCCCATCTTCAAGGTAGTAGACCTCTGTAGCTTTTCCTATGATAGGTGTATCTGATGATGCAAAGTAGATATCTGAGCCATTGAATCCAATAAGCATAGGAGAACCATTTTTAGCAAAGAAGATGGTCTCCTCATCAGCCTCTGTAATAAGTAAGGTTGCATAAGCACCTTCTAGTTTAGAGATAGTATCTTGAAATGCTTTCCATGGGTTGTTGTTAATGTTGTGATTTTTTTCAAATAGATGAACAATAGTCTCTGTATCAGTTTGACTTAAAAACTTAACACCTTGGGCTTGAAGTTCATCTTTTAGTTCTTGATAGTTTTCAATAATCCCATTATGAACAACAAAAGAGTATGCCCCCATGTGTGGGTGTGCGTTGAGTTCTGTAGGCTTTCCATGTGTTGCCCAACGTGTATGACCAATAGAGACACCAAAACCTTCACTGGCATAATCTTTTGTTTTATCTCGTAGATTTTGTAGTTTCCCTACAGCTTTAAAATTTTTTAATTGTTTATCTTCAATAATAGCAATACCAGCTGAGTCATATCCCCTATATTCTAGCTCTTGTAACCCATCTAATAAAATCTCTTTTTTTTCATTTTTCCCTACATAGCCTACTATTCCACACATCTATTATATCTCCGTTAATTCTTGTAAAATTTTATTAGTATTATGGCAAAAGTTTCCATTCTTTTCGATTAAAAATAGGTCATTTACTTTGTTCATTTTTGTATGAATTTTAGCAGATGATATATCTATTTTCAAGTTGTCAAAGATATTTATAATATAGGAGAGTAGACCTTTTTGGTCATTGCACTGTAGTTGAAGTATGGCATGTTCTTTTGAGTGGTCACAATCTATATATATATCTTTAGCCTCTATTTGAGGCTTTTCAAGTTTTAGGGTATGTACCTCCTCTAAGGCATTAGTGATTAGTTCATTTAAATGAATGTAGTCACCTTCATTTATGGTCTCATCAAAATCAATTCTAAAATATTTGATGCCTGAAAAAAGTTTATAAATATCCATTTGGACAATGTTGAGGTGAGAGAGTTTATGGAGTAGATAACTCAAATCAAAATTCTTTTTTCGTAAAATTTCAATGGTTAGAAACTTATTGTTTGTGATAACAAATTCATAATCTTTAAGGTGATGAGCTTTTTGAGTAATACTTAGAATCCTTAGAGATGTATTTTTGATAAAAAATAGATCAGAGTTAATATTTAGAACTTTTTTTTGTAAACTTTTTGGTAAGGCTTTAAACCCATTTATCTGTTTTAATTTTTTCTCTTTTTTAACCCTTTTGGTTGTTTCTTGAAGTAATGTGACATTAGATATGGCTAGGGAAGATTGAAGATAGAGTGTGTTGATGAGTCTCGAATTAAAGTCATTATATACTGTTTTATTTCCTACTCCATTCATATCTGCATAGGTCAATATATAGATAAAGTCTAGTTCTTTTTGAGTAGGGAAGTGTGATGAAAACTTTAAAATAGTTTTTTCAGAGTGAAGGTCTTCTCTTTGGGCAGTAAAGCTCATAAGTGTATGGTGTAAAATAAGGTTTTTTCCTATACGTTGCTCTTCATCTGTAAAATTTAATCGTTTAGAAAAACCTTTAAATAGAATGGTTCCTACTATAGAATGGTCTCTTTTTCGTCCTTTTCCTGCATCATGAATAAGGGTAACAACTTTGATAAAAAGTTTTTCTCGTTTTGTTAAGTTTTTATATAAAACTGCTACGCGTTTGTCCTCTATATTTTCTAATGCCTCAACACATTTAATAGAGTGAATGCCTACAGCGTATTGATGATAGCCATCAAATTGAGGAAGATTAATAATTTTTTTCATATAGGGAATGGTGTAACCAAGAAGTCGACTATCAAGTAGTACTTCTAAAATCAGATGACTTTGTGGTCTTTGAAAAATTTTTAGTAAAATTTCATAGACTTCATCTTCTATATTTTTACTTTTTTCTGAAAAGTTAAGTGCCTTTAAAAAACTAGGGTGAACAGGGAACTTTTTAGCAGGGGCAGAAGAGAGTTCTTTTAGTAGTTCCAAATAGGAAGCATTAGGATTAGTAGGGCAAAGCATACTCTCTTTATCATACCAATTACTTAAAGCATCTATCCAGATAGTAGTATGTAGCTTAACGGTTTTTAGATGAGATATAACTTTTCGTGTAAACTTCATCTGCTCTTTTTGTGTGCTTTTATAACCTAAATAATTAGCAACAGGAGGTATAAGCTCTAGTCTAAGTTGGTCCTCTTTTTTACCTGTAGCTAGGTGTAGTGCAGAGCGAACTTTAAATAAAAACTCTAAAGCTTCCCAAAATTCATCATAGGCTTTTTTAGAAATAATAGTCTCATCTAAGTTCTTGATTTTATCTACGTTGTGTAGTATATTCCCTAACCAAAATACAAGGTTTGCATTACGAAAGCCACCCTCTCCCTCTTTTAGATTTGGTTCCATACTTAGGGGGTATTTTTTATGTAAGCTTCTCATCTCCTCAATTTTTGCATTTACAAATGCCTCTTGATTCTCTTTACGAATTCTATAGAGTTCATTTTGGGTTTGGTCCCAAAGTTGTTTAGAACCCTCTATAAAGCGTGACTCTATCATAGAAGTTTTTATGGTGATGTCTGTTTGAGAGACTTCAAATAGTTCACCTACTTCATGCACACGATGACCCAGTTTTAGCCCTGCATCCCATAAAATATAGAGAATCTTTTCTATCATCTCTTCTGTGTTGTAGCCTGGAATCTCTTTATAGACTATCATTAGGTCAATGTCAGAGTAGACACAGAGTTGCTCACGCCCATAAGAACCAAGAGCTAAAAGAGTTATGGGTAGGGTACTTTTCATGGGCATATAGGTACCGAACATAGAACGCATAGCAACTTTGTAAACCATCTGTATGATACTATCTATTTTTCTAGTATGTTTTAGTAAAAAACCTTTTCCACTACTATTTGCAAAGCTCTCTTCTAATGTTTCAAAATATGTTTTAATATCTCTCTTTAGTAACTTAGATATTTCAAAATCGGGTGCTTCCTCATAGAGTAATGTCTCTATTTGTGCTTTTATATCTTCCATTATCCGTTCCTTATCTATTGTTGTTATGATAGCAAAAATTAATTATGGGCAGTATATATATGACATTAATAGGAAAAGTAAAAAAAAGAGAGAGACTAACCCAAGAAGAGGGAGAAGCTCTTTATGACCTTGATTTGTTTACCTTAGGTGAACTTGCAGATGAGATTCGTCAAGAGAAGTTAGCTCGTACCCACACGGTCTCCGTGGGTATGCATACGAGAGTTTTTATTTCTTGTTTCATACTAATCTCTCATATACACTCCCACGCAGGAGCGATGGGAGCGAGGAAATAAGACTAATATAGAGTATAAACTTTTAACTGTTAAAGATGATAATAAAGATGAAAAACTTTATGAAAAAGATACAGATGTTAAAAAAGATATATTTAATATTCAAAATGCTTCTTTAGTAGTCTCTGAAATTACAACAGAAAAAGATAAAGATGCAGAAGCCAAACAGAGTTACTCTTACAGAGGTTTAAAATATAATAATCTATATGGCTCTTTAGGTTTTAGAGAGATTACTACCAAAGACAGCTACGGTGGAGAGATAGTCACAAACTATTACCAAGAGTTCCCTTTAGTGGGTAATGTTAAAAGTACTAAAGTTCTTTTAAATAGTGAGACCATATCTGAAAGCTTTTCTTCTTTGTCTGCTACTCCTAAAGGTAAACAGTATGTCATTGAGACAACAGCAACAACAGAAAAGTCTTATGATGATGGAGCATTATTAAGTACCATAACCACCAACTACAACAGTTACGACAAGTACGGAAACGTGCTAAAAATGACCACCACTACCAGTGGAGACGGTGAAAGCTTCACAAAAACCACCACAAACCAGTACGACAACAGTGAAGACAACTGGATGTTAGGACGACTCAAAGAGTCCTCTGTAAAACATGAGGGCTGGGGTGACACGATTACTCGGAAATCTTCATTTACCTACAACAGCAAAGGAAGCTTAGAGAGTGAGACCATAGAGAAAGGTGACCAAGCTTTAACCTCTACAAAAACCTATGTGTACGATAAATTTGGAAATAGAAAAAAAGTTACCATCTCTGCACCTTCTGTTTCAAAAGATAGAGTAACAGAGTACTTTTACGATGCAAGTGGAAAAAACCTATTAAAAACAAAAAATGCCTTAGGTCATACCCAAAAAGCAAATAATGAGTACAATAAACTAGGTCAACTCACCAAGTCAACCGATGCCAATGGTCAATGGGTAAAGATAGACTATGACAAATGGGGTAAGAAAAAACTAGAGAGTAGGTCAGATGGAACCAGTACCAGTTACAGCTATGCCTACAGCAATGAAGACAAAGCCAAATATAAAGTAACCGTTACCCCAACAGGTTCACCTGCAACAACCACCTATTACGATAAGTTTGACAGAGTGGTTTTAGTAAAAACCAAACGTTTCGATGGAGAAGAGATTCTCGTAGAGACAGAGTACAATAAAAAAGGGGAAGTAAGAAAAAAGTCTCTGCCTCACACAGAATCTGAAACAGCTCAATATATAGTCTACTCTTACGATGAACAAGGACGACCAATAGAGACCGTAAAGCCATCACCAAAAGGTGGTAATGCAACAGTTTCTGAAACTATTACCTACGATGGACTAAGCGTTACAGTTACTTCCCCAGGAGCCAATAAAGCAGAACATACCAAAACCACTACAAAAAATGTATTAGGTCAGGTTGTTAAAGTAGAGCAAGAAGAGGGAACATATGTAGAGTATACCTATGATGCCATAGGAAACCTAAAAAACACTACTCCAAATGGTAATGAAGCGTATATGATACATATGGAGTACGACAAGCTAGGAAACAAAAAGTCTATGAAAGACCCAGACATGGGTTACTGGACATACACCTACGATGCCTTAGGTCAACTAAAGCGTCAAACCGATGCTAAAAAACAGGTAACAACCATAGAGTATGACCAACTAGGAAGAAAAATATCAGAGACCAATGCCGATGGAACAAGCACTTGGGTTTACGATACAGCACCTTATGGAAAAGGAAAACTAGCTAAAGAGTCAAGCAATGGTATAAGTAAAAGTTACAGCTATGACAGTAAGGGAAGAGTCAAAGATGTTAAGACAACTATTTCTAATAAAAACTTTACCCAAAGTTATACCTATAACGCAGATGGAAAACTAGCAACGACCACCCAACCCAATGGATTTAAACTTATAAACTCCTATAATGAACAAGGGTACTTAGAGAGTATAAAGTCTCCTGCAGGTCAGATAAAAGATTTTGACCATGAACATTTTGCCCAATTGTTAGAAAAAACTATGTCAGATGGATTGGAGTACTATAAAAAGTCTTTAGAGTTAAGTGATAAAGCAGCAGAGTTAAGAGCTAAGGCAGCCAACTATGAACGAATAGCAAAAAGGTATAAAAGTTATAGTAAACGTTACCATGAGTATGCAACACGCTTAAGAGGGTATGCAAAAAAGTATGAGATGTATGGTAAAAGATACGCAGGTTATTCTAGGCACTATAGAAATGTAGCCCGTTACTATCAAAATAAAGCAAATAGTTATAGTCATAGTTGGTGGGGTCATTGGTTTGCTCCATGGTATCAGCGTATAGCCAATAGATATACATACTATGCAAATGCTTATGCAAAGGTTTCTAAATACTATCTTGATAAATCTAAAAGATATAATTATTATGCAAAGATATATGATAGTTATGGAAACGCTTTAAATAATGCAGGAGATTATTACTTAAAGAAAGCAAAAGAACTTTATGTTGAAGCAGACAGTTTAGACAAACAAGCAAAAGAGTTTAAACGAAAGTCAGAGCAAATGGGAGGAAAAGGAGATGAACAGGTCTCTGATGCTTACCAAGAGATACTTTCAGACAGTGAACATGTTTACCACTACAAAGTACTAGAACAAACAAGTCTAGGACAAGTAACCAAGTACCTAAGTGGAAATGGTTTAGTAACCAAAGATGAATATAATAGTGCAGGAACCATGACTGCTTCTAAGACGGGTTATACCTTTGATGGAGGAGTAAGAGACTTAAGCTATGAGTATTATGATAACTATAGTCTTTCAAAACGTACCGATAGTAAACTAGGAATCGTTCAAGAGTATGGATATGATGCTTTAGATAGAATAGAGTATGCTACAGTCAATAGTAATAAATATGGCTTTGCATCACACAATTATGACTATGATGTTTATGGAAATTTGAAAATAAAAGCTGAAGTATATACAAACAAATCATTAGATGAGTATAAAGAGCTAAAGTATGAGAATGGAAATCATCAAGTTAGTTCTTTAGGAGATGGTAAAACATTTACCTACGACCTTAACGGAAACATGATTAAAAATGGTGACACACGTATAGAATACAACGCCATAAACAAGCCAACCAAAATAAAAACAAAAGATACAACCATAACATTTACCTACGACATGAATGGTAACCGTTACCAAAAAAGTGAAAAGTTCACTGACACCTACTACATAGGAAAAGGTTACGAATACACCGAAGATGGAAACAGAAATAAAACGCATAAGTACCTTATTTACGCCAATGGAAAAGTAGTCACCGTTCATACTGAATCAAGCCAAATAGATTACCAAACAGGAAAAGAACGTACCACCCACAACACCCAATACCTACACTATGACAGTTTAGGAAGTGTAGACACCATCACCAACCAACAAGGTTCAGTAGTAGAAAGAATGGCATACAAACCATTTGGAGAACAGATAGACTTAACCAAACTTGGAAAGAGCATAACCAACAGAGGCTACACAGGGCATGAACATATAAAGGGTACAGACTTCATTCACATGAACGCAAGACTCTATGACCCAACCATTGGTCGGTTCTTGTCTGCTGATACTGTTATACAGGCTCCTTATGATTCACAGAGTTATAACCGTTATAGTTATGTTAGAAATAACCCTTTGAAGTATACTGACCCTACTGGGCATAGTTGGTTGAGTAAGGCTTGGAAGAAGATAAAACACTATGTTGCTACTCATAAATGGGCACAAATAGCAGGAAGTGTACTAGCAGGAGCTACAGGAGGATGGTGGGCTCCTATGCTTTGGTCAGGATTTACTACTTATGCCCAAGGTGGAGGTTTTATGGATGTAATAGGTTCCATGATGATGACACTCTAGGGGTCAGGTGAACGTAATCGTAAAACTTTAGGGTCAGTCGCCACACCACAAATCAAGCAGAAAAAAGGCTCTAGGGGTCAGGTGAACGTAATCGCAAGTAATTTTTTGCTATACTGCTACCAAAGGAGACCCCATGCCAAGAAAACCAAGAATAGAGATAGCAGGATATTATCATGTAGTTAATAGAGGAGTAGAACAAAGAGTAATCTTTAAAGAAAAAGAAGATTATAAAAAGTTTGAAGAACTGCTTTGTACTTATGCTCCAAGTTATGGAATAACCATTCATAACTACTGTTTGATGAGTAACCATTATCATCTACTCATAGAGATAGAAAAAGAGACCCTCTCAAAATTTATGCGACAAATCAATATGAACTATGCTATTTATTTCAATAAAAAATATAAACGCTCAGGACACCTTTGGCAAGGACGATTTAAATCTTGGTATGTAACCGATGATGCTTATCTCTATACTTTGATACTTTATATAGAACAAAACCCACTTAAAGCAAAAATGGTAAAAAAAATAGAAGAGTACCAATACTCAACAGCACACTATTTTTTAAATGAAGAGCCAATACCAATTTGTTTAAAAGACTCCTATATGGCACAAAATTATCAAAATGATAAAGAGGCAATAGAAGCATTTTTATATTTACCAATAGATAGCTCTGTACTTCAACAACTAAAAAGAGGAGCAAGTTTAGTAGAAGCACCTAACATAGATAAAAGACCTAAAGAGGAAGATTTAAAAGCTATTTTTGAAAATATCACAGATATTAAAGAGAGAAATAGTAAAATAGTTCAAGCGTATAAAGATGGTTGTTCTCAACACATGATGGCGAAAGTATTGGGGTTAGCTCAATCTACTGTTAGTGGGATTGTTAAGAGGTATGGGTAGGTGATTACGTTCACCTGACCCCTTGACTCTTGACTGTTGACTGCTTGACTGTAAATTCGGGACTGCTTGACTGTAGAGTAATGTCTCTATTTGTGCTTTTATATCTTCCATTATCGTTTCCTTATCTATTGTTGTTATAATAGCAAAAATTAATTATGGGTAGTAGATATGACGCTAATTGAAAAAGTAAAAAAGAGAGAAAGACTAACACAAGAAGAGGGTGAAGCCCTTTATGAGCTAGATTTGTTTACCTTGGGTGAACTTGCAGATGAGATTCGCCAAGAGAAGTTTGGAAAAAAGAGTTACTTTAATATTAACCGTCATATTAACCCTACCAATGTATGTGCCGATGTTTGTAAGTTTTGTGCCTACTCTGCGACGCGTAAAAACCCTAACCAATACACCATGAGTCATGAGCAGATTTTAGAGATTGCGACCAACTCCATAGAAAAAGGGGCAAAAGAGCTTCATATTGTCTCTGCTCACAACCCTAATGATGGGGTAGAGTGGTATATGGGAGCTTTTAGGAAAATACGTGAAAAATTCCCTGATGTTCACATAAAATCCATGACAGCAGCAGAGATAGACTTTTTGCATCGTCACTATGGTTTAAGCTATGAAGAGGTTATTGACCAAATGATAGCCAGTGGAGTAGACTCTATGCCAGGTGGTGGTGCAGAGATATTTGATGAAGAGGTACGTGAGTACTTATGCAAAGGAAAAGTTACTTCACAACAGTGGCTTGATATTCATGAACTGTGGCATAACAAAGGCAAACAGAGCAATGCTACCATGCTTTTTGGTCACGTAGAGACTCGAAGTCATAGAATAGACCACATGTTAAGACTTAGAGAGGTTCAAGATAGAACAGGTGGTTTTAATGCTTTTATTCCTCTTGTTTATCAAAAAGAGAACAACTACCTAAAAAACTGTAACTACCCTACAGGTCAAGAGGTTTTAAAAACCTATGCCATAGCTAGAATACTTTTGGACAATATTCCAAACATCAAAGCCTACTGGGCGACAAGTACCATTAACCTAGCACTCATAGCCCAAGAGTTTGGAGCCAATGACCTTGATGGAACCATAGAAAAAGAGGCAATTCAGTCAGCAGCAGGAGCTGCAAGTGCCAATGGTATGGAGCTAGAAGAGTTTATAGCTCTTATTAAAAACTCTGGCTTTACTCCTGTGGAGAGAGACTCTTTGTATAATGAACTAAAGGTATATGAGAAAAATTAACCTAATTATGTTAAACTTATTACTATTATAAGTTTAAGGGGAGATTTTGAAAAAAGTACTGTTTTCTATGGTTCTAATATTTGTGGCTTCAATACTTATGGCTAAAGAGGGAAAGGTTATGATTCACTATAAAGGTGAAGATGCAACACTTTATGTAGATGGTAACAAAAGTATAAAGTTAACCAAAGAGATTACCCCTCTTACGTTAGAAGAGGGTGACCATGTTCTTAAAGTTGTAAAATCTATTAATAGTGAGTGTGAAAAGCATGGAGAAAAAAAGGTCTATGTCTCATCTTATGGCTCACTAAAAGTTGTGTTAAAGTTTGAAAAAAAGTTAGAACCAACAGAGAGATATAAAAAACTGCTTGATAAAAAAGATAGTATAAAACTTCAGAGATTTCAGAGAACAAAGCATAATAGAGTTAACGATACACAGCTTGGGCTAATGTGGCAAGATAATGAATACCCTAGCCGTAGTAAAAGAGATTTAAACGGAGCAAAAAAATATTGCCAAAAGTTAGAGTTCTCTACTTTTGATGACTGGAGAGTTCCTACTTATGAAGAGTTATTAAGTATTGTTGATTATGATAGATATGATTCAGCAATTGTTCCTGCATTTAAAAAGAGTTTCCCAAAAAAGTACTGGTCATCAAGTCAAGATGTCTCTTCTCCTGATTATGCATGGGTTGTTGATTTTGGACAAGGGAAAACCTCTACGGATATAAAATCAAAAAGACATTATGTTCGATGTGTAAGGGAGAAGTAGGAGATGAAGATGAAATATATGTTGGCTTTAACCGTTATAGTATTTAATCTAAATGCAAATGAAATGCAAGATTTAATATGGCAAGATAGTAGTGATGTTAAAGTGCTAAAAAAAGATTGGCAGGGTGCAAAAGCGTATTGTGAAGAGTTGGTTTTAGGAGAAAAAGATGATTGGAGACTCCCAAATATTAAAGAGCTACAGTCAATTGTTGACATCAATGAGTATAAACCTGCGATTAAAAAAGAGTTTAAAAATGTATCTATAAAAGGCTATTACTGGTCATCAACAGTAGATGTTTCATCCGATAGGTATGCTTGGAATGTAGATTTTAATTATGGAACCACTTCTAAAGATTCAATACTCAATGAGTTTTATGTTCGATGTGTGAGAGGTGAAGAGGTTTATTAAAGTAGTTAACTCTTTCCTTAAGCTATAATTCCAAAAAAATATGGAGATTGTAGATGAAGCTATTAAAAGAGTACTTAGCATCTCATGGAGATGATGAACGTCACTTCTCCGAAATTGTAAATATATTAAAGCAGTATGATGAAGAGACATTCTCTGAAGCCATTAAACTGATACCTAAAGATATGTTGGGAGATGTTGCTTTAGAGCTGCCAGACAGATACTTTGATGATATGGTTGAGTCACTAGAGGTAGATGACTTAACTGAAGCAGTTAAAGAGCTAGAGAGTGATGACCAAGTTGACTTTATGCAAGAGCTTCAAGAGCATGATGCCAAGATGGCTTCAGAAGTTTTTGAGAATCTTGATAAAGATGACCAAGATGAGATTACACTGCTTCAATCTTATGCAGAGAATGAAGCTGGTTCTTATATGCAGGTGGAGGTTTTTACAGCTACTGAAGATGAGATTGTTCAAGATGTAATTAATCGATTTTCTAAACTTAAAAAGTCTAACGAGTTAGAAAATGTGCATAATCTCTTTATAACGACTAAAAATGGAGTACTGCTATACAGTATAGACTTAGATGACCTTTTGACCTTTGATTTTCAAAAAACTTTTGAAGAGAATATTGAAGAGTCAGAAGAGAATTTTGAACCCATTATCGCTTTTGATACCGATGATATAAAAGATGTTGTTAGTTCATTTAAAGAGTATGACCTTTTTGTTATTCCTGTTGTGACTAAAAATCGTAAGTTAATTGGTAGAATCACCTCTGATGATATTCATGATATTATCTCAGAACAAGCAACTGAACAGATATACCATCTTGCAGGATTAAACGATGAGGTAGAAGAGGATGAGAAGATTTTAAAAGCAGGTAAAACACGTGCTACATGGTTAGGAATAAATCTTGTTACAGCTATTTTAGCTTCATTTGTTATTGGACTCTTTTCTGATACTTTAAACTCTATGGTTGCTTTAGCTGTTCTTATGCCTATAGTAGCTTCTATGGGTGGAAATGCTGGAACACAAACTTTAACAGTTGTTGTTCGTCAATTAACCTTAGGTGATATTTCATCTATTGATGCCAAAAGAATTATTATGAAAGAGGTGAGTATTTCATTATTAAATGGTTTTTTATTTGCTATAATTATAGGAACTATTGCCACCATTTGGTTTGACATAGAGAATTTAGGCTTTGTTATTGCACTTTCTATGGTTATAAACTTACTTATGGCAGGTTTTTTTGGAGCGACTATACCTCTTTTATTAGAGCGATTAAATATTGACCCTGCTATTGGAAGTACTGTTATATTAACAACTGTTACTGATGTAGTAGGGTTCTTTAGCTTCCTCGGTCTTGCGACCATAATTTTATTTTAAAGGTTTATCAAATTAAATGAGTTATCTTATACTCTTCTTTCTCCTATCCGTAGGAGTTTCGTTTTTATGTTCTATTCTTGAGTCAGTGCTGCTCTCAGTACAAATGTCATACGTTTCTGTTTTAGAGAGGGAGAATCCAAGTACTGGAAAACTTTTACGCTCTCACAAAGAAAATATTAATGTATCTATCGCATCTATTCTAATCTTAAATACAGTTGCCAATACACTAGGTGCTGCAGCAGTAGGTGCTCAAGCATCTAAGCTTTATGGTGATGGTGCTATGGTTTATGTATCGGTAGTACTTACATTTGCTATTTTATTCTTTTCTGAAATTATTCCTAAAACAATAGGTGCAATTTACTGGAAAGCTTTAGCTCCTATTGCTGCTAGATTTATTCAGTTTTTTATATGGCTTACCTATCCTATTATTTTAATGACACTGCTTGTAACGAATAAAATTTCTAAAGGTCAAGAGGATGAAGCAACTACTACTAAAGATGAGCTTTTAGAGAGTATGCTCATCTCTGAAGAGGAGGGGGTTATAGATGAAAAAGAGTCAGACTTTATAGAGAATGTACTGAAACTTGATGAGAAAAAAGTAATAGATATCTTGACACCTCGTTCAGTTGTATTTGCTTTAGATGGGCGTAGAACCATAAAAGATATTATGGAAAATGAGAAAGATATTTTTAAATTTTCAAGAATCCCTATCTATCATGAAACCATAGAAGATGTTACTGGAATTGTACTCACTAAGAAAATTTTTGAGCAATCGCTTATAGATGATTCAGTTACGATTGCTAGTATTCAGAAAAATATCTACTCTATTTATGAAAATATCTCTGTAGCTGTAGTGCTTGATAAATTTATAAAGAAAAAAGAGCATATGTTTTTAGTAAAAGATAACTATGACCAAACAGAGGGAATAGTAACATTAGAAGATTGTGTAGAGACTCTACTTGGTATTGAGATTATGGATGAGAGTGATACCACTGAAGATATGCGTGAACTGGCTAAAATGAAAATGAAAAAGAAACGTAGAGAAGATAAAAAAAGAGAGAAAGAGATAGATAATAAAAAGTCTGATTTAGAAAGTTCTAAGATTAATAATTAAAAAATAACTGTTAAATAGGGGCGAGTAGAGAGGAGAACTCCTCTCTATAAAGCGTCAGCGTCCTCTTCACCTGTACGAACTCTAACAACGCTAGAGATGTCAGATACAAAGATTTTCCCATCACCAATTTTACCAGTGTGAGCAGCCTCTTTAATAGCATTAACAGCAGTGTCAGCAAACTCTTGTGTGCTTACTACAATTTCTATTTTAACTTTAGGAATAAACTCAACCACATATTCAGCTCCTCTATAAAGTTCAGAGTGACCTTGTTGTCTTCCATAACCTTTAACCTCAGAGATTGTCATCCCCTCGATACCTGCTTCAACCAATGCTTCTTTTACATCTTCAAGTTTAAATGGCTTGATGATTGCTTCTATTTTTTTCATATTTTTCCTTTATATAAACAAAAGGATAATCACAAGGATTATCCCTACATAATTTATTATTTATTTGAAAATGAACCTATTAAAGATTCATTCCTTTTTCACCATGTACCATTTCGTCAAGACCATTATGTTCTGTCTCCTCATTAACTCTTCCTCCACCTGTCAATGCAGAAGCGATAAAGTAAACAACAACAGTACCAATAAGTGTCCATGCCCCAACAATGGCTACTGATTCAACTTGAACGAAAAACTGTCCCATAACATCAGCAGTTTTTCCGTCTGTAAGTGATGCTTTAAGTGGTCCATCCCATAAAAGGTCTGTGTCGTGAAGTGCGAAAAATGCAGTTGCAAGTGCTCCCCAAAGACCAGCTAAGAAGTGAATACCAAAGGCATCTAATGAGTCATCATATCCGAGTATGGCTTTAAGTTTAACCACACCAAAGAATGCGATGATAGAACCTACGATACCAATGATAAATGCACCACCAACACCAACAAACCCAGCAGCAGGAGTAATTGCTACAAGACCAGCGATAATACCAGATGCAATTCCAAGAAGTGTAGGTTTTTTATAAATCAACCACTCAATTAGCATCCATGTTACTGCAGCAGCTGCTGTGGCAATGGTTGTGGTAAGAACAGCAAGACCAGCAATAGCGTTTGCACCAAATGCAGAACCACCATTAAATCCATACCAACCAAACCATAACAAGGCAGCTCCTACAGCTGTTAAAATGATTGAGAAAGGTTTCATAGCTACTTTGTTGTATCCAGCTCTTTTACCAACTAAAATAGCAAGAACAAGACCAGCTAAACCACCATTCATGTGTACAACTGTACCACCAGCAAAGTCTAATGCACCAGCATCAAAAAGGTAAGCACCATCTCCACCCCATACCATGTGAGTAATAGGAGCATAAACAATAAGTCCCCAAAGGATAACAATAACCATCCATGTAGAAAACTTCATACGTCCAATAACTGAACCAGATGCAATAGCTATAGTGATAGCAGCAAAAGTGCCTTGGAATGCAATAAATACATAAGTAGGGTAACTTCCACTTAAGTCAGTCCATTTAATACCCTCAAGCATTATATTTGAAAAACCACCCATCACATTTTGAAGCATTGCACTTTCATTTGTTCCAAATGCAATTGAGTAACCTGCAATAATCCATACTACAAATGCCATAACAAAAGCACCCATAACCATTGAAAAGGTATTCAATGCATTTTTACTTCGTGACATACCTGAATAAAACAGCGCAAGACCTGCTGGGGTCATTAGTAATACAAATGCAGTTGAGACCATCATCCATGCTGTATCACCAGAATCTAATTTGTCCTCAGCAAATGTAAGAACAGGTAGAGCTAACAGTGTTAGCAGTGTTAGAAATTTATTTTTCATAAACGTACTCCTTCGGGTTTTTAATGGACTATAGTATAACAGTTTTTAACCGTAAAAATATAAATAAAGTGTATAAAAAATATACAATTATTAAAATATAAAATATAATTATAACTATTATAATATATTTATATTTGTTTTGAAGATGATTAAAATTTAAGCAATAAAAATTAGATAAATTAAAAAATCTTATAGTATAATGACTTTACAAACAATTCAAAGGAGTAAATTATGAAGTTTACAAAATTAAGTTTAATCGCAGCATTGGCTGTAACATCTGCCGTAGCAGGTGAGAGTACAATTAGTGGTGATGCTAAGCTTTTCTATAGTACAACTGATGCTGGTGGAGCTGACCTTTTCAACAAAAATGGTGCAATGGGTGATTCAGCAATTAGCCTTGATTACTCAAGAGAAGTTGTTGATGGTGTAACTGTTAATGCTGGTATTACAGGTATTTCTACACTTGGTTTAGAGAATGAATTAGTCTCTGGAACATGGGTAAATCATGGTGGAACAACTACACCTGTAGGTGTTCAAGATAAAGCATGGATTGATACAGCAAATATCGTAGTAAAGCCAGTTGATAAAACAATGTTGGTTGTTGGTCGTCAAACACTGGACACACCATTAGCATTTACAGAGACTTGGAATATTGCTCACAATACATTTGATGCAGCTGTAGCCGTAGACAATCATATTGAAAATACTACATTAATTGGTGCATGGGTTGGTCGTGGAAATGGTCATAATGGATTTGAAAATCTACATGGTGGTATGAGTAAGTATGGTGCTTTAAGTAATGCACAAGAAACATCTCTTAATGGTAAGGGATTAGATATTCATAATTCAGGTGCTTTTGCAGCTGCAGTTATTACTAAAGCCATTCCAATGACAACAGCTCAAGCATGGTACTACAATGTAGAAAATCAAGCAAATGCATTTTGGCTTCAAGCAGATGTAACACCAACAAAAGAGGTTTCTGTAGGTCTTCAGTACTCTCAAATCTCTCCAAAAGCTGCAATTGATGCTACAGATGATACTAAAGCCATGGCTGCTAAAGTAGGTTACTCTATAGGTGAACTAAGTGTAGCAGGTGCTTACTCTAAAGTAGATGATAAAGGTTTGGTATACATGGGTAACACAGCAACAGCTGGTGCTCATGGTGGTCAATCTAAACTTTACACAGAAGCATGGTGGAACTATAATTTTGTTGGTACAGCAGGAGCTGAGTCAATAATGCTTTCAGGAGCATTTGGTCCATTTACAGCTCAATACACAACAGTCTCTAATGATAAGGGTGGTGCTGATGCAGAAATGGATGAAATCACATTAACAGCAACTAAAAAAGTTGGTCCAGTTGATGCAACTATTGCATTGATTAATACATCTTCTGATGGTAAATTCACAGATAAGAAAGGTATAGATCACCCTATCGATGGTAACACAGTTCAAGCTTACTTAACTGTACCATTTTCACTTTAATTAGTGAGTTATAAGCATAAGATAAAACTTATGCTTATTGACCTTTAGTAAGTCATAAAACTGCTTTGTAATTTTCACATTTTCTTAAAAATATCCTACAAGTTTAACATCTTGTAGGGTGCTTTATACCTCTTAGTTTTTACTCTCTTCTTTAATGTTTTCTTCAACTATCTTGTTCTGTGTTACCGAACTTACAGGCTCCTCTAATGCTCCAGCAATATCTGTCTCTTCCATTTTAATTCCCTCAGGAACAGCATCACTATATAAGTTCACAGCACACTGTTTAAAATTAGGCTCAAATGATTTAGGGTCAAAGTCAGCAATAGTCACACTATTTATCAACTGTTCTGCAAAGTGAAAAGGTACAAAACAGTCACCCTCTCGTACCACCTCTGTTACTTTTACAATCAAATCTTCAACGCTTCCACGAGTAGATCCTATTTTAATTCGGTCACCACTCTTTACTTTGAGCTTTTTAGCATCTTTAGGGTTAAGCTCTACCCATGCTTCAGGAGCTAAATCATTTAAGAGTCCAATCGTTTTAGTTTTGGTTCGTGTATGCCACTGCTCTACAGTTCGACCTGTGTTAAGGTTTAGAGGGAAGTTAGGGTTACATGACTCACTCAATGGTTGCCAATCTACAACTAATAGTTTTGCTTTTCCATCATCAGTCGGACAATCAAACCCTTCGGTATAGAGACGTTTTTTACCCTCTGGGTACTGCTCATTACAAGGCCACTGAATTCCACCAAGTTCCTCGATTTTTTCATAACTCATTCCTGAGTAGTCACAGAGTTGACCTTTACTAACACGCTTTATCTCTTCAAAGATGTCACGACTACTTTTAAAATCTTTAAAGAGTAGCTCATATTTACCCTCAAAATATTTTGAGAACTCCATAACAATGTTTGCATCACTCATGGTTTTACCCAATGGTTCAACGGCTTTTTTAGCATAGTTACAACGACGCTCCGAGTTGGTATAGACTCCCTCTTTTTCACTCCATGTAGCAGCCGAGAAGATGACATCGGCAATTTCAGCAGTTTCAGACATAAAAGCATCTTGAACCACTAAAATATCTAGCTTTTTTAATGCTCTTCTTAACTTGTTTTGGTCAGGAAAGCTTACCAATGGGTTAGTTGCTGTTACCCAAAGAGCCTTTATCTCCCCACGGTCAATGGCATCTATAATCTGAGGGTAAGCGTATCCCCTTTTAGTAGGAATAAGCTCCGTTGGCACACCAATAATATTGGCAAAATCTTCTCTATCTTGCTCTGAAGCGAAGTTTCGATACCCTGGAATTGAAGAGGTAAAGCCAAACTCACGCGTTCCCATAGCATTACACTGCCCTGTAATAGAAAATGGTGCTGCCCCCTCTTTTCCAAGATTACCTGTAATCAGTGCTAAGTTACAGATAGCACTTA
>JALXFN010000010.1 GCA_027068975.1 Campylobacteraceae bacterium | reverse complement strand
TTTCTTAGCCAACCCATATAAATTTTATTACCATCCATTGCTTTAGTTTTATAGGATGGGTTATTTAAATCTCTATAAGATAGTGTTTTATCTTGAAGTTTAAGTTTAGAAAAACTTATAATCTCTGCAATGGTTCTAACTACACCTTTTAAACTACTTGCTGGTATGTATTTTCTTTTATTAAAATGACAAAACTCTGTTGAAATCTTTTTTCCATTAGCATCTGTATAATAGAGTCTATTATCAGATTCATCCACTTCGTTATTCCGAATAAAAATAGGACTCTTAGCAGTAATAGTAATATCTATCACCCCACTCTCTCCATCTTCAAATGGTATATCATGACTTACTTTTTCAGCCCAGTCAGGGTAAAAAACCTTTTCATTTAACGGTACAAAGTTATATGGTGCTGTTATCATGACTCTTCTCCTTTTTTATTGTTAACTGCAAACCCTGCAAAAACAACCTTTTGCAACTTCATCACTTCCATTCTCTCACAAAGCTCATCGGCTTTTGCTTCCCAAATCTGAGCCATTTTTACCCAGTTAGATTTTACATCTTTTAAATGAAATGTTTTTTCTAAGGCATAATAATTCATATCTTCATTTTCTACTTTAGAAATATCTATTGTAGAAACAACCCACTCTGCATTTTGTTGACGTATCATAATGCTCTCATTGCCATTAGAGAAATGAGCTTCATAGACAAAACCTTTTGTAGGTGTCAACTTAATATCTTGATAACCTTCAAAAACATCACATTTACGTAAAGGTGTATCAGAAAACTGAACATAACCCTCATAATCTTTTAAGTTGTCATTTATATGGTTAACAACATTTTCTTTTTTGTCAAATACTTTTTTATCTTCCATTACAATCCTCCTCATACAAAACCACACCATCTTTTAGTAAAGTACCACTAAAGACTCCATGCCCTTTGGTGGTCGCCCCACCAAGAGCCAACATACCACTACAGACATCATTTAAAGCTTTTTCAAAAGCCTCTACAAATACCTCATCTATACCCTTTTCTAACAGTATCTCTAACTCATACCAATCATCATCTCCATTATTTGCAATGGTCTTCTCTTGGAAGAGATGTCCATCTATTGCCCCACCAGTAAAACGGTCTATAGTTACATGGTCAAACACTTTAGCTTGATGCTGGTCTACCTTAAAACAGTCAGAGATTAAGAGCTTTCCTTTTTGCCCCAACTCTTTTTGGCTATCTTTATCTATCTCTTTTTTATGTCCAAAAATAGCATTTACTGCGTCGTTATTTTCATCTACATATTGTTTTTGCTCTTCTTTGTTTAACTTATCGGCATATATCTTTTGATTTTTATTATAATAAAATACCGTTCTATGGGACAATGCCCCCTTAACAGAAGAGGCAGGAATAAGTATCTGTTTTGCTGTTAAATCTTTTAAATCATAATCAACCACCTTTTCATAAACAGGTGTTTGGTCTGCATCGGTATCACCAAAACCACTTCCAAACATGAAGAAGTCATCAGGTTTTATTTTTAGCGTGTAAATGTTGTGATTTTTAGCTTCTACAGTCGATAAATCGACCCTACGGTTGTTAATCAATTCTGATTTTAGACTGCTTGAATACTCTGCTAACTGCTCGGCTGTTTCAATGGTGGTTTTATTTATCTCTAAAACTTTAAACTTACCAAACCCTTTGGTAGTTCCACCACCCAATCTAAAAGAGGGGCTTTGCAAAAGTTCTAAAAGCTTTTTAAATGATGCTTCATCTTCTAACACCTCTATAGAAAACTTAAACTGTGTTCCTTTATAAACCACCTCTTCATCAAACTTACTAAACTCTTTTGAACTACCTGTAACCCCTCGGTGGTCTATCTTGGTATGTTCTCTTATAGGTAAGTTGTCAAAGAGTTTCAAAAAGCTAGATTTAGATTTCTCCACAAACCCTTCATTTACTTTTTTATTTTCATCTAAAAGCAGAGCGTTGGAGAGAATTACTTTTGAACCCTCTGACAAATCGTTCTCTTTCTTCTCATCCATACGTTGAAAACCAAAAAGGTCATCATTTTTATACTCATCTCGGTAGTGTTTACGCAACACCCCTGCAATGCTTGTACCCAAAATCATAGGCAAACCATTCCAATCTTTTTGAATGGGGCTGTCTTGTAAAAAATCACTACTGTTAGAACCAACCTTTAGAGGCGTTTGAGCCTCTATGGTTATGTGGGCTATGTATCGTGTTTTCATTAGTTATCTCCCTCTTTTGGCATCTGTATGGCTACTAGTTTTATAAACTCTAAGCTGTAACTTGTTTCAGGTAACAATGCCTCTATCTGCTCTTTTTTCCATGAGACTTTACCACTCTCAATATATTCTTTTATATCTTCTATATATGTTTCACTATTGCTTGTACAGATAGAACGAATCGTTCCCCATTGTGCATTTTTAATATCTCTATAAAGTGCTTTGTTATCATCCACAAACTTTTGAACTTCATCAGCCAACTTTAGTCTCTTAATCTCTTCATTATGTCTATTGACTAAAAATTGAACCGTATCATTTTCAATTTCATCTTTTATCTCTTTTCTTTGGTCTGTTTTAGCTTTAGTTTTTGATTTTTTAAGAAGTCTCATCTCATTTTGTTCCATCAAAAAAGCTGGGTTAACCATCAACTCACCAAAGCCCTCTGCTAAGTAAATACCAACACCCTTTTCAATAAGCTTTTTTTGCTCTTCACTCAAAGACTCTAAAACAATTACCGAACCAGCTTCTATGACCAATCTTTCATAGGTTTTAGTCTGCATTGCTCTATTGTAAGGGGTAAAGGTAGAGGTACGAATTTGACACTTATCATAAAGAACTTTTGCACCATCAAAAAGATACTGTAAATCATAAGTAGCATTCCCTTCATTGTCTACTAAGGCTATTCTACTTTTTGCATAAAGAACAACCTCTTCTCCTACTTTTATTTCAGTAGATAGATTAGTTGTTGTTCCTATTTTTGTAATCTCAATCTGCCCGTATTGTGCTGACTTCGATTTACCCAATCGTGTTGAGTTTGAAAGTGTTTCTATAATACAGTCAATATCTTTTTGATTCATTCCCTCTTCTTCATACTTCACTACAAACTGCCATTTTGTTCCTTTCTCTATAGCTCTGTACCCATACATTGAGCTTGTTTTACTTCGTCTATTTTTAGCGTCATAGGCTGACTTTTGAGCATAGTTGTAGTTAATATGCTCTACTTTTATGCCTTGGCTTACATCAGGCAAGATATACCCACTTCTCATCTGTTTAAGCTGACCTAACTCTTTGCGTTGTTCTACATCTAAAAAATGATGATGAAATAGTCTGTTTTCTTCTAACTTTGGATGAAAAAATGAAAAAGGCATCTTGTATGCCTCTTCTCCCTCAACCAAAAGTGTTGCATCTCCAAAACGAACCTTTCCACTATGAAAAACATCAAAACTATTTGAAAACTTATCGTACTTTCTAGCTACCATTCCCAAAAAATTACTTCCAGGAATAAACTCTAACTGACGAATGTTACCCTCGGTATTGGAACTAGCAGGTAATACAATGTCACTTAAAAACTCTACTTGAAATATAAGCTTCTTCATTATGCTACCTCCACAGTAATGTTACAACGACCCAAACCACGG
Organism: Campylobacteraceae bacterium; assembly: GCA_027068975.1. Lineage (GTDB taxonomy): Bacteria > Campylobacterota > Campylobacteria > Campylobacterales > Sulfurovaceae > UBA1140. Next base: position 26,006 of record JALXFN010000010.1, on the reverse strand, counting down.
TTACGGTTTAGACCCATTCGCTTTATCATCTTTAGAGCTTTTATCATGTTCTCTTTATGTTGTGTAGGAACATCATCTATAGTCCCTTCTAAAGTAAGAGGTACAACTACTTCTATCTCTCTAAGTGAGTTGTCTACAGCTATACCTTCTACCTCATCTTTGTTCTCTATTTGACCTATCTTAGTAGAGGCTATAACATCATAAAGTCTCTCTTGAAGATTATACTTTTTTATCTCATCTGCTACCTTTTCATCTAATGTTGCATTTGAAAAATAACAAGCACCCTCTTTCTCTTGCTTACCTTCTTCATAACATTTATCATTTTTATCAGTCGTTACTCCAAAACAGTTATCTATAAAATCACATTTAAAATTCAAAGCCATCTCACGAACCAAGCCTTTTAGTGTTTTACCTGACAAATAAGGCAAACCATCTTTGTCTTTTACCACTGTACTGTCTAGCTTCGCACCAGCACTTAGTCCTGAACTCAAATGCCAATAGTCTAAAAACTCTACTTCATATTTAATAGTCATTGTTTCATTTTCCATTACTTCGCCTCCGTTACAGAGAGTATCTGTAGTATGTCATAGATAGGAGTTTTTAATTTTCCATCTTTTTCTATAATAAGTTTTTCATTAGAGAGATTCTCATTTAAATTTTCTAAATTTCTCTCCATAATCTCACAGTTCCAGTCATTACTCTGTTCTAGCATTTTATTGATTCTTTTTAATAAATTTTCAGAATAAACACTACTTTTTCCAAGCTCTGTTAACCAGTTTCTTAGTCGTGAAATAGGGCTTCCATCACAAGCATATGCTCCAACACTCTTTAAAAAATTTGAAATAAGAGGTTGACCACTATTTTTATCTAAATAATAGGGTCCAAAATCACAATATATCTCCTCTTTATCATTAGAGATGGTCAACTCATCTTCAACAAACTTACTCCATGTCTGAAAATTTGAACTTTGAATGTTATGAAACATTAAACAAGAGGCTTTACGGTTAGAGTGATTTTTAGATTGAGAACATAAAGACTCAGCTAAAGAGACTGCGTAGTGAAAAGGGTATTTTTCATTGGTGTAAGCTATTCCTGCACAAGCTGTTAGTTTAGTTGTAAACCCTTCAAGCTCTTTTATATTAGCTGTATTCTTTTCAAAATTTTCTAAATACCTTTGCGTAAACCCTAAAGCTTCGTTGGCATCACAGATAACAGTTAAATCATCACCACCTAAAATAACCTCTCTTATTTTCATACCATCAGTTTTTGCATCTTTAAAAGCTTCTCTTGTTGCCTTATCTAACTTAATAGAAAAACTACTAAGCTTCTCTTTTAGTTTTGGAACTAATTTTCCTAGTCCATTACCATCAGCATGAATAACGGCTATTTTATTTTTACCATTTGATAAATCTGATAACTCTTTAAACTGACTCTCTTTTGGAAAAGCAACTCTTTTTTGTTCTGATGCTTTGTCTAAAAGAATTTCATCTTTACCTTTTGTCTCTCTCTTACTCACAGGTTTAGATGTTGCTGGGTTTAACTGCATGATATTTAAACTCATATCAATAGGAATAGAGGGTTTGTTTCTTTGAATTTTCAACTTCTTATCCAAATCTTGAAACTCTTCTTCTGTTGGGTAGTCACCTGATATTTTAATAACTGCTTGAGAAACAGTAATGCCATAGGCATCTTTTTCAATACTTTTTGCAAAATATTTAACCACATTTTCCAAATTACTACCCTCTTCAAATGTAGCTTTTATATTTCCTGCTGCCTTTAGTAGAATATTCTTATCTTCCTCTTTATATTTAGAAAAAGTTAAAAAGTTTTCTTCTATTTTTTTAACTATCTCACTCGACCCAACTATCTCTTGAAGTTTATTGGTCTTAAAGATAAAGTCTTGAATCCCTTGAACCGAAGCACCATACAGATATTTATCCATTCATTCTCCCTTCTTAAAAGTTTTTATTTAATCATTTTAACTAAATAATGTTTTTTAATCATAAAAAATATTAACTAATATTGTATATTATTTTTTATAATGAGACTATAATATCTGAAAATATGGACAAAAGCTGTCCATAGAAGAGGAGTTTATACGTTTTGTTCTATAGAAATTCTTCCGTACCCTAGAGCTGTTTTATTTCCAACGGCTACTACTTCTCCATATTTTAGTAGTTGATAGCTCTCTATGTCTAAGTTGCTTACTATTAGTTCACCTGTTACACCTGTAAGAACTATCTTTTTATTTTGTCTACTACTCTGTCGGGATGTTTTTACACTACTGTTGTATTTTTTAGAAACAATCTTATATTTGGGTGAAAATGGCATTTTTACATGTGCATTACCCTCTTCAAAAAAAGATTTTCGTTTATAAATAGAAGTCAAAATATCTTCTAGCTCTAAATCCGTTTTAATCTTGCTATTAGCATCTTTCAGAAGAGAAGGAGTTATAAGTTTTATAGTTACTGTTGAAGAGCTGTTTAAAGAGTTTGTATGAAAAAGTGGAGTAAGGGTTTCTATGCTAAGTTGAGCTTGAGGAAACTTTAAAAGTTTTTTGCCTAATCCATATTTTGATAACATAAGCTTTAGTGCAGAAACCACATCTGATATATGCTCTTCTCTACCCTCATTAAAAAAGAGATAAAGAGAAAAATCATAGGTAGAACTTCCCAAACCTACTTCAAACCTAAAGGGTCGGTAGCCTTGACTCTCTTCATAAAACGCATAATACAAACAGTCATCTTTAGCAAAACAACCTTTACATTTATAAGTTGGATTAATACAAGTTGTCTCCTTAAGTGCATGTCCAAATGCACCCCGTAAAGTAGAACCTATAAAAAAGCTTGGTCTTTCATTGCTGTTTGTTTTTATTTTTATTTGATGATATTGCATACAAAAGTATAGCAAATATTTTTAACTATCCCCAATCAAAAACCGATTCTCTCCATCAACATGCTCATAAGAAATCTTCAACTTCAACAAATTCATAATATTTTGAACAATATAAAGCCCCAAGCCAAGCCCGTGACCTTTTGGGTTGAAGGGTTGGGTGTACTCTTCTAGGTTTTTGGTAAACTCTTTACCTTTATTTGAAATTTCAACTCTATCTTTATGAATTTTAATGCTTACTTTATGGTTTGGTGAATATTTTAAGGCATTGTCTATTAGATTTTTAATAGCCAATGAAAAGAGTTCAAAGTCGGTTTCCAAAATAAAAGGCTCTACTTGAGTTATCTCTACTTGTTTTTCTATCTCCTTCTCATCCATTATCATCAACTCTAAGGCTTGGTCTATCATCTCACGAACATTATAAGAAGAGAGTTTTAACGTGTATGAAGAGGAGAGCATCTGCTCTATTTTTGAGAACTCATCTATAAGCAACTCTAAACGTTCAAATATAGCATCATAACTCTCTTTTTGTGTCTCATTCTCTAAAAACTCATTGAGCAGTTTTCCTTTTCCTATTGGGGTTTTTAGCTCATGCATAATGGTTCGTAAAAAAAGTTGTCTTGAGTTTATAAGTGACTCTATCTTACGTAAAGCATCATCAAAAGCATTGGATACTTGAGCTATCTCATCGTGATTTTCACTCTTAAAAGAGACAGACAAATCTCCTTTTGCAACGTATTGAATTTTTCTGTGTAGTGTCTTTAAAGGGGTTAAACTTTTAATTAACCAAAAATATAAGCCCAATAAAAAAAGTAAAGAGAGTAAGTAGACAAATAGCGTATTTCTAGGAAAAGTAGGTTTTTGAGTATCGCGTAACAGGAGCTTAAATTCAGGGTGAACAATAAAAAGATAGAGGTCATCTTTATAGCTCCATATCATAAACTTTGTTCTTTGAAGTGGACGCTTAAATAGCAGGTTTGAGTGTTGACCAATATAATGAATCTCCTCATTTTTAATCAGTTCAAAATCACTCTCTTTTAAAAAGAATTGGTAGTTTTTATCATTGAAACTAAGGGGCATACCACTGGCACTACTTTGACTAAAATGTTTTATGGAAAAGAGTGCTGTTTGAATGTAACGTTTTTCATTCTCCTCAAGATGATTACTTTTTTGAATATAAAAGTAAGAGATAAAAAATGCCGTCAGTAGTACAATTGCCATAAGAAAAATAATACGTATTTTATTATAGAGTGTCATATGGCATCCTCATTATGATAGCAGTTTATAGCCTACACCACGAACCGTTTTTATGTTAACTTCTGGACCTAGCTTCTTTCTAAGCCTGTTTAATATAACAGCTAAAGAGCCATCTGAACTTGACTCTAAAACTTGAGACTCATAGAGTATCTGCTCTTTAGAGACTGTCATGTTTCTGTTTTTTATGAGTAACTTTATTAGAACAAACTCGGCAGGAGTTAAATCTATACGTTTACCATTGAGTAAAACATCCTCTTCATTACTATCCAACATCAATGCGTATGCTGTAAGCTCTGCATGTTCTTTTATCTTTTTATAACGTCTAAGTAGTGACATAATACGTGCATACATCTCTTGGGGGTCATAAGGTTTAGGCAGGTAGTCATCTGCTCCTAGTTGCAAACCTATCACTTTGTCAGTAATGTCTGAACGTGCAGAAGAGATAATAATAGGAATATCATACTTACTCACCACCTCTTTACACACCTCTAGCCCATCCATTCCAGGAAGAGTAAGGTCTAAAATGAGCAAATCATACTTCTCTATACCAGCACTTAAACCCAAATAGGGGTCTTGATAGTTTGTAACTTTTAAATTGTATTTTGCTAAAAAATTGCTAAGAAGCTCTGCATACTCTACATCATCTTCTATCATTAGGATATTTATCATATTTGTATTATAGCTTGTGAATATTAATGAAGTTTAAATGCTCCTACCATGCCTAATCGGCTGTGGGAAATAAATATATTACGTAGAAGCTAGAAAGAGATAAAATAAAATAGGAATAAAAATCTTATCTCTTTCATGTCAAAAGTATATCCATCAAACGTGTCAAAAGTGTGTAATCTTTTAAATTTGATATATTCTTATATGCTCGTCATATAGGGATTTGTAATATAAAATATTATCCAATATAAATATCTTTATTCTAATTAATATTAATAGAATAGAACAGATTCTTTAAAATAGAAAAAAAAGAGAAATAATTCTAATAACTTTATGGTATCATATATAATAATATTTAATTTATTATTTAAGAGGAATGAGAGAAATAATGAAAAAGTTAATTTTATTTACAATTATTTTAATGGGCATAGGATTTATGCTGTTAGATACTTCTGATACAAATCAGAAAATAGTTACTAAAGAGAGTACGATTAAAACTTTAAAAGATGAAGTCATAAAAAAAGAGACAACTCCAGTTAAAACTCAAATAAAAACAGTTAAATCTTCCAATAACCTAAATGAGGAAATAGAATCACTATTAAAAAAAGCAGAAAAGCTACTCGAAAAATCAAAATGGGAAGAAGCTCTAAATATATTTAATCTTATTATAAAAAAAACAGCCAAAACAGATGACCCTCAATTACGAGAGGATTTTGTATCGGCATGTATGACTCAGGGATATATTTATCAAGTCTACATGGATGATGGAAAAGATATGGCAATAGAAGCCTATAGTAAGATTACTAATAGATTTGAAAAAAGTGATGATATTGCATCTATTCAATATTATATAGATGCTAAACTACAACTTGCATATCTTTTACCTAATGATGAAAGAATTGAAATATATAATGAACTCGTTAGTAGATTTGAAAAAAATATTGACAATGGTATTCAAAAAAAGATTGAAGCTTTACTTATCAGTAAAAGTTTTCAACTTATGGGTCAAAATGATGAAGAAGCCATGCAAACTCTCGATAAAGTTATTGAAAAATATAAAGAGAGCGATGGGACAACTGAGCTTCCTGAAAATATTCAATTTTCTATTTTAAACAATATTGAACTTGCACTCATTACCAACAATGATAACGACACCTATGTAGAGTTGGCTAAAAAGCTTATGTCAAACTCACCCGACACCAAACCCCTACTCTCTATGCTTGAAATACTAAAAAATGCTCAAGAGTTAAATCAAGATGAAGCCCTTGCTAAATGGAAAGAGGAGTTTAAAGATTACCGTTTTGAAGATTGGAGTTTTCAAGAGGTAGAACGATGGGCTTACCATATAGAAGATAAAGAGACAAAAGAGAGAGTTACCAAATACATTAATGCTTTTGTTGACCAAAAATACAACATACCTGATAAAAATTCCAATACTGTTGTTTATGAAAACCATTCTGATGCTACAGAAACATACAATAATACATACAATACCCAAGAAACAGAAGATTATACGGAACAAGGAGATGAGACTTATACTCCTAATGAAGAAGAAGTAATGCAAGAAGAAATAACACAAGAAGAGGTAGATACAGAAGATATTTATAATAACGATACAAATATTGAAGATGAAAATGTTACTGCAGATGAAGAGTTATATCCCGACCCTTATGAAAATGCTGAGCCAATTAATGATGACCCCGACCCCTATGCACAAGAGATATATGATGCTACAGGAGAGTATCCTAACCCGTATGAATAGCATAATAAACTATTCATACTCTAAATCCTATACCAACTCTTTGACACCCAATCCATGCATCACCTCATCTATAAACTCACCACAAGTACGGTCACAAATATAGTCATCTCCTGAAAATTCTACACTTGTAAAACATTTTGTTTGACCATCATATCTGTGTAAAACCTCTGGATAGATATTTAAAATTTTCTCTACTTTAGCTATATTTTTGCATATTTCTGTTTTAAATATAGGATTCATATACTCCAAAGTCAATCTCATATATCCCTCTTCCATTCTAACAATAGCTATTATATTATTTTCCATCTATTTCCTTATTATTAAATTAATACTTTAATTATAATATTATTTTTATATTATAAGTATAAAATCAGATTAACTTTTAAGAATTTTTCTACGTCTCATAACAAACCAAAACAAAATCCCTAGTCCAAATAACAACGGCAATCCAACCTGCACCCAAGCAGAGATTTTAATTGTCTTGTTTAGTATATCTTTATGAAACTCATTGTCTATCTCTAAGCCTGTCATATTGGCTACATGGTTCATGGCTGAAATAGCCAAGTCCCCATCTGGTATGCTTTGGTGACAGCTAAAACAGACCCCTTGACGGTCAAGTTTTGCTCGTGTTTCAGGGCTTAGTGGGTTGGCTAGTTTCCAATGGTTATCCACCGTTTGAACTTGCGTTCCATTCTCATCTATCATTACAGAGTAGTCATGCTTTAGGTTTGGTATGGCAGGTATCTGCTCATCTGTTTTCTTCGGTAACACTTTTCTATCGGCACTCATAAGGTCAATAATAGCCGTTTCGCTTTGGTCTCCAAAATACTTACCACCATTAATCCCCATTCCCAACGCTTTTTTAGAGGTATGACAACTCTCACAGCTTCGTGATTTTTTACTAATGGTGTGTGGGTTTACTTGCGACATGGTGATAGCATTTTGCCCCTCTTTTCCAGCTCCTTCTACATTAGGAATTTTGACAATGTGGTTTTGAAGTTTGGCTTTTCCATCTTTTCCTATAACCGTAATGGTTACTTGACACCCTGGAATGGTTGGAGAGACTCGCCCCTCACCGTTTTGACTAAGTGCAGGATTTTCCCAACGTAAGTACGAGCGTGTCTCTGTTACTTTCCCATCCACTAGAAACTCTTTTAAACTCTTCTCACCCGTCATACCATGAGCATCATGATACTTAGAAGCCTTTAGATAGTCAGGGTTCTGTTTCCCCTCTGAGTAGTCTATCTTTACATGACAGCCGTAACATTGAGGAGCCCAAGTAGCATGACAAGTGTAACACTCTAGTCTATCGGTATGAGCCTCTATCTTATCCATCGCTACTAGTGCTTTTTTAGAGAGTCTCTTCTCCTCTTTTAAAAGTTTAAGGGGCTTAAGCTCAATGTCTTTTCCTGAAGCCAAGTGCATCATAACCTTGTTTCCATGACGCACTGCTTTTGTCATTGGGTTTCCTCTTGCACTTAGTAAGAATCCATCACCCTTATCTTTTGGAATAGAACCTTTTTTAAGATAATCAGCTAAAGTAGTTATAGTTCCTCTAGCTTTTCCAGTTTTTGGTTTGGTATCAAACTCATCAGAGTAACCTAAAGGCAACTCCCACGGGTACTTTTTGGTCGTTCCGTGACAATCTTGACACTCTATCTCCACAGCTCCAAGGTTTGCCCCTGTCATAAAGCCATCACCATGCATGTCATTAGAGGTGTGACAATCTTGACAGAGCATCCCTTTAGAGTAGTGAATGTCTTCTGTTAAGTGCAAGTAGCGTTTGGTATGCAGTTTTGGCTGACCATTTCCTTCACTATCAAAGGTGCTTTGGTACTCGGTCTCCATAAGCCCTTGATAACTCACCCCAATTCGCTTACCACGATTATGACAAGTGGTACAGGTCTCCACAGGAATTCCTGAGTATTTTACTCCATGAATGTTCACTTTAGCTTTTCGTGAAGATTGAATCTGATGGCTTAAGAGATGCCCTTTTTTATCATGTGGTATTTTAGAGTCATTCCCCTCATAAAAGCCCTCATTTGAGTAAGGAATATGACAAGAGGCACAACCCATTCCACGGTAGTCACCACGTCGGCTTCGCCCTTTCCCACCCGTATGACAACGCAGACACTCTTGACGCAGATAGGTATAGACAGAGAGAAGTGGGTCTTTCTGTACCTCATCAGCAGTTGGAGCTTGTGGTAATGCAGTTGAGTGTTTAGGAAAAGCCTGTTCCTCTTTTTTACTAAGCTCTTTCATATACTCTTGATAGGTTTTTGTTCCTAGTCGCTCATGAGTGTTGTTACTCTCATAGTTTGACTCCCAGTGGTTGTAGCCATCAGACTTACCAAATGACCACAATGCTCCATGAATTTTACCTGCTTCGGTATTCATCAGTGAGTTCCATTGAGCTTTCACCTGCTCTTGGTGACACATACCACAGGTGTTGTTGTTTATCCATTGGCTTGTTGGGCTTGGGTAGAAATCTTTTGGTCCTTTATGGTTTAAGAAGTACTCTAGTGTTCCAGAGTGAGAAATATTTTTGTCATCACTGTTGGGGTTACCACCATGACAGACTACACAATCGTTGCCTTTTGCTCCTGCTTTATCAGCAATTTTTAAAATCTCTTGCATCATTTTAGAGTTCTTATCACGAATATGCTCTATGCCATCATGACACTTGATACAACTGTTTTGTGAGAAAAGAGAAGTAGTAATAGTAATTAAAAAAAATAAGATAAATAACTGTCTTGTCATAAGAAATCCTTTTATTAAACGAATTTTATCGAAATAGGATTAGAGTTGATAATAGAGAGAGATTTTTTGTTTCTAACTATAAGCTAGAAACAAAAAGGAGTACTACGCAATTGCAACTTCAGCAGCTTCGCTCTCCAAAACATTTAACTCTTCTGTTTGAAGGGTCTGTATCTCATTTTCATGTTTTTCCATATCAAATGCTTTACCCAAATATTTACAGACAGACCGTGCATCTTGTAAGGCAATAGCAAGAGAGCTGGTTGCTCCTGGGCTTGGTGTCATATTGAAAATCAATCCATCTTCTTCAATTTTAGCTTCACCCAACATCAACTCTTGTTTTTTCTTGTCTATGATTTGTGGACGCATACCACCATAACCCTCTGCGAATTTTAAATCTTTAACATTTAAAGAAGGAATCACTTTTTGAGCATCATGTATAAAAACCTCTTTACCCACCAATGGCATCTCTTCAAGCACATTTTTTAAGATATATTGACGAATAGTTTTGTCTTTAAAAAGATTTGTATAGACTTTTGTTACATCTTTATCAATGTTCAATGCAGATATCAAATCTTTCAAATGTAACTCATGATAACGCTCTAATTTAGGTAAAGCAAATGCCGTAGGACCAAAACGTGTGTTCCACCCTTGGGTCATATCTGGGTCAGCATGTATGGCTGCAAAAGGGAGTTTTGGGTTTTGCATTGTGTAAACTTTAGAGTTTAAGAGTTTCTCTTTGGTAAAGAAAAAAGAGCCACCAATAGGCAAAATAGCATACTCTTTTCCATAGCCCATAGATTGAGCAAAAAGCAGAGAGTAAGCTCCTGCATTAACCACTACTGATTTGACTCTAAATGATGTGGTATCACTAATAATAGTGAATGTACCATCTTCTTCTCTTTTTATCTTGACAACCTCTTCGTTATATCGCATCTGTATATTTTTATCTGTATCGAGTGCTTGTTGCACAAAACTTTCACTCAATTTTTTGTAGTCAACCGTTGTTATTTGGTCTCTTGCTCCCATAGCCAAAATGGGCTCTTTTCTACCCTCCACAAGTTTTGGTTCAAACGTTGCTAAAAACTCCTCGTCCCAAAGTTCAAGGTAAGGGTAAAGTGTTTTAAACTCAACGTAACGCTCTTTTAGTTTTGCAACCTCCTCTTCACCCACTGCCAAAAGCATTTTGTCTTTTTTAAATCCGACTCTATCAACTTCTGAAAAATTTTGAATATAATTCGCTACCATAGAGGAAGAGCGTTTTACCGTTTGAGCTTTTTCATAAGTGTAGTTACTCTCTATATCTCCCACATGCAAGGTTTGAGAGTTTGCATTAGGATTAGAGTTCAGTTGAGAGACCTCATCATATTTTTCAAAAAGAATAATATTTTTAATATCTGTGTATCTAGCCAGTGTAAAAAGCAGTGATGTTCCAGCAACACCCCCACCTATGATGGCTGTGTCAAAAAGTTTATTTATAAGCATATTTATAGTCCATTTATTTTATTTAACTTTAAAAAAATATTAAAGTTTTAAATTATAATATAGTTCATGTAAAGTAGAGTTTATTTATAATTAATTCCTATATAAATAACATCACTTTTCGTATTTTATCATATGAAACCTCTCCATCTAAAGCCTCGAATACAGGTTTTAACCGTAGCCGACCATCATCTGCAAAATTCTCTTCATTTTTTTCTTTTTTCAATTGAACGGCTATATCTTCTATGGTTTTTACAAACTCTCCTTTGGGTTTAAATTTACTCAAATCAATATCGGGTTCTTCTTTTTTTAGAGTTGATAAATGGTTTATAATTGTTCCCTCAGTAACACCACGTGCTTTAGCTATCTGTTTAATAGTATCACAACTCTCTATAAGGGCTTTAGTTTTCATATGTGTTGGCGTATCATTTTTCATCTTAGATGTTTTTCCTAGACGAAGTAGTTTTTTCTCCTCTTCTATCTGTAAAAAATTTGTTAATCCACCCAAACTTTTTATGTAATTTATATGCTTTTTTTCAAGCTCTTCTTCACTATAAGTAGCTATCTCATCACTCGCTTTTTGTGATGCTTTTTTAATGGGTTCATCTATACGCAAAATCAAAGGGTCAACTGTAAGTGCCATCTCATTTAGACCCATTAAACGTAACCCTTCTATACTTTTAATTCGAGACAAAGCCACATAGCCCTGCCCAACTTCAAATGTTTTACTCAAATCTATCTCAGCCGTATCAAGAGTCATACCTTGTGACTTATGAATGGTCATAGCCCATGCCAAACGTAAAGGGAGCTGTGAGACTGTTGCTATACTCTCACCTGCTTCATTCTCTATTGTCCAATCTTCAGCAACCACCCGTATCTTTTGACCTGAAGCAATTTTAACAATAGGTATATCAGCTTCAAAACCTACCACCACTCCTGTAGTACCATTGACATAACCTTTTTCAGGATTGTTTTTTATAAAAATAACCACAGCATCTTTTTTCAGTGTTAGCTCCTCTAATACCAAAGAGGTTTTAAAAATCTTCTCTATGTTTTTAGAAGAACCTTTGGAGGTATATTTAAAAAGTTGTGGATTTCCCTCTAATTTATCTAGCTCTTCTAAATTGATTCTATCGACATCAATGTTATGCGTATACAGTTTTGTAGGAGTAAAGTCGGTGTTTAACTCTTTTTTATAACAAGCGTCCAACAGTTCACGAGATTTTTCGGAGACTCTCCCCGTTCGTATGTCATCTAAAATCTCTATGAGTCGTTCATCATTTTGTCTAAACTTCTCTTGTAAATAACAACTTTTTAACTCTAAACTTCTCCAAACAGGACTCTGCCAAGCAAAACGTTTCTCTTTAAACTCACGACTCACAGGTGGCAACTGGAAAAAGTCACCAGAAATGACCACTTGCACCCCACCAAAAGGTTCAGGGTTGTTTTTAAAAGCTCTTAAAACTTTGTCCATCGACGAGAATATTTCGGGCGAAACCATAGAGACCTCATCTATGATTAAAACCTTTAATTTTGAAAAACGGCTTTTAAGGTAACTCTTCTCTAGCAAAAACTCTACATATCCATTGTCTACTACCGTGTCACGTATGCCTAAAGCAAAAAATGAATGTATGGTCTGCCCCTTTAAATGAGAAGCAGCTATGCCCGTAGGAGCAACAATAATTGGGTAGATTTGTCGCTCTTTAAGATACTGAATATATTGGTTTAAAAGGTAGGTTTTACCTGTACCTGCTGAACCAGTTATAAAAACATTTTGTCCTGATTTTAGTATGTTGAGTGCTGTTGTCTGTTTCATAGAAGTATTTTAACATGAAATAATTATTTTAGTGAATAATATCTCAAATTGTCATAAATAATTATAATTTTCAAAAATGACCCGATACCCAAAATGGTATCGAGTTTTATTTATTTGGTTACAGCTATATCAACACGTCTATTTTTAGACATCTCTTCTGCTGAACCATTTGAAGTAATAGGCTCTGATTCACCCATACCTACTGTCCATATATTATCAATATTGGCACCTCTTTCGACCAATGCAAATCCTACTGTGGCTGCACGTTTAAGTGAGAGTAGTTCGTTTTTCTTGCTACTCCCCATCTTATCTGTATGACCTCTAAGCGTAATAATGACATCTTTGTGCAACTTTAAAGCTTTACCTATAGCATCCAACTGTCTTTTTGATTTGGCAGTTAAAACAGCTGAACCTGTTTTAAAATAGATACCTTTTAAAACATATGGTTTAGAAGATACTCTTTCATTTTCAATATCAGCAATAATTCCTGCCTCTTCTTCAGCTTCTGTTTTCTCTTGAACCTCTTTTGTTTTGTCATCTTTGTTTGTGTCTTTATTAGAAATTTCACTATTTAACTTAGCAACTTCATCTTTTTTTACGACTTTATCAGAAGCTTCAATCTCTGAGTTAATTTCTTCATCTTTTATAGAGGTATCATCTGTTTGAGAAAGAGTAGCTACACTTGCTACGGTCGTAGCCTTAACAGCAACCTCCATATTCTCATCTGAATTTACATTAACATCTCTATCAAGCTCTGGAGTTTCACTTGCTTCCACATCCTTAGCATCTGTTTCTTCTACTGCAGTAGCTTTAACAGCAACTTCTACATTCTCATCTGAACTTACATTAACATCTCTATCAACCTCTGAAGTTTCACTTGCTTCTACATCCTTAGCATCTGTTTCTGCTATTGTAGTTGGTACAACAGTTCCCATTGCTGCAGGAGAAGCCAAATTTCCGTTAATAGAGTGTTCATCTGAACAACCACGCAGTACATACATACTTAGAAATCCAAAGAAAATCAATGTACCAATGGTTACAAGAGCCTCTATTAATCGTTCTTCATTATCATTTTTCATTATATATCCCTTATTTTATTTCTAAATAAGAAATCTATTTAGTCCATTTATCTGTTAATGTTTTAGCTGCATCACGTCCACCTAAACCAAAGGCAATAGCTCCTGCAACAGCAACTGAACCAAGAGTAAGTGCAAATGCAAGGTTTACAATATTATCTGCAATTCCCATCGCTTTAAGCCCCATAGCAAGAACCAATCCTAAAATAGCAAAACGTGCAATGTTTGCCAATGTTTCATTTCCATGTTTTTTAAGGTTCTCATAAGCCAATTGACTAAGGAAATTACCAATTACTAAAATAATACCACCCATTAAAATTCCACCTGCAAACTCTAAGGTCTTAGAGAAAATAGTTGAAATGGTCTCAATTCCAAGTGTATCTACTGCTGCGGTAATAGATGTCAACATGATAAAGAACATGATAAGACCTGAAAAGAGTTTTGTAGGTGTAAAGCCATCAGAAAAGACTGATGCTAGACCCATTTTTTCTGGAAGTTCATCTACCTTAGCTGTAGCAAAGAAGCTCTCTAAAATATCAATAATAATATTTGCAACAAAATACCCAATATAAGTAATAAGTCCTGCACCTAAAATATTTGGAATAATATTTGTAATCTTAGCAATCATGTCTTGAAGTAGTGTTACAATGCTGTCCATACCAAAATGAGGCAGAGCCATCAGTAAGACAAAAATTGTCATTACCCCTTTAAAGAGTGCTGCTATAGGTTTTACCAAGTCTGGACCACTGTCTCCATTGAGCAATGAAACCTTTCCACATCCTTTTTTAATAAATGAGGTAATTATCTTTACAAGAAAAAAACCAATCACCAATATAGCAATACCAATCAAAACCTCAATAACTGTTCCAGCTGAGTCTCCAAAGAAACTTTTTACTTGTTCTAACATTTTATTAACCCTTTTTTAAATTAAATAATCACCACTATAATTACTGGTGTCGGGATTATTATAACGATATTTATTCTAAAATAACCATTAAAAATATAAAATATTTTGATTTAATATTATTTAACTTTAAAATGGTTAAAATTATCAATATTTTATAACATTGTATGTTACAATACTTTCAACCTACTCCTCCCCATTAATCACTACATCACTGTCGAGTAAAAATAGAGAGTTATTAACTACCTTATCTCCCTCTTTTAGCCCTGATATAATCTCAAACTGATTAACTGAAATACGCTTAGCTTCTATACTTTTACTTTTGTACTCACCCTCATATTCACTCGGAACAAAAACCAAATGTTTAGACCCTTTAGTGACAACAGCAGTATTGGGTAGCACCAGTTTTTTCGCTAAAGGCTTTATGGTTTTAATGGTCGCATAAGAGTTGGGTTGAAGCTTTCCACTACTGTTGTTTAACGTAATTCTAAAGTCTATGGTTTTATTGACAGGGTCAACCAAGGGGTGAATAAAATCTATGGTTGCACGATGTACTTTTTTAGAGCCATTTAACGTCACTTCAACCTTTGTACCCTTTTGAATAAATGCTCTATCATCTTCATAAGCTTTTGCTACCACCCAAACGGTAGATAAATCAGCTATTTTGTAAACAGCCACTCCTTTTTTAACAGCAGAACCTTCAGTGACTTTTTTATCAACCACTATACCCGTATAAGGAGAGTAAAAAGGCAAATATTTAGAAGCCCTATTTGCTTTTTTAATGGCTTCAATATTTCTTTTAGTCACATCATAAAGCTTAAGCTTTGTCTCTATGTTTTTAGCCAAAGTACGACTCACTCTTTTGGCTGAAAGTAGTTCTATTTGAGCTTTGTAAACCTCTGGACTGTAAAAATCGAAAAGCTTTTTACCTTTGGTCACTTTGTCATAAATACTAGGAGCCGTTAAGTTCTTAATGAACCCATCTTGTGTTAGCGTAATGGTATAGATTTTATCATCTGCTATCTGAACATAACCATTATATGTTTTAGAGTTCTCAACTTCTTGACTCTTTACCGTAATGGTTTTTACATTAAAGAGTTGCTCTACAGTTACAGCTTCTGCTGACATTATAAGGGGTAAAATTAATAATAGTCGTCTCATTGGGTCACTCCTAGTAGTTGGTCTATCTGATTTTCATTTAAAGCAATGGCTAGACGTTTTTTGTTGATTGCCAAACGGTTGTTGGTTCGTTGAGTAAAGAGTTCATAGTAGTGAACCAATGAACCTCCACTAACGAGATTGTCTTTTGCATTAGCAATAAGTTTATCTATTTTGTAACTACTCTCTTTGAGTATTTTCAACTCTTGATAAAGGGCTTTTAGTTGATGTAAGGTTATTTTTAACCCTTGTTCTAGTTGCACTTTAGTTCGAGCATAAGAGATGTTTTGAATATTGGCTCGTTTCATTGCTTGAACTCTTTTATGTTCCTGTTTGTCATGAATAAATAGAGGCATTCCTACGGAAAAAGAGACATAATCATTACGGTCAAAACGTTGGTAATATCCACCTGTGACCGTAATATCTGCTTGTTCTTTAGCTTTTGCCAACTCGACACCTTTATTGGCGACATCTTTTAATGCCAAAACCATTTTAAGCTCAGGGCTTTGTAGTTCTAGTGCACTAAGTAGGTCACTCTGTGAACGTAAATGATAACTTTTCAAAACCACCTCATCTGAAAAATCATCTATTTTTAAATTTCCTATCAACTCTATACGCTCTTTGGCTATGGCAATTTGTTCTAACCACTTCTCACGTTGAAGTTTATAATTTTCTTGAAGAAGTTGTGTTTTAATATACTTCTCTACAGAGTTTTTCTCAACAGCTGAAAGGTTTACTATAAGACTTAATGGTGTTTCTAAAAAAGAGATATAGTCATCTAAAACCTTCAAGTTATCTTCTGCATTTTTTGCCTCTATAAATGCCTTACGAATACCAAAGGCGATATTGACTCTAAGCACTTCTCTCTTTTGCTCTATCACTTTTTGTTTCTCTTTTTCTATAGTTGAAGAGAGTTCCAAACGGTTAGAGAGAGGAATGGTTTGAGAGACAGCTACAAATTGGTTTTGCATTGCTTCTACATTACGGCTTAAGGGGTGGTCTGCTTGAATATCATTGATTCCCACTTTTAAAATGGGGTCATCCCATGTAGACTCTATTTGGGCTTGTCTACCTACTATTTCAGACTCTTCTTGAAGAATTTGTAGTTGGTAGTTGTTTTGTAGACTGTAATCTATGGTCTCTTGTAGTGTTTGAGAGTAAAGATATAAAGTACTAAAAAGAGATAAAGAGATGATTTTTAGATTCATAATATATTCCATTCATACATACCAAGAGACTTACAACTAAATACAAGTTCAATAACTTGCAATAGCCGTTCGCACTTTCTTTTTTTTGGTTACTTTTCTTTCTTTTGTTGCGAAACAAAGAAAAAAAAGTGACAAGAGAATTTAAATCATAAATAAAATTAAAGAATCACTGAAGAAGAGTACTTATACTTCTTCCCATCTTTCTCAATAAAAATCTTAACCTGCCAAGTACCACCCATAGAGAAGTTTATATTTCCACTATAACTCTCACCTTTGGGAGCAAGTAGGTTTGTATTCTCCATATACGGCATTCCTGGCATCTCAGGCATAAACACTTTTAACTCTACTTTAGTAGCATCTGTAATGGCTTTTCCATCTTTACTAATCTTAACATCTATTGTATTGTCACCCACTACCAATGGTTTAGCCGAAGAGTAAGTAACACTTAAGTCTCCTGCTTTACCTGTTTTAGTGAAGCCCTCAGATGGTGTATCGTTACATGCTACAAAAAATAGCCCTAGAGTTAAAATTGACGCGAGTTTTAGAAAATTTTTCATTTTGAAATCCTTATATTTGATTTGATAAGAGAAGTATATTATGATTTATGTGCAAAGTGTGTGGAGAGAACTATTTATTTTTATAGTAACGTTTATACTATCTTTTCTAATCCCAATTTAACAGTAGTGCCTTCATCTAAAATTGACGCTATCTCTATTTTAATATTGAGTTGTCTACATAATTTTTCTACTATATGAAGACCTATTCCAAGACCTCTCTCATGCTCTTTATAAAAACGTTCAAAAACTCTTTTTGGATTTTTAATTCCTTTACCTCTGTCACTGATAATTAAAGTTTTAGTAGAGGCATCAAAAACAACTTTTACTTCACCTTTAGGTTTATTATATTTTGAAGCATTACTCAATAGATTGTCAACAATCCTAATCAAAGAGTTCTTTTCAGTATCTATATTAATGGTACTAGGAACATCTATTATATAAGTCAAAGAGGGATAACTGTTTTCAATAAGATGAACCCTCTCTTCTATACAAGCTAAAAGATTTATAGACTCCTTTTCACTTTGTGTAGCATGAAGATACTCCCCTAAATTATTCTGTAGAAGTAAAATATTTTCGATGCTTCGCTCTACCCTACTTAGCTTCTTATTCTCTCCTATTTCTCTATGAAGTAGCGACAGATTTAGTCTCATGGTTGCAATAGGTGTGTTAAAATCATGTAGAATATCTTTAACAAACTCACGTGTTAAAATAAGTGCATTACGCAAAGGATAGAGAGAATAAAGAGAAAATAGTACCGATAAAACTAAAATAACCATCATCCAAATCAAAAAGTTATAGATAGCTTTTTCATGTAAAAAGTGTATCTTTTGATGATAATCATTTTGAGTGTAAAAAAGTTTTAAGTAAAAATCTTCTCCTTTTTCAATGGG
Organism: Campylobacteraceae bacterium; assembly: GCA_027068975.1. GTDB lineage: Bacteria > Campylobacterota > Campylobacteria > Campylobacterales > Sulfurovaceae > UBA1140. Next base: position 7,581 of record JALXFN010000010.1, on the reverse strand, counting down.
AAAAAGAGTACTGACTTCACTCTTGTTTTTTAGTAAGGTATAGGTTTTTTGTTTAGATTTTGGAACAAAAGCCACTTGAAACTCTTTACAATCTAGGGAGTAGTTACAGAGTTGCATTTTTGATAATAGCTCTTTATCAAAATGCTCTAATTCACTTTTATAATTGATATAAGTAATAATAGATATCATGACTCCTAAAGAGAAAAAAAATAGGAAAAAACTTTTAGAAAACGATTCTATTTCAACACGTTTCAAGTCTGTATCCTATTCCATGTAAACTTCGTATCTCTATCCCTGTTAACTGTTTTAGCTTATTGATAGCCACACGTAGTGCAGCAAGAGATTTGATGGAGCTATGCTCCATAATGGTGTTTGGGTCTAAAGTCTTATTACGATTTGTAATAAAAATATCAAAAAGTTGTTGCTGTTTCTTACTTAAAAAGAGTATTTCACCACCCTTTTTTAACTCTTTGGTTTCAGGATTGTAAGAGAGTTCACCATAGATAATATCAGAACTTTTTTGCTGAAATTTTGCTTCAATACGAAAGAGAAGCTCTTCTGGGAAAAATGGTTTTTTTAAGTAATCTTCAGCACCCACTTTAAAAGCTTTTTTAATCGTCTCCAAGTCAACCATTGCTGAGATAAATATAGTAGGGGTAGTATCTTCTGCTTCACGTAATGACTCTAAGAGTTCCAAACCATTAAATTCAGGTACATTGATATCAAAAACATAGAGGTCAAATCTCTTTTCAAAAGTTACTTTTGAAGCCTCTTCTCCATCTTTTACCCAAACAACATGGTACCCTTCATCTTCAAGCATCTCATAAATTGTTTCACCCAAATCCTCTTCATCTTCCATGAGTAGAATGGTGAAATTTTTACCAATAGTAGCCAACTTTTACTCCTATAGTATTATCTAAACTCTCACTACTGATACCTTTGGTTAAAGAGAGTGTTCCAAACCAGTTTTTATTGATACTGTAGTAGTTATATAGAGATAGAGTTTCAAAATTATCAACCTCATCATAGATACTTTCAGAAACACTATATGATAGACTAGAGTAGAGATTATTATTAAAACTATACCCTGTACTAAGGTGATAAAAGAGTATATTAGAGGCGTTTGTATCACCTACTATTTTATATCCAACTCCAGTAGATAATGAAAGTTTATCTATATGGTATCGTCCATCTATAGACACAGCGTAGTCAGTTTTATTACTACTACTATCATACGTAGGAATATAAACAGCCGTACCAACGCTTAAAGATAGGTTTTCTAAAGGGTCAAATCTGTAAAAAAAATTTAATGTAGTATCATTGAGACCATCACTATTACTACTTAAAGTAGCTTCATCATCTACATTATAATAAGAGCTAGAGAGTTTCATAGAGATTTTTTTGTAGTAATAGTCCAGTTCAAGAGTAGAGAAAAGATAACTAACATTGTCATCTTCTGCATAACTTGTTCCAGCTAAAAGTGTAAAATGATGAGGAGAGATTAAACTTTTTATTGTGCAACCTTTAAGGTCAACCAAGTCTGTTATTAATGTATTTGGGCAGAGGTCATCTTTATCTTCTACACCATCCATATCACTGTCAACATAGGCAAAAAGTACCATTGGTACAATTAGAAAAATAAGTAAAACTCTAGACACCTATTTTGTCCTACCATTGCGATTGTTGTCTCGTGGTTCACTTCTTGGAGTTTGAGTTTCACCTCGTGGAGAGTTATTTTCAAAATGTTCTTCATGATGCTCTCGATGCTGATGTAACTCATTTTGATGTATATGAGATGCATCTTCATGTTCACACATATCTTCATGCAATGCATGATGCTCTTTTACGCTTTCCCTATGATTGGTCATCTCATTTTTAACTTCATGTTCTTCGTGTTTAGCTTCACTGTTGTGTTGAAGTTTATCACGTAAAGTTTCTAAAGTTTGTATTCTCTTCTCTTCATTCATACTTATCAACTGCTCTTTAATGCTATTCATCAACTCAACACGCTCTTGGGGAGTAGCATTTTGCAGTGCATGTATCTGTTCATTAATATTTTCAGAGTATAAAAACAGTGATAAAAAAATTAACGAACAAAATATTCGCATACCATTTCCTTAAATTTAATCTTTTACAGTATGACATAAAGATATTAGCAAAGTATTACTTTTAAATACTTTGCCTTAAACTCATAAGAGTTATTTATCTTTGCCATTACCTCTATGGTTACTTGATTCACCATTTGAACCATGCCCCTCTTTATCTTTAACTTCAACAAAAGAACCCATAGCCAGTTTTCCACCAATTGCCAAATAATCTACAAGTTTATTGGTTGTTAAATCTACTTTTACAAAAGCACCCTCTTCAGTTAGGAACATATAGAAGTAACGACCATCTTTAGAGAAGTGGTATTTAGGGTGAGATTGAGTTTGAACAGAACCTAACTCATCTTTAGCCAATTTACTTACTTCAATGTCAGCTATTTTTTCATTTGTTAGTGTGTTCATAAGAGTAATGAAACTGTCTTTATGGTTAATAACCACAGCAATGTTGTTATGTTTCATCTCATCAGTATGACCTGCACCCATTCCTGCTTGAACTGTTTTAACAATGCTCATTGGTGATGTACTGTAGTCAACTACAAAAAGGTTTCCTTCATCTGAACCAACATAAATAGTCTTTTGGTCTTTTAAGAAGTTAAGATGGTGTACACCCATTACATCGGCAGATAGACCCTCTTTTTTAATCTCTAAATTTTCAGAAATAGAGAGCCCTTGACCCTCTAAAAACTCTAACTTAAGTACTGATGGGTAAATGCCTGTTGCACCCTCTGCTGTTGCATAGAACACTGTTGATGTCTGCTCTCCATGTTTTTTACCATGCTGTCCATGAACTTCTGGTGGAACAAGGTTATGTACTGGAGATGGTGTTACAACTTCATTTACTTTTGTTGTACTCCAAGTTCCATCACTGTTTTTCTCGATTTTATACGTAGCAATTAACTTGTTTTGACGGTCTATCAATACAAAATGATTCTCATTTAACCAGTGTGGGTGTCCTGAAGCCATTGTTCCACTAGCTAAATAGCTGTGTCCACTATTTGTAGGAGCTGTTACAGTATCATTTCCAACGGTTGCAATCACCGTATCTGTTTTACTGTCTATAATGGCTACCATCGCTTTGTCAACACCTGAAACAGCAACTAAACCTGTCTCTTTTTGAACAGCAATACTTCTTGGGTGAAACGCTAATGGAATATCTTTTGTAATGGTATTGGTAGCAGAATCTAATACACCAATGGCATTACTTCCTCTGTTGTCAACATACATTTTTGGTGTTGATGAACCATGAGAGTCTTTAGTTTTAACAACCTCTGCTGCATAACTTACACTGTTACCTGTTGGAACTTTTTCAAGAACTTTCATGTTTTCAACATCTACCACAACAATAAGGTTATTCGCTTTATCTCCAAAATACGCTTTAGTTTGCTCTTTTGATGTACCTCTTGTATATTGAGTCTCTAAGTTTTTATCTTTTATCTCTTCTCTTGTTTGTGTAAGGTGAGCTTGTGTCTCTTCAACGGTAACAACTCTTCCTCTGTAATCTTTATCTTTAGCTTTCATATCATCACGAACACTAGCTAAAACAGCATCCTCTTTTGGTACTTCATTAATATCTAGTGATTTTGCTGAAGCTGGTACCTCTATTCCATTACTTGCATTTCCATCTCTGTCTAATGTTTGTAAGAAACGTGCTGTATGAGCATCATCTTCTAAAATGGTCATGCCATCTTTTAATGTAGAAGCATTTACTTCTCTTAAAAGTACATTACCTACTGTAAAAGAACAGTTTTGATTCTTTTCAAAAGTAAATTTCCCATCTTTCCCTGTAACCCCTTGTTGAGTACCACAATCATAATCAATACCTTGAATAGCTGAATCTACATAATATGCTACACCTGTTGAAGCCTCTGTACTTGAACTACTACTTCCACATCCTGCAAAAAGTAAAGATGCCACTATCGCTGAACCAATTGTTGTTATTTTTCTCATTTTATTTCCTTAGTTTTGTTTTTGTGTTTGAATTATATATAAAAAGTATAATTTTTATATAAGTTAAAAATAAGAAAAGTGTTAGTTTTGGGATTTTATTAGATTTGTTGATAAGTAATATTTAACTAATCCTTTTTTGCTATGATAAATCTACTATAGAAAAAGGATTACGCATGAAACGAAGAAATTTTTTAAAATTAAGTACGGTAACTTCATTATGGCTTCTTACAGGTTGTGGTGGTGGAGGAACCAACAGTTCAGGTGTTGATGGTGGTTTAGCCAATAGCACAAACAAATTAACCATTCCCCCTCTTTTAACAGGTACAGATGTTAATGGTGTAAAAAACTATGACTTAACCATTCAAAAAGCGACCCATACTTTTTTTACAGGTCTAAGTACCAATACTTATGCTGTTAATGGCACATATTTAGCACCCACGTTAAAACTAACAAATGGTGATGAGGTGTCGATTAACTATACAAATAAACTGGACGAAACAACTACCATGCATGGTCATGGTATGCATGTTCCTGCCGATATGGATGGAGCTGCTCATCAGCCCATTGAGAGTGGAGCAACATGGTCAGCAAAATATACAGTAAACCAAAGAGCATGTACCAACTGGTATCATCCTCATCTTATGGGTAAAACTGCTGAACACGTTTACAAAGGTTTGGCTGGGCTTATTATTGTGGAAGATGATGAGATTAATGCCTTAGACTTACCAAAAGAGTATGGTGTTGATGATATCCCTTTAATACTTCAAGACCGATTTTTTGATAGCAATGGACAGATAGACTACTCACCAAGTAGACGAGAGATTATGATGGGGTATCATGGTGATGTGTTTATTACCAATGGGGTTATCAATGCCTTTATTGATGTAGCCAATAAAGAGGTACGTTTTAGAATACTCAATGGTTCAAATTCAACAGTGTATGACTTGGCGTTTGATGATGGTCGTACCTTTAAACAGATAGGTACGGACAACTCTTTACTTGAATCACCTGTTCCGATTACCCATATAAGGCTGAGTCCTGCTGAACGTGCTGAAATTGTTGTGGATTTCTCTTCTGATTTAAACAAAACCATTCTATTTAAAGATGTAGCACAAAATAAAAACTTTTTGAAGGTTAAAGTTACAAAAGAGACCATAAATACGACAACTACTCCAAACACTTTAACTACCTTAAATAGACATACTTTAGACCAAGCTGTACGAACACGTACTTTTTCACTCTCTGCTTCAGGACCAGGTGACTTTAGAATCAATGGTGTTTCTATGAATATGAGTGTTATAAATGAGCGTGTTCCATTGAATGATGTAGAAATTTGGGAAGTAACCAATACCATGGGAATGAACCATAACTTTCACATTCATGACTCACACTTTATCATCGCTAAACGTAATGGTTCCGAGGCGAATGTACTTGAAAATGAAAAAGGGTATAAAGATACTGTCTTTTTAAGTGGGAATGACACAGTAACCCTCATTGTTAAAATGACTGATTTTACGAGTAGCACTAAGCCCTACATGTACCACTGTCACTTCTTAGAGCATGAAGATGCTGGAATGATGGGACAGTTTACAGTTGAGTAAATAAACAAAAAAAGGGAAAATGTTTCCCTTTTAATCGTTAAAGCCCCTACTATTGAAGAGTTCTAAGATACTCTAACCCTTTTCCCTCTTTATGAGCTTTCAGATACTCATACCACTCTGGACTATTTTTAGTTGGTAGTAAGAGAGCATGTTTTCCATACACTCCACCCCACTCATAAGCAAATCTTGCAGTTGGACGATGAAGCTTTTGTATCAAGGCATTAAGTCTCTTTTTATTTGCACCTCTTTTTAAAGCTCTTTTATATTTTCGTAGTGGTTTAGAGTTTGCACCTTCCCAATCTAAATCTCTTTTAACCATGGTCTCTTTAGTTACAATCATCTCATTTTTATAGGTTAAATAGTTATAGACCAAAAACCCAACACTTACGAAACTGTTTTCAGAATTGACACAATAGTTGCGTTGATGTCCTTTTTTTACAAGTGTATGACCTGCTTCATGACCAAATATTTTCCAAGGAGTTCTACTCTCAACCTTTTTTCTATTTGCTTTTTTAATAAACCAATCCCCTCGCTCTAAAATCTTAACACCTAATGAATTAGCATCCCAAAGGTGTTCGACTACTTCTGATTGATTAAGCCCCAAGGTTGAACCACCACCAAGACCACCTCCATCGGTGACACCTACTGTAAATGTTTTATGTAACAGTTTGTTGTAGATGTACTCTTTATGTGCTTTATTATAGTAACAGTTACTTCTAATGTTTTTATACTGTCGTCTCTCTTTTTTACTATAATTGTTAAACTCATCTTTTGTTAGACGGTATTGTGGCTCTATGTTACAGGTTTCATCATAAAAGGCTGTTTTTGTCCAGAAGTCATGAAATTTAGGAGTAGAGATGCTTTGTGCTGCATTAATTAAAAAGCTAAGATAGTACCGTACATCTTGTGGACGAGTTGGTTTCCATACCACATTTGCATCTGCTCTTCGTACTTTTTTTTCTAAAAGTAAACGGTCAGGAAAAGTTATGTTCCATGTTGTTTTAAGCCCTTTTATTTTTCTTTGAACATCTGTTTGAGGAAGATAATCAAAGGTCGCATTTTCACCTAAATAGGGAATGGTATAGGTCTGTTTGCTAAAGCCTGAAAGGGTATCTATTTCAAGTATCTTCTCTTTTGGCGAATTTTTAGTGACGATAACAAGGTTGTGTAAATCTCTTGGTACCCAGTTTGTTATCTCTAGGGTTGTCTCATTAACTCTTTTAAATGCAATAAGATGTTGCATGTTTAGTTTTAATTGTTCAACATCATATACAGTGGCATTATCTTCTAAAATAGAAGCTGTAGAAATGGCACTGTTTGTACCAAAAAGAAGTGTTAAGGAGGAAAGACCTCCTATAATCAGTTTTTTCATCTCTTTATCCTTTAAACCTGAACTCAGGTTATAATATTCTTTGCTTAAAAATATTATAACAAAGAAACGTGTTAAAAAGATGTCACTTTATAAATTTAATATAATAATTTATCTCTGCACACTCTCTCCACAAAACTTTCACTATAATTATTCTAGATGGAGAGTAAAGATGAAAATACTACTACTAGAAGATGACAAAACATTACACAACAGTCTAAAAGCCTACTTGGAGATGGAAGCTTTTGAAGTTAAGAGTGCTTTTGATGCTCATGAAGCTTATGAACTCACTTATAAATCAACCTTTGATTTGTATATTTTTGATGTTAATCTGTTTGGTGATGAAAATGGGTTTGATGTCTTAAAGGCTTTGAGAGATTCAGGAGATAGGACACCTTCTATCTACATTACAGCATTGACCGATATAGGCTCTATGACCGAGGGGTTTAATGCTGGGGCTGATGATTATATTAAAAAACCCTTTGACCCTGAGGAGTTGGTGTTGCGTATAAAGAGTCGCTATTTGGTGGACAATCTACTTCACTATAAAGATATTGAC
>JALXFN010000009.1 GCA_027068975.1 Campylobacteraceae bacterium | reverse complement strand
TTGAAGCGTAGAGAGAAAAAGGGACTTTCCAAAGCGTCTTGGGCGTAAAAAAATCAAAAAGCTTTCATTGAGGTTTTCCAACTTTTCTATAAACTTTGTTTTATCTATGTAAAGATAATCATTGTTTATTTTTACTTTTCTAAAATTACTCTCACCATAAATAATCTTTTTCATCTTTAGCCTTTAAAACTTCTACTCATATTATAACATTATCAATTAAAATCATGGTCTACTCTCTTATATGGTTAAAATATTAAAATTTATACCATTTTCAACAAAAATCCCCTATAATTCGTTTAATAATTTTCAGGAGAGAGAATGCTTCGATTTGCCCCGTCACCTACTGGTGATATGAATATAAGCGACCTTAGAGTTGCTATATTTAACTACTTGGTTGCACAACAAAAAGGTGAACCATTTTCTATACGTATTGAAGATAGAGATAAAGAAAAAAACATCACTGGCAAAGATACTGAGATTATGATGATTTTAGAGAAGTTTGCACTCAAACATGATGCTGTATTTCATCAGAGTGAACACCTGAATCTTCATCAGACACTAGCCCTTCGTCTACTAAAAGACGAAAAAGCATTTGTATGTAAATGTACTAATGATGAGTTAGACCCTTCTTGTTCTAGTAACTGTGAAAGCCTTAAAACCCAAGAGTATGAAGAGCTTAAAAAATCAGCTGAAAAATTTGTGATTAGAGTTAAAGAGCCTAAGAGTGACATAGGCTATAGTGACCTAATAAAAGGGGATTTAACAGCTACACCTAATGAAATAGGCTCTTTTGTTATTTTAAAAGCAGATACTACACCAACAGCCAACTTTGCTATTGCAACCGATGATATGATGAGCAATATAAGCTTGATTATTCGTGAAGAGAAACACCTTTTAGATACACCTAAACAGATACATATCAAAAACCTTTTGGGTTATGAGAACAGTACAGAGTATGCTCATATACCGACGATAACCAATAATGTATCTGTCAAATCTCTTTTTGAAGATGGATTTATTCCTGATGCTATTTTAAATTATTTATTGGTTTTAGGAAATCCAAATGCTCCAAAAGAGATATTTACACTTCCTGAGGCTATTGAATGGTTTGATTTAAGTAGCATATCAAAATCGGCTCTTGAGTTTGACTTAGAAAAGCTACGTCTTATTAACCGTGAACATCTAAAAATGATAGATGATAAAAAGCTCTCTACTCTTTTTGGTTTTGCTGATGCAGATATTGGAAAATTAGCCAAGCTCTATCTACAAGAGTGTAGTACCATTAAAGAGCTAGAAGAGAAGATACTCCCTATATTCTCACCTAAAGATTTTTCTTTGGTGTGTGGTGAAGAGATGAAAATTTTAGAAAAAATCATCAATCAAGCACCCTATTTTGAAAATTATGATACATTTCTACAATATATCACTACAAAAAGTGAACTAAAGGAGAAAAATCTCTTAACTGCACTTCGTCACCTCTTAACCAACAGAGGCGATGGACCTAAGTTAAGTGAAATTTATCCATATATTAAATTATATCTATTGGAGGTCGCATCATAATGGACTTTATATTACAACCTATACTACTTGCTATTCAAATATATATTTGGATTATTATCATCTCTGCTGTTCTCTCTTTACTACAAGTTGACCCTCGTCAACCTGCTGTAGAGATAATTAACCGTATAACGGAACCAGCTTTTAGCTTTGTTCGTCAAAAGTTTCCTTTTACTGTGGTAGGAGGTCTTGACCTCTCACCTCTGATTCTTATTATAGGTTTACAACTACTAAGTAGCTTACTCTCAGGTAATATATTTGTTGCTATTGTAGGGATTATAAGTTCACTTGTATACTCTTATATTATACTTATTATTGTATCAGTGGTACTCTCTTTTGTGCAGGTTGACCCTTACAATCCTATTGTTCAAGTTATTAACCGTTTAACTGAGCCACCATTAAGATTTGCTCGTGAAAAACTACCTTTTTTAATGATAGGGGGTATTGATTTATCACCAGTAGTTGTAATTTTTGCTCTACAGGCATTGGTAGGACTGCTCAGTAAAATTGCTATGGGTATGGCTATATAGTGAAACACCTTCTACTCTTTTTACTTTTAGGTTTAGCTCTTTGGGCAAAAACTCCTAATTTTAAAGAGATAGAAGCAATGCCCAAATCTAATGCTAAAGATTTCTATATTTGGCGTTTCATCAGTGACAAAAAGAGTAGCAAAGAAGAAGCAATAAAGGCATACAGTTGGTCAAAACGCAAAAGCTCAAAACTAAAAAAAGCCATTCGTAAAAAAATTGGCTATATTCCTAAAACCCCTTCAAACAAAGTAAAAAAGAAAAGAGACCCTAATAACTATATTATCTACCCTGCAACAGCTGCGAAGAAGTCCAAAAAAAGTTTAAAAAAACTCTATAAAAAAATTCTAAAACAAAATAAATACTCAGAAACACTTCATATTCTTAGTGATGATGACCCATTTAAAACATTGGCTTATTTTCCAGGAAGCACACAAGCTTATGTCTTTAACAATGTTGGCAACAAATATAGAAAAACTCATTTTAATAAACCTTTTACTCTTGAACAGTTGACTAAACTTATTCAAGAAAAACAGTTTAATACCTCCATTCATAAAATAGTAACCAATCATGATTTACTAAATCTAAAAGCATCACTTATAAATATAGGCGATAACAATCTAACCTTTAAGTCAAATTTTTTACTTGCTGTAAATGCTGTAGAGTTTCATAAACTAAAAGATGCTACTAAGTTTTTAAAGATAGCTAGAACAAAAACAGAATACCAAAATCAGTATGACCAAGTAGATTTTTGGTTATATTTGGTCAGTGAGGATAAAAAATATCTAAAAAAACTAATCAAGAGCAATCAAGTTAATATTTATACTTTAAGTGCTAGAGATATTTTAAATGAACCCTATCCTAAAGTAGTTACACCAAACTTGGGGTATGATACTATAAAAGGTTTTGATATTGAAAATCCTATTGATTGGGAAAAGATAAAACTCAAAATGAAAGAGAAGCCAGAGCAAATAGCCACCCTCGCAGAGAACTACAAAAGTCATAAAACAGAAGGTATTTACACCTACTTAAAAGAGAAATCTACTAACTATAGCGTTCCTTACTACCCTATGCCCTATCGTGAAGCTATGTGGGGGTACTCTAAAGAGCGTGTTGCTATGCTCTATGCCATAGCACGACAAGAGAGCCGTTTTGTTCCAGCTTCAGTTTCACCCTCATTTGCTCTAGGGATGATGCAAATCATGCCTTTTCTTGTAAGACATTTAGCTAAAGAACGTAAAGAATCCTTAGACTATAGCAAGATGTTCAACCCCTATATTGCCATAAGCTATGCTAACCAGCACATGGACTACTTAAACTCTTGGCTCTACCATCCTTTGTTTGTGGCTTATGCTTACAATGGAGGTATAGGATTTACAAGAAAGACTATACGAAAGAAGCACTTATTTAAAGAAGGAAAATATGAACCCTATCTAAGTATGGAACTTATAGACTATGAAGAGTCTAAAGAGTATGGGAAAAAAGTTTTAGCCAACTATATTATCTACCTAAATCTTCTTTCAAAGACTCAAACAAGGGTTTCATCTTTTTTGAATACGTTAACGTATCCTTCCCAAACCGATCGTTTTCGAAAGTAAGATTTAAATCATTACCTTCAACCTTCGGAAACTTTACTTTGTAGTAAGTACTCCAATTATTTATCATAGGCATTTGATAACGTAAAGGGTCATCTTTTTCTAATTTTTGAATCCCTAAAGGTTTTTTACCATTAAGCTTTAAACTATAACCTCTACTATTAAACTCATTAACTTCACTATCTGTAATATAGACACCTACAAAGAAAAACTCCTCATTTGGATTCGATTGACAAGCCTCATTACACTCAATATGGTCAAAAACAGGGTTAAGATACGTTGCCGTTAAAAGGGCTTTTGTCTCTAAGGACGCAATAAGCTGTGCTTTTTTTGTATTCATTAATGAAATATGATAAATATCATCTTTTTTAAAGAGTTGAGCCAAATTTGAATTCTCTTTTACGCTACAAGCAGAAAAGAGTAAAATAGAAGAGAAAAGTAATATTTTTTTATACATTACGAAAACCTTTTTTATAAAACTATAAAGTCAATACCTTAAGTCTAAAGCTATTTTAACACACTTTCAATAAACATTAATGTATAATCTCGTTTATTAAAAAACTCTAATAACAATAGGATATACATGAAACGCTTTGCTGTTGCATTTACAGGACCTTCTGGCTCTGGAAAAACCACACTTGTTGAGAAATTATCTAAGATTCTAATTGAAACAAGAGAAGTTGCCATCATTAAACATGACCCTAAAGACAAGGCTGTTTTTGACAAAGAGGGAAAAGATAGTTATAGGTTTTCCAAAACAGGTGCTGAAGTAGTTGTCGCTTCTTCTACACGCACAACATATTTTTCTAAACGCAACAAAGAGTTAGATGAAATTATTAGAATGTTTAACCATTTTGACATTTTATTGGTTGAAGGACTTAAAACGTTAAATCTTCCTCGTATAGCTATATTTAGAAATAAAATTGAAGAGAGTTATTTAAGTTGTAGTGAAGCTATCGCAATAGATAATACCATTGATTTAAACAATTATACTATCCCCAATCATATAGATATATTAGATTTAAACAATACCACTCAAATAATAGAGTGGATAGATAAAAATGCAAAAAGCGTATAAGGAAATAAAAATGAATGATATATTTGAGACTATAAAAGAAGTTGCTTTTGAAATCGACACAGCCATTAAAACATCTGACTTGGGTTACTCTGATTCTGAAAACTCTTCAGGAGAAGACCAACTTAAACTCGATGTGCAATCAGATATTATTATAGAAAAAGCATTTGCCAATGTAGCCTCTGTAAAAGCCTTAGTAAGTGAAGAGAAAGAGGGTGTATTAGAACTCTCTGAAACAGGGAAATATACCGTATGTTACGACCCACTAGATGGTTCTAGTCTTGTTGATGTTAACCTCTCTGTTGGTTCTATTTTTGGAATTTATGAAGGTGAGCTTAAAGGAGAAAACCTTATCGCTTCTGCTTATGTTGTTTATGGTCCTAGAGTTGAACTTGTTATTGCAACCAGAGACTCAAAACCTATGCTCTCTCGTGTTATAGCTGGAGAGTTTAAAGAGATAGGTGAGATTTTTATGAATGAAAAAGGAAAACTTAACGCAAGTGGAGGAACCCAACAAAACTGGGCTGACTACCATAAAGCGTTTATAGATTCTCTCTTTGCAGAGGGTTACCGTCTGCGTTACTCAGGTGGTATGGTTCCAGACCTACACCAAATCATGCTAAAAGGTGGAGGTCTATTCTCTTACCCAGGTACAACAGACAAACCAAATGGAAAACTTAGACAACTTTTTGAGGTGATTCCTTTTGCTCTTATGTACGAACAAGCTGGTGGTGAAGCCATAGACAACAAAGGGATGAGACTACTTGAACTCGTTCCTGCTCATCCACATGACACAAGCCCTTGTTTCTTTGGGAGTAAGTATGAAATAGCTACTCTTCGTAAAGCCTATGGAATAGAAGCATAAATTATGAGTGACGAACTTTCATTAGATGAGTGGGAACTGGCACTCAAAGCAGAAAAAAGAAAGCTTGAAGCTTGTCAGCAAGAGCAACAAGTAAGCTCTTGCCTTGCTTGTTCTAAACTACATGACTGCCCTATTCGAGATGCTTATGTTCATGCTGTATATAACAGCATGAGTAAAGGGGCTGGTGGAGGATTTGAGTTTTGATATTTAAAAGTTTTTGGTTTTGGTTTATTACAGTTTTTATAGCTATTCAATTCATTCCTGTAGATGTTCCTGCCAAAATAGAGAGTGACCCTAAAGATGAGATAGAAGCACCTAAAGAGATAATAAGCATACTTAAACGCTCATGTTATGACTGCCACTCAAATGAATCAACCTACCCTTGGTATGATAGAGTTGCTCCTGTCTCTTGGATTGTCAAAGACCACGTTAAAAATGGACGTAAAGTGGTTAATTTCTCAATTTGGAAGAGTTATGAGAAGAAAAAACAGAAGTTTTTTGCAGACAAACTTGGAAAAGCCATTATTATTCGTATGCCTATGCCCTCTTATTTATGGTTGCACCCAAAGGCAACACTCTCAAATGTTGAGAAAAAACTACTAAAAGAGTGGGGAGAGAACTTAAAAGAAACAATTAAATAGGATAAATATACTCCTATTTAAAAAAACTTCTGCTATAATGCATCTATTAAATCAAAATAAGGATAAAAAAATGCCAAAAATTAACAAGTACGTAGATATCTCAGAAGTAGATAGAGAAGCAAAGAAAGACCTTATCGACAGACACTCACCATTTATTACCTGTGCAGACACAGCAACTGCTGGTGAGCCATTTGAAGTAACTGTTAAAATGGGTAACGAATATACTCACCCAGATGATTTTGACCACTACATTGAGTCTATTACTCTTTTTAATGGTGATACAAAATTAGCACAAGCAACTTATGTTCCAGGAACTCTTGGAAACATCAAAGCTCATAACACTACTACATTTACAATCATTCCAACAGGAAAAAAACTTAAACTAGTAGCTCATGGTTACTGTACAAAACATGGTATCTGGGAAGGTACAGAAGTAGAAGTAGCTGTAAACTAGTCACTCTCTATTTGTGGGCAGTATGCCCACAACTCCTCTTTTAATCTTTTTTTTCCAACCTAGCCTTTCTTTTTTCCCAATCAGGCATAAAAAGGTTCAAATAATTATAAAACTTCGCACTATGGTCAGCATGAACCAAGTGAGCCAACTCATGAAACACCACATACTCTATACACTCCGTAGGCTTCTCTATCAGCTTTAAATTTAGGTTAATGTAGCCTTTACTTGGATTACAACTCCCCCAACGTGTTTTCATCTCTCGTATGCGTACGGTCTCTATCTCTTGTTTAACGATGGGTTTGTACTTCTCTATGGCTTTTTGAAAGTGTATCTTTGCCTTCTCCATCTGCCATGCTTTTATGAGTCTCTGTTTCTTCTCATAGTGTGCAGTATCTTTTACAAAAACCTGTAAGTAACCTCGTTGAAGCTTCACTCCCTCTTCTTTACTCTCTATCACTTTCAAACGATAGTTTCTCCCCAAATAACGAAAGTTCTCTCCACTTACATACTCTTTTTCATGTTCATCTCTATGAGCATCAAAAAAAGCTATCTTCTTCTCTATCCAATCAGCTCTTTTTTTCAGTACATACGCTATGTCTCTTTCGTTACTATCAGTAGGAGCTGTAAGTATTACCTCTCCTGTTGGTTTAACTTTGAGGTTGATGTGTTTGACACTCTTTTTTATAATCTCTATATTCATTTTTATCTATCTTCTTTTAAAATTTATTAACCGTAGGTGTGACCATGTCACACGTCAAAACCAAATATTTTATAATTTCCATATTCATCAATAGTTATTTACCCCAATCTGCTGTATGGTCGCCAACAGCTCATCGCTCTTTTTAAACTTCAGACCATACTTATCTTCCATCTCCCAAAAAATATCATCTATCTGCCCCTCTATCTTGTTACGCATGTCTGAGTTGTTTTTCCAGTCAGGTTTCTTAGATGCCTCTTGAAATATTTCTACTATTTGCATAACTGTTTGTGTAAGCAAATCTTCTTCTGCTTTAGCTCCATACCCTAGAGGTGCTTCTGCTACCAATATACGCTCATCTACCTTATTCATCGCCTCCATAAACTCTTCTTCTAAGTTGTCATAAAAAGCTCTTGCATGGCTACTATGCTTAATACTCTCAGGGTAGTTTGACTCCTCTTCTACCTCATCTTTAAGGAGTAAATCACGTATCTCTTTTGCATGTTTTAGTTTCTCCTCTTCAGTCAGTCGTTTCTCTCTGTACTCTTCTATAATCTCAGCGATGCGTTTAGAGAGCTTGTCGTAGTAGGCAGGGTTACTCTCACGCTTTTCGGTAATGACTGCTGTTGTAGCACTCAGTATGCTGTCGGCACGTGCATTGTCCCCCACTACCCTTTCTAGTTCTGCTTCAAACTCCTCATCAAAGATGTTGACCAGTTTGGTCAGTTGGTTTACCTCATCTGCTGAAATAAAGGTATCAAGTAGTTTCTGCATCTGCTTCTCATATACCCCAAAATCTACCTGCTCATGGTAACGTATGCGTATGGCTTTGCGTAGCTCTGCATAAAACTTCATCTTCTGTTTGTAGTTTACTATCTCTTTGTCACTAAAGATTTCACCTATTTTATCGCTAGAGAGTGCTAGTTTTAATGCTCTAGCATAGTGAGAAAGGTAGTCATAAAAGAGTTTTCGTTTCTCTTCATCTGCCAAATAGACCTCATAGCTCTCTTGGTCTTGTCTACTCTCTACCTCTTTAAACAGCTCCTCTAAGTAGCTGTAGTAGGTCTTGACTCTAGCTATCTCCTCTCTTATGTCAAAGACTGCTCCTACAATATCATCTTCATCAAACTCTGCCAATCCTGAGTAGTTATTGAGTGCCTTATCTAAGTCACCCAACAACCCACGATAGTCAACAATAAACCCAAAATCTTTCCCATCATACAAACGG
>JALXFN010000008.1 GCA_027068975.1 Campylobacteraceae bacterium | reverse complement strand
TATAATTATTTTGTTCTAAATTTTTCAGGTATCATCTCATCAGTTATATTTGCTCCAACATGAAATGATTCCCAATTGGTAACATTTTTAACATCCCACATACTAATATTTTGGTTAAATGTTGTTGCCTTATAAAACATATATTCCATATCTATAACGTTGGAGACATCCCAATTATTTAAAGGTTGATTAAATTTTTTAGCATTGGTAAACATACGATTCATATCCCTAACATTAGAAACATCCCAATTATTGATATTTTGATTAAAGCTATGAGCAGAATAAAACATATCACTCATATTTGTAGCATTAGAAACATTCCAATTACCTATAGGCTGATTAAAATTTTTAGCACCTAAAAACATAACACTCATATCCCTAACATTAGAAACATTCCAGTTACCTATATCTTGATTAAATGATTCAGCATAATAAAACATACCATTCATATCTCTAACATGTGAAACATCCCACTTACTAATATCTTGATTAAATGCTTTAGCCTCATAAAACATACTACTCATATTTGTAACATTAGAAACATCCCAAGAACTTATATCTTGATTAAATGCTTTAGCACCAGTAAACATACCATTCATATTTCTAACATGTGAAACATCCCATTTACTAATATCTTGATTAAAATTTTCATTATAATAAAATAACCAACTCATATCAGTAATACAAGAAGTATTAACCTTAGTAACATCTTCATTGTTCCATGTTTTTCTTACAAGTTCTTCCTTAGTAATGCAAGGGTTAGTCGTAGTAGTTCCTTTAACAGCCTTCAAACTATAGTTAGAAGCTTGATACCCATAAACATGAACATAAACTGTAGCATCTTTTTTAGGAGTAATGACACACTCTTCATTTTTAGTACCATTCTTGTTTGATTTACAATTAAAAGAGTGTAAACCAGCCTTTCTTCCCACTCTAACACGTAGGTCAGCATCGGCTGTTAAGTCTGAAAGGGTTACTGTAATGGTTTCACCTTTTTTTCCATCTAGTTTGTACTGTTTTCCCTCTTTATGTTGTACTGCATCTGCAATAGGGTCACTTGTTAAAGTAGGAATCTCTTCAGCAGCTTCTATGGAGGCTTTTAGAGTAAAAGCACTCTCTTTAAATCCATTTACTAAAATAGTATAGATAGAGCTTTTACCTTCATTGGTAACAATACACTCTTCATTTTCGGTGTTACTGTTAGAAGAGAAACAGTCATTGAACCTCACTCTAACTTCATTCCCTTTTTTAACATAGAGGTCAACATCTGCATCTAGTGGGGTTAGGTTAACACGAATACTTTTGTTGTTTGGAACGGTTATATTGTAATATTTTTTCTCTTTTTGTTTAACAAAACCGTCAATTGCTTTTCCCGAACTTAACGGGGTTACTGATGTGGCAGACAGAAGCTGTGTGCTTAGTCCTATGCTTAATGCTATCCATAATAATTTATTCATTTTTAGTCCTTTTATTAGATTTATAGTCGATAGAAGACTATATAATATATTATAATATAAAAACATTAAAAAGAATATAATTTAACATTTCTCCCTTGCTAAGCTAAGATTGAATTTGGAGCAGTTGTAAAAGAATGACAACTCCTTGAAGGAGTTGTCAAAAGGTGCTTAAATTGTTATCGTAGTGGTTTAATTTGAGTATCAATCAATTTAGCAACTGTAGGATTAGAAATATCATAAGTTTCAGTTATGATTCCATATGGTTCATTATAACCATTTCTATAAGTAAGAACTAGATGTTTTCCTTTATTCGTTACATGAATGTTATACGGTTCTCTATCTCCATCAAAACCGTAAAATGCTAATATTGTTTCTCCTTTGTACTGAAAGAACCAATTACCATCTTTATCAGCTCCATCTCTTCTTTTTGTATAGGCATAAACAGGTGTATCTTTAAGCTTTGTTAAAAATCTTGACTCTACAGGATCATGTGTTTCAAGACTTTGATCACGTTCAAGTACTTGAGCTGTTTTATTTTTTAGGTTAATTCGAAGATAATCATAAATTAATCCATGAAATATCTCTTCTTTATAGT
Source organism: Campylobacteraceae bacterium (assembly GCA_027068975.1). GTDB lineage: Bacteria > Campylobacterota > Campylobacteria > Campylobacterales > Sulfurovaceae > UBA1140. The sequence goes on along the minus strand of JALXFN010000008.1, from coordinate 993 downwards.
TGATTGCGTAGGCAATATTTGGTTCATTGCTACAGAGTATTGAGTTATTATCAGTTTGGTTAGAGGCACAATATTGAGCTACTTCATTAATAAAATCTTGTTGGGTTTTAATATTCCATTTGGGTTCTATGTTACTAGTGTTATCTTTATTAAAAAAGTTATAGTATGTTGTTACTTTTTTTACATTCCAATTACTTAAGTCATGATTTTTAAAGTTATATCCATTAGGGCAATGTTGGTAAAACATCTTTTTCATATTTGTAACATTAGAGACATCCCAATTACTAACATCTTGATTAAATGCTAAACAACCATCATTGAATACAGACGCAGAGAACATACCCTCCATGTTTGTGACCTTAGATACATCCCAATTACCTAAGTCTTGATTAAATGATACAGCCGAACCAAACATACTCCTCATGTCTGTAACATTAGAAACATTCCACTTTCCTATAGGTTGGTTAAATGCACTAGCTAGATTAAACAACCCATACATATTAGTAACATGAGAGACATCCCAATTTGATATATCTTGATTAAATGCTTTAGCCCGATCAAACATGCCAGCCATATCGGTAACATTAGAAACATCCCACTTACCAATATTTTGATTAAATGCTTTAGCACCATAAAACATACCACTCATATCTCTAACATGAGAAACATCCCATTTACTAATGTCTTGATTGAAATCAACCTTATTAAATGCAAATAACCCACTCATATCAGTAATACAAGAAGTATTAACCTTAGTAACATCTTCGTTATTTTCTATTTTTCTATCTAGCTCTTCACGAGTAATACAAGGGTTAGTCGTAGTGGTTCCTTTTACAGCCTTCAAGCTATAGTTAGAAGCATTACGCCCATAAACATGAACATAAACCATATCATCTTTTTTAGGCTTTATAACACACTCTTCAGTTTTAGTACCACGATTGATAGATTTACAATTAAAAGAGTGTAACCCAGCTTTTCGTCCAACTCTAACAC
>JALXFN010000007.1 GCA_027068975.1 Campylobacteraceae bacterium | reverse complement strand
AGGTGGGCTTAGAGGGAGGGTCATACCCAGCTCCATTCCGAACCTGGAAGTCAAGCCTCCCATCGCCGATAATACTTACTCTGTCTGAGTTGGGAATGTAGGTCGCTGCCTCTTTGAAAATTCTTATTTCCTTTTTTCCCCTTTTTATTTTTATTATTTTTAAATTAGCAATATTATAATTGCCAATCTATAGCTTCTTTTCCTTTTGAAACAAGAAAACTATTAGTCCTAGAAAAAGGTCTACTCCCAAAAAATCCTCTATATGCTGAGAGTGGTGAAGGGTGAGGACTCTTAATTATCATGTGTTTTGTAGTATCTATAGAACTTCCTTTTTTCTGTGCATAAGCTCCCCATAATATAAAGACAACACTCTCACACTCTCGATTGACTACTTCAATAATCTTATCGGTAAATCTCTCCCATCCTTTTCCTTGATGACTGTTTGATTTTCCTGCTTCAACAGTTAAAACAGCATTTAGAAGAAGTACCCCTTGGTCTGCCCATGGTTGAAGATAGGGGGTATGAAAATTGTCAATATTTAAATCATCTTGCAACTCTTTGTAGATATTGATAAGCGATTTTGGAAGAGGTCTCACCTCTGGCATAGCTGAAAAACACAGTCCATGAGCATGACCAATGGTAGGGTAGGGGTCTTGACCTAAAATGACTACTTTAACTTTGTCAAGTGGTGTTGAGTTTAGGGCATTGAACCAAAGAGAGCCTTTTGGAAGTATGGTTTTACCTTGCTGTTTTTCTATTTGCAAAAAGTTTTTAAGTGTTTGCATATAGGGTTGCTGAAATTCGTTTTCTAAATGTTTGAGCCATGAAGCTTCTAATTTAATATTGGTATACATTTTGTTATCTTTTTTCAAAATTATACTATAAATACGATACAATACGTAACTTTTTATAATAGGATTTATCGTGTCAAAAAAGATTGCATCAGCTAGAATAACAGAATCAAGTTCTGAACTATTACAAGAGCTAAACAACTCATTGCCCTTTGATAAACTGCTATATAGAGAAGATATAGAGGGCTCACGAGCTCATGCTTATATGTTAGCCCAGCAGGGGATTATTTCTAAAGAGGACTACGCTCAAATAGAAAAGGGTTTAGTAGAGATTTATGAAGAGGTTGAGTCAGGTGAGTTTTTGCTTGATGGAGATGATGAAGATATACACATGGCAATAGAGGGTAGACTTACCCAAAAGATTGGAGACGCAGGTAAACGCCTACATACAGCACGAAGTCGTAATGACCAAGTGGCATTAGACTTTAGACTCTATGTTCAAAAAAATACAAAAAAGATAGCCAATCTACTTTTGCAAAATATAGAAACACTTTTAAGAGTTGCTAGTGAAAATAGTGAGACTCTACTTCCTGGAATGACCCATCTGCAACATGCTCAACCTATTAACTTTGCCTACCACCTAATGGCTTATGCATCAATGTTTAAGCGTGACTATGAGCGTTTCATGAGTTCTTATGAGCGAAACAATTATTCACCAATTGGTTGTGCAGCGTTAGCAGGAACACCTCACCCTATTAATCGTAAAACAACGGCAGAGAGACTTGGTTTTAAAGCTCCAACACTAAACTGTTTAGACACAGTTAGTGACCGAGATTTTGCATTAGAGATTTTATTTAATATTGCAACTATGATGATGCATATAAGTCGTCTAAGCGAAGAGCTTATTTTGTGGTCATCTTCTGAGTTTAGGTTTGTACAACTCTCTGACAAACATGCAACAGGTAGTTCAATTATGCCTCAAAAGAAAAACCCTGATATTCCTGAACTCCTACGTGGAAAGACAGGACGTGTCAACGGAAACTTGGTTGCACTCTTAACGGTAATGAAAGGTCTTCCACTTGCTTACAATAAAGATATGCAAGAGGACAAAGAGGGTGTTTTTGACTCTGTTCGTACAGCTCTGCTTTCACTAGAAGTTCTAAATGAGATGATAGATGAGATGACCGTTAATGTAGAGCAGATGAACAGAGCGTGTATGATAGGTCACCTCTGTGCTACCGACCTTGCCGACTATTTGGTAAAAGAGGCAGGAATTCCATTCCGTGATGCTTACCATATTACAGGAAATGTCGTTAATATGGCAGAAGAGAAAGGTTTAGACATCTCAGAGCTAAGCTTTGCCGAACTAAAGAGTGTAGATGAGAGAATTACAGAGGGTGTAGTAGCGCTTTTAGACAACAGAGTCTCTATGAATGTACGTCAATCAGAGGGTGGAACAAGTACAGTTCGTACAGTAGAACAAATAGAGTCATTATATGTGTGGTTAAAAAAAGAAAAATAAGGATTATAAGATGTTTGGATTATTTAAAGCTAAAAAACAAGTTATACAGTCACCTACAGATGGTCAACTGGTTGAGTTAGAATCTGTTCCTGATGAAGTATTTTCTACAAAACTTGCAGGAGATGGTTTGGCTATTATACCTATGAGCAATACTTTTGTAGCTCCTGTTTCTGGTACCTTAACTAAGATATTCTCAACCAACCATGCTTTTTCTATACAGACAAATTCAGGTTTAGAGGTATTGGTTCATATAGGTTTAGATACTGTCAATCTAAATGGTGAGGGATTTAAGCGTTTGGCTACAGAGGGTGACAGAGTTTCTGTGGGAGACCCTATTATATCTGCAGATATTGAGTTTATAGAATCAAAGGGTAAAGATATTATAACCCCTATTGTCTTTAACTATGAGAAAGAGTTAACTTTGTCAAATTTTAATGAACGAACAGTTCGGGAAGGTGAGTCTATTGTAGAAGTAACATTTAAATAATTTTAATTTTATTTTTGCTTTAGAGATAAATTATTATAAATTTTTTTTTAAAAATTGTGATAACTTTTAACCGTTTCCTTCTATGAGGAAGTAGGGACAAAATTATATGAAATTAAAAGTTATCTATGAGAGTCTCTTACAAAAAAGGGAAAAAATAATTAACTCTCATGTAAGTATTATAGCCTAAATATAGTTATTTCAGAGAAAAAATGCCCAATATATTAAAAATTTCTTAAAAATATAATCTTATTTTGT
>JALXFN010000006.1 GCA_027068975.1 Campylobacteraceae bacterium | reverse complement strand
TAGAGTTAAGAAGTAAGAGGGAAGAGTTAAGAATTATTCGCTTCGCTCACTGTTTACTTCTACAGCATTACTTAGACTCTTAACTATGTTATGTTTTAACATACCACATATAAGAATCTCAAAGTTCATAGAACTAAGAAAAGTAAGAACGGAAAAGAGAACAGAAAGAATTAACTAACTCTTAATTCTTAACTCTTCACTCTTAACTAAAAAGTAAAAACTCCGTCTTTACTTTTCTTAGAGGTGGGCTTAGAGGGAGGGTCATACCCAGCTCCATTCCGAACCTGGAAGTCAAGCCTCCCATCGCCGATAATACTTACTCTGTCTGAGTTGGGAATGTAGGTCGCTGCCTCTTTGATATTCTTTTCTTCTTTTTACTATCTTTTTATATTTAATTATTTGTTTTATGGCTTTACTCTTTATGTTTTTTATCTTCTTATTTCTTTTATAAAATATGTTAAAATAATTCCAATATTAATTAGTATAGGAGATGAAAATTGAAAATAGCATTTACAACGATAGAACTTATTTTTGTCATTGTTGTTTTAGGTATTATAGCCTCTTTGGCTATTGGGCGTAGGGATAGGGATTTACGAGAAGAGGCTTCAGAAACAATACTTTCACATATACGATTAGCACAGCAATTAGCTTTGACTGATAATAAACATCGTAAAGATAATAATAAATTATGGCAAAGAGCATACTGGCGTTTTGAATATGGCAAATGTAGAAATACAACTAATTTAGAGGATGGTACAGCAGAATATTATTATAGAGTAGGGTCATCAGTAACTTTAGATAGTGGATTTAATAAGAATGAATCAGCAATTAATCCTATGGATGGTAAATATTTATATACTATGAATAAATGTGAAAAATTAGAAAAAGATGAAAGTCCATCTGTTTTAATCTCAAGGAAGTTTGGTATTAATAGAATAAGAAAGTATGGTGGATGTTCTAAAGTTCAACATATAGCCTTTGACCACTTTGGTCGACCACATCATCAAATAGCTAGTTATAAGGTAGCTGATTTTTCTAAAATAATGAGAAAAGATTGTCGAATCAAATTTGAAATGTCTAGTGATGTAAATAATGATGGAGAAATTAATGGTGCTGATAGTTTTACTATAATAGTAAAAGCAGAAACTGGATATACCTATATTCTCGAGGATAAGATAAAATAAATTTACTTGAATATGATGGATAATTTAGTTATTTATCATTCATTATATTTTCTATGATATACTCATAATATCTAACAACAAAAGGATTTTATTATGAAACATATATTTGATAGAGTGATTGTTTTGTTAAACGATTTAGAGAATATAGATATTTTACTAAAAAGAGCTGTAGATTTTTCGACAAAACATGAAGCCAGTTTAGAAATACTCTATGTTCATGAAGAACCATTATTTGCTGTGCCTGATTACTTTTTGTCAGAGGAGTCTATAGCAGAGGGACAACTGGATAAATCAAAAGTAAAAAAAGAAATTCAAAAACATTTAGAGGTGTTTGATGCCAATGAAAATCATGCGATTTTAGTTTATGTAGATGATACTGTGGATAGACTTCTAAATCATGCTAAAGATGTAGAAAAGAGCTTGGTGATTACTAATTACCATGAGAGTATTACAACATCTTTAATAGAAAAAACTTCTTACTCTTACTGGATAAACAAAGGTTGTAAAGAGCTTTATGAGAATATTGTAGTACCTATTAATTTAAAAGAAGAATCAAAAAAATGTATAGAGTTGACACAGCATGTTTTTCCTGAAAGTTCTTTAGAACTTGTTTATGATTATCGTTACCTCTTAGATGTTTTAGCAGTGAGAGAAGACTACTTAAATGTTGTGCCTGTGACCACAGGAATAGATTATAAATTAAATGAAGAACTAAAAGTACAAAATGAAAAAACTTTTGAAGAGTATAAAAAAGAGTTTAATGTTAAAGGCTCTTTTATTGAGGGAGAAGGTCTACTTCATGAAGATTTGATAGCGTATATTCAACAAGAGAATTTTGATTTGTCTATTTTGTACCGTAGTGATGAAGAGTTATTTTTTACTCCAGTACTTATTTTAGTATTGATTGAAGATTTAGATACAGATTTTTTTATTTGTAACGGATAAGGTATCAATATTTATTTTATTTAAGATTATTTTAATGTATTTCCTATATAACATTAGTCAGAAAAAGTGCAAAAATTATATGAGGAAAATATATGATAATAAAAGAGATACAAGAATACGCTTCCATACGAACTAAAGCTAGGGCTTATTTATGTTATATTATGAGTCGAAATGTCTCCTTAGCAAACTTTCATGCAGATACAAATACTTTTATCGAAACTCAACTACAAGCATTAAGAGATAGTCTTCCTCAAGGTGATTTATTCTATGTTTTAAATGAGAATGGTCAACAGATAGGTCAAATGTTTAGTAAAAAAGGCAGGATTGCTAACTCTCATGAGATAGGAACAGATAGAAGTGATAGGGCATATTATTATAAAACTGTGCAGGAGCATAGGTGTGTTTTGACAGACCCTTACCCTTCTTTGGGAACTAATAAAATGGTAGTTACATCATCATTTCCTATTTATGATGAAGCAAATAATTTACTATTTATTATTTGTGTAGATATTCAGTTAAAAGATATTTTAAAAATGGTTTTGCCTAGTTCGGTAGACTCACTTTTTGGTCGCTTTTCAAAAGCAGTATATGCTGCATTTTCTATTGCATTGGCTATGGTGGCACTGTTGCTTTTCCTAAAAGGAATCTCTAGTTTCTTCTCTTTGGGTTTACACTTTGACACAATAGATATTAATGAGATGTTTAAAGCGACTATTCTTTTAACCCTCTCTTTGGCTATATTTGACTTGGTTAAAGCTATTTTTGAAGAAGAGGTTTTAGGTAAAGAGAAGCATGATATCTCTAGTGATGGACACCAAACAATGATACGTTTTTTGGGTTCGATTATTATTGCTCTCTCTATTGAGTCTTTGATGTTGGTCTTTAAGTTTGCGTTGACTGACCCTAGTAAACTATTATATGCTGTCTCTCTTATAGGTGGAGTTACTCTATTAATGATAGGACTCTCTATTTATATATTTGCTAACAAAACAGATAAGAAAGATTAGTAATTAAGCATTGATAGTGTATAACGTCTATATTAAATAAATAAGGTAAATAATGTTAGAAATTATAATGATACTTTTTACAGCATATACACTGCTAAAAGTTTACATATCTGTAATGCAGATAGGCTATATAGCTGATGAAAAGAACAGAGAAGCTGTTTTAATGAGTCAAGAAAAATATAAAACTGCAGGTGAGTATGCCATTAAAAAAGAGAGAATAGGGCTTGTTTCAACCATTGTTGATTACATTATGTTTGTTTGGTGGGTAACTGTCGGTTTTGCTTGGTTGACAACAACGCTTGGAACAACGGACTCCGTAGTCGATGCTGTTCTTTTTCTGTTTGGTTTTATCGCTATTGGATATATAGTAGGTTTGCCTTTTGAGATTTATCAGACTTTTGAGCTGGACAAAGAGTATGGATTTACACAGACTACACCTAAGCTTTACATTATAGACCAAGTGAAATCTGCTGTATTGTTTATTATCTTTGGTGGTGCAATCTTCTATCTTTTAGCTTGGATTATAAGCAATATTGAGAACTGGTGGATATGGGGGTTTGCTCTTCTGTTCTCTGTCGCTGTTTTGGTCAATGTGATCTACCCAACTATTATTGCTCCTATTTTTAACAAGTTTACACCACTAGAAGATGGTGAACTTAAAACGGACATAGAGAAGATGATGGAAGGTGTGGGACTAAAGAGTGATGGTGTTTTTGTACTTGATGCTTCAAAACGTGATAGCCGTCTAAATGCTTACTTTGGTGGTCTTGGAAAGTCTAAAAGGGTTGTGTTGTTTGATACGCTTATGGAGAAGTTGACAAACAAAGAGTTGTTGGCTGTTTTAGGTCATGAGCTTGGTCACTTCTCTCATGGTGATATTTGGAAAAATATTGGAATGATGGGGCTACTTCTCTTTTCTGCATTCTTTCTTTTAGGAAACTTGCCTGAGTCACTCTTTTTTGATATGGGTGTAGAGAAAAAAGCAGGTGTAGAGATAGCTATGATGATGCTTTTAGTTGCACTTATAGGTTTTGTTTTTACTCCTATTATGAGCTATGTAAGTCGTCATAATGAATATGCAGCTGATGAGTTTGGGAGCGAGTTAGGTGGAAAAGAGAACTTGGTCTCTGCTCTTATGAAGCTGGTAGAGGAGAATAAGTCATTTCCAAAGTCTCACCCACTATATGCTTTTTTCTACTACACTCACCCACCAGTAATAGAGCGTCTCAAAGAGTTAGGGTATGATGCCCATGCTGTTAATGAGATGGCACAAGGGTTACCTAATGATGGAATCTTTACCTTTATAAATGATGAGAAAAAGTAATATAAGCACAAGGAGAATGGATGTCAAGCAAGACAACTATAAAGTGTCCAAATTGTCAAACTCAAATAGATGTTAATGAGATACTCTATCATCAACTTGAAGAGGAACATAAAGAGAAGTATTTAGCAGAACAGAGAAAGATAGAGGCAGAAGTAGAGGCAAAACGTAAAGAGTATAAAGATGCTTTTGATAAGTTAAAAGCTGAAAAACAGTCTATAGAAGATGCTCAAGAAAAGTTTGATGAAAAGTTAAAAAAAGCTACAAAAGAACAACTAAAAAGAGAGAAACAAAAACTCATTGCTGACCTTAAAAAAGAGTTAGAAGAGGAGCAGAGTGAGTCAATGGAGCTTCTTCAAAAAGAGCTTAAGCAAAAGTCTGAACAGGTTAAAGCGTTAAACAGTTTTAAAATAGAGATAGAAAAACTTAAAAGAGAGAAAGAAGAAGCTACTTCAAAAGCTAAGATGGAAGCTCAAATAGATTTGAATAGACAACTTCAAATTGAAAAAGAGAAAATAGCTAAAAGCATAGAGGAGCAAAATGAACTAAAGCTTAAACAAAAAGATGAGCAGATAGAGCAGATGAAACGCGATATTGAATCAGCTCAACGAAAAGCTCAACAGAGTTCTATGCAGACGCAGGGTGAAGCGTTGGAACTTGCTATTGAGTCTTGGTTAGCATCGCAGTTTCCTTTTGATACTATAGATGAGGTTAAAAAAGGTGCATTTGGTGCAGATTGTGTGCAGACTGTACATACACGTGAAGTTCAAAACTGTGGAGTTATCTGTTATGAGTCTAAAAATACTAAAGCTTGGTCTGATAGTTGGATAACAAAACTGAAACAAGATATGCTCTCAGTCAATGCAGATATTGGTGTACTTGTAACATCAGTCTACCCAAAAGATATGAAAAGAATGGGCTTTGTGGAAGGTATTTGGGTCTGTTCTCTTAATGAGTTTAAAGGTTCAGTCTCTCTTTTACGAGAAAGTCTTATTCGTCTACAGACTGTAACCCAAAAAGAGGAAAATAGAGCAGATAAAATGTCACTACTTTACAACTATATGACTGGTAATGAATTCTCCATGCAGATGAGTGCTATTGTTGAAGGTTTTATGACCATGCAACAAGAGCTTGATAAAGAGAAACGCTCTCTTATGGCAACATGGAAAAGACGACAAAAAACCATAGATGGTGTTTTGGCAAATACTACTGAAATGTATGGAGCATTACAAGGAATAGCAGGAAGCTCAGCTATTGGTCATATTGAAGCGTTAGAGTTGATTGATGAGGATGAAGAGTAGATTAATGACCATTAAACAACTATTAACTCAAGCAGAAAAAGAACTAAAAGAGAGTTGTGAACGCCCAAGATTTGAAGCAGAACTTCTCTTGGCTTATCATCTTAAAAAAGAGAGAACTTATCTACATGCTTTTGATGATAAAAAAGTAGATGATATAGAGGCATTTCATGCTTTAGTAAAAAGACGAGCAAACCATGAGCCTTATGAGTACATAGTAGGTAAAGCCAGTTTTTATGACATAGAGTTAAATGTAGAAGCAGGGGTACTTATTCCAAGACCTGAAACTGAAATTCTTATTGATTTGGTGGCTGAAATTATAGAGCGTGAAAATATCACTTCCATAGCTGAAGTAGGGATTGGTTCAGGGGCTATTTCTGTAGTGTTGGCTAGAAAGTTTCCAGCACTGAATATAATGGCTACAGATATTTGTGATACACCTATAAAAGTAGCAAACTCAAACATAGAGAAGTATGAAGTATCAAATAGAGTTAGAGTTGTAAAGACTAATATATTAGATGAGGTGAGTGAACCTCTTGAACTTGTAGTGAGTAATCCTCCTTATATAGCAGAAGATTTTGTACTAGAGTCCAATGTAGTTGACTATGAACCCAAAGAGGCACTCTTTGGTGGTGTAGTTGGTGATGAACTTTTAAAGCAGATAGTTGTAGGTGTTCAAGCTAGAGGGGTGAAATATTTGGCATGTGAGATGGGTTATGACCAAAAAGAACCTCTGACTCAGTTTTTTAATGAAATTGGGGTAAAATATTATAAGTTTTATAAAGATTTAGCAGGGTTTGATAGAGGCTTTGTTATAACATTTACGTAGTTAAATAAGGATAAAGAGAATCAATGACAAAAAAACTATTTAAAATAATGACCATGGCATATATAGTCCTTTTAGGGTCACTTTTGGGTGCGAGTATCTATGCTGGTGCTGTCGTGGCTCCTACTATTTTTCACTCTGAAACTTTCTTTGGTGGAGAGATAATCTCTAACTTTCAAGAGGGCTTACTTATGACTTCTAACTTTGATAAGTTAGGAACATTTGTTACTATTATGGTCTTCTTTGCACTCTTTTATGAGGCAACAAAATGGAAAAATTTTGAAAATGATAGATGGACACTTATATCACTCTTCTTTTTTGTATGTAGTGGTTTACTATTTAGTGGTTTTTATATTCCAGATATTGTATCTATGCAACTTCAAGGTGAAGCAGTAACACAGAGTGAGAAGTTTAAAAATGTTCATTTTGCATCTGAGTTAGATTTTAAACTTTTTGCTCTTTCTACTTTATCACTGCTTATGTTTAACCTAAAGAAGGCATTGAGATAGATGTTTATAAATGCTACAAAAGAGAAGATGGAGTTTGATGAAAAACATCCACTAATAGAGATAAAACATCTGCAAAAAGTCTTTGGAACCAAAGAGGTTTTAAAAGATGTCAACCTCATTTTCCCAAAGGGTTCTACCACTGTTATCTTAGGTCTTTCTGGTGGTGGTAAGTCAACCATTATTAAGCATATAGTTGGACTTATGAAGCCAACTAGTGGGAATGTTGTCGTAGATGGTGTCAACGTCTCTACCTGTTCAGAGATGGAGCTTCGAGAGGTACGCAAACACATCGGTTATCTTTTTCAAGATGGAGCAATGTTTGATAGTATGAACATTTTTGATAATGTTGCTTTCCCCTTACGTGAACACCGAAAAGACTTAAGTGAAAACGAGATAGAAGAGAAAGTAATGAAGATGCTCTCTATGACAGGACTCGATGCAGAACGTGTAGCAAAACTGGCACCAAATGAACTAAGTGGTGGTATGCGTAAACGTGCAGGTCTTGCAAGAGCCATCATTATGGAGCCAAAAATCATACTCTACGATGAACCAACCTCTGGACTTGACCCTATTACCAGTGACTTGATTACACAGTTAATTTTACATCTTCAAAAAGAGTTGGGTGTCACCTCTATTGTCATTACCCATGATATGAAAGAGAGTTTTAAATCGGCTGATTATTTGGCATTTCTCTTTGAAGGTGAAATTATAGAGTGGGCATCAAACGAAGAGTTTAACAATACTACCAATCCATATGTAATACAGTTGCTTAGTGGTAGTGGGAAAGGTCCAATTCAGTTTAATGATTAACAAAAAACTAGAACACCCATTTCAACCCTTAGTATTTAAAGATAGCAAAGTATTAATTCTTGGTTCTTTCCCAAGTATTGACTCTTTCGATAAGTCATTCTATTACGCACACCCACGTAATCAGTTTTGGAAAATATTGTCAGCTTTAAGTAGTTATCCTATTAATAACAGAGACCAAAAAATATGGCTATTAAAAGAGTCTAAGTATGCTCTATGGGACATGGTAAAGAACTGTACACGTGACAACTCACTTGACAGCTCTTTAGAAGATATAGAGGTAAATAACATAGCTGAGTTTTTAGAAGAGCATCCTAGTATAAAAAAAGTGGCTTTTACAGGACGTTTGGCAGAGAAGCTTTTTAAGATGCACTTTGGTTATTTGGAGGTAGAAACCGTCTACTTGCCTTCACCATCAAGTGCTTATGCAAAGATGAGTTTTGAGAGTAAAGTCGCTGTATATAGAGAAAAATTGGAGTTTTAGTGGCAGTTTGGGCAATAGGTGATATACAGGGGTGTTATGACTCCTTTCAAAAGATATTAAAAAAGATAAAATTTGACCCAAAAGTAGATACTTTATGGGTGGCAGGTGATTTGGTAAATCGTGGTGATAAGTCCTTAGAGACCCTTAACTACTTGTACTCCATACGTGACTCCATAAAGGTGGTATTGGGTAATCATGATATAGCACTTATCTCTGCTTATGCAGGAATCAAAAAATCTAACAAAACCATACAACCTATTTTAGATGCACCCAATGCGAAAGAGTTAATAGACTGGTTACGTCATCAACCATTTTTGCATTGGGATTATAAATTAGGCTATGCCATGGCTCATGCAGGTATATCTCCTCAGTTTGACTTTGGTATGTCAATAACCTATGCTTCACGAATAGAGAAGAAGTTGCAAGGACGTAACTACAAAGCATGGCTAAAACATATGAGAAAAACTAGTTCAAATAAGTTTGATTCAAGAGCAAAACCTTTAGATATAGAGAAGTATATTTTAAGTTCATTTATAAGTATGCGTTTTTGTGAAGAGGATGGAAAGTTAGACTTTAAGCAGAAAGGTTCCCCTACGGTTACTAAGGGGCTATATAAAGGGTTATATCCTTGGTTTGCTTGTCCTAGTAGACGTTCTTTCCCTCTAAAAATAGTCTTTGGTCACTGGTCGACACTGGTTAATGAGACTGATTTAAAATATTATAATGACAGCAATGTTTTAGGTCTTGACACAGGTTGTCTATGGGGAAGAAGGTTAACCGTTGCAAGGCTTGATACCAAAGAGCCTATAATTGTTCAGATAGAGTGTGATGGGTGTCAGAAAGTGTAATTATTTATTAATCAAAATAGTATCATGTTTTTATAGCAATTTTTTATAAAAATAATTTATTTAGATGATTAAGTAAAAATTATGAATAATTATATTATTATTCAATTATATAAATATTTAACAGGAGTAGACAATGAAAAAAATTTTACTAATTTCAGTATTATTAAGTAGTTTGATGTTGGCAGAAAATAATGCTACAGATACAAACAGTACCAATAAAGAGGAGAAAGAGGGTTTAACTCGTGTGGAGACCATGCAAAAACTTGAAAAATCAATGGAGACAATTCAAAAAGGATTTTTCTATAATAATACAGAAATGGTTAAAAGTGCAGTTAAAGATTTTCAAGCCAATCTGACAAATATGGATGCATTTATTTTAAGTGTTAAAGAGCTAGAAAATAAGCGAAACTTCAAACCTAAAGAGTACGCAGGAAAAGAGGTAAAAGCACTTGCCAAATTGTCTGATGAAATCATTAGCTCTTATGAAAGAGATAGAAAATATAGAGCTACACGGATTTATGCAAACATGATGGATCGTTGTCTTGCTTGTCATAAAATTATTAGAAAGTGGTAGTTTGCCTATCTTCATCATCAACCAAAGCATAAAATCCCAAAATCAAGGGAAAATGTCAAAAAACTGTTCAAATTGTCACTGTAGAAGAAAATTTGAACAAATATAGGAAAGATAGAGTTTAAATAAAACAAAGAATTTTCTAAAAATGAGCTAATATCTAGCTCTTTTCTCTGGACTGGATAAGTGCAGAGAAACTACTTCACAAAAAACAACTCCCCCTCATTTTCTCCTCATATTATTTCAGTACAATATAAAAATCCAAAAAAGAAGTGAGAATGAAAAAGTTGATGCTGTTTATTTTAAAAGCCATACTGTTTATCTATGTAGCTATAGGAGTCTTACTCTACGTTTTTCAGCGTGAGTTACTCTACTTTCCTGCACCTAAAATGGAGTATGACTTTAAGCGTATGAGCTTAAGAGATGGAAATGAAACACTCAATACCATTGTTCTAAATGAGGGCAAGGAGAATGCCATTGTTTACTTTGGGGGCAATGGTGAATCGGTAGTTTACAATGCTGAGAGTTTTTCTAAAACATTTCCTAACTTTACCCTCTATTTGGTGGACTACCGTGGGTATGGGTGGAGCAGTGGAGAGCCTACAGAAGCAAACCTGTTTAATGATGCCCTTTTGGTTTACGATGAAGTCAAGGCTAAACATAAAGAGGTCAACGTCATGGGGCGAAGTTTAGGTTCTGGTGTGGCTTCTTATTTGAGTTCTAAGAGGGCTGTGCATAAGTTGGTGCTTATTACCCCGTTTGACTCCATTAAAAATGTGGCTCAAAAGATGTATGCCATTTACCCTATGGGGCTTATGCTTAAAGACAAATACAACTCTGTAGAGTATTTGAAGTCCAAAAAGACAAAGAGCATTTTGCTCTTAATGGCTGAAAAGGACACTTTGGTTCCCAACGAACATAGCCTTGCCTTAGCCAAAAGTCTGCCCCAAGATGAGGTAGAAGTGAAGGTGATTCAGAATGTTGGGCATAATAGCATTTCGAATGTTCAGAGCTATTATAAGATTTTAGGTAAATTTATGAATGTGGAGCAGTAGATGACGTGGAATTTAAAAGAGGACAGCATAACCGTTTTAGTTATGGTATTTGTAACACTGTTTATTGTTTGGTTTGTAGTAACAGAGCCAACGTTTACAGCTCAAACTACTCAAAATAAACAAACAAAAGTAAGTACAAAAAACTTAAAGAAACAAGTCTATACCATGGTAGAAGAGTTCTCTGACCGTAGTTATGAAAACCTTGAAGTTTTAAATAAGACAGCAGAGTATATTCATAACGAGTTTGCTAAATATAGTGATGATGTAAGCTACCAGACCTATAAGCTAGAGGAGTTTTTAGACGAAAAAGAGTATGAGTACAAAAATGTGATTGCTAACTTTAAAGGAAGCCAACAGTGTGACGATGGAGTGCGTATTGTCGGGGCTCATTATGATACTTTTTCAGGTTATGCAGGAGCCAATGACAACAGCTCTTCGGTTGCAGGTCTGTTAGAGTTGGCAAGGGTTTTAAAAGAGAACCCACCAAGATGTGATGTTCAGTTGGTAGCCTACACCTTAGAAGAACCACCTGCCTTTAGAACTAATAAAATGGGAAGCTACATTCATGCACAACGACTAAAAGAGCAAGGGAGTAAAGTCAAAATAGCCCTTGTCTTAGAGACCATTGGGTTTTATAGCGATGAGGAGAACTCTCAAAGCTATCCTGTTTCTTTTATGAAGTGGTATTATCCAACAAAAGCAAACTTTATAGCAGTGGTTAGTAACTTGTCAAATATTTTAGAGGTTAGAGAGGTGAAAAATGTGTTAAAAACCAGTTCAAACCTACCTGTCTACTCAATGAATGCTCCAACTTTTATTCCAGGCATTGACTTCTCTGACCATCAGAACTATTGGAAGTTTGATTTCCCCTCAGTGATGATAACCGACACAGCCTTTTATAGGTCAAACAACTACCACACTCCAAACGACACACCTGATACTTTAGATTATGAGAAGATGGCTAAGGTTTTGGAGGGGGTTTATGGTATGATAAAAGGCTAAAAAAGCCTTATTGACCACGGTTTATCTGTTTAAAAATACGGTAGGGTGTAGACCCCGTCTACACCGTCAAAACCAAAACCCAAATACTTTAAAGTATCAATTTCCCCTAACACGGTGTAGTCGGGGACTACACCCTACCTAAACCTTAATAAATTACGCTAAAATAACATTAAATAAGTAATGATGTTTATGTTAGTAAAAAAGGGATGAGGTAGAAATATATGGCGAAATCAATAGAACCAAATATAGCAGATTTAGCGAATGGATGGTTAAAAGCTTACGGGTTAGATTATAAATTAGAACAAGAGTCTTTAAATTATGAAATAGATAAAGCCCTCAAAGAGTATGAATCTAAGGGTGGTGGAAAAGGTGGAAACCGTCCTGATGCAAAACTTATTTTAAGTGATAAAAATGGAAATCATTTCCCTATACTCATTGAGTATAAAGGGCTTAAAGGTAAGTTAGAAAAACTTGACTCTAATAAAGAAGTTCAAAATAAAACATCCAAAAATGAACCACACTATAAAAATATAAAAGAGTACGCTGTAAATGGAGCAGTTCATTATGCCAATGCTATACTTCATCATACTAGTTATACAGATATTATTGCTATTGGTATGACAGGGTACAAAGATACCTCTGACAATATTCAATACCAAATAGGTGTTTATTATGTTTCAAAAGATAATTTAGGTGATGGACAAAAAGTTGGTGATTTTAAAGATTTTTCATTTTTAGCACCTGACAATTTTGATAACTTTGTTGAAACTGTTAATAATTTAGATTTATCACCAGAAGAGTATGAAAGACGTAAAGCAAAAAAAGAGAAAGAGATTGACGCAAGTCTAGTTAAGCTTAACAATGACATTTATGAGAATGAAAAGGGTTTAGGTGAAAATGACCGTGTCTATCTAGTTGCTGCCTCCATTATTGCAACTATTGGTATACCAAACAAAGTTCCTATGCTTGAAAAAGATGACTTAAAGTCACAAACTTTTGAAGGTGGACGAGATGGTGATATTCTTTTAAATAGAATAAAAGCTTTTTTAAGTGAAAAAAATATTCCAAAATCAAAACAACATTTAATCATACGAACGCTATCAAATACTCTTTTAACTGAAAACATCAATAAGGTAAAAGATGGAGAGAGTCAATTAAAAAGAGTATTTGTAAAAATTGTAGATGATTTAGGTATCTACTATAAAATAGGTTTAACAACTGACTTTACAGGAAAGCTTTTTAATGAGATGTACTCTTGGTTAGGTTTCTCCCAAGATAAGCTTAATGATGTTGTGTTAACTCCTGCGTATGTAGCTTCTTTGTTGGTTAAATTGTCTCGTGTTAATAAAGACTCTTATGTGTGGGATTTTGCCACAGGTTCAGCAGGATTACTTGTTGCCGCAATGAATGAGATGCTAAATGATGCAAAAAACAGCATTACTTCGCCTGATGAACTAAAACAAAAAGAGATACAAATAAAAGCTGAACAGCTATTGGGATTAGAGGTGCTTTCAAATGTCTATATGTTAGCCATACTCAATATGATTTTAATGGGTGATGGAAGCTCAAATATTTTAAACAAAGATTCATTGCTAGATTTTGATGGAAACTATGGTTTTGGTAAGACAGATAGTAAGTTTCCTGCTGACGCTTTTATACTCAATCCACCATATTCAGCTCCTGGAAACGGAATGAACTTTGTTAAAAAAGCTCTAAATATGATGAACAGAGGTTATGGGGCTATTATTATCCAAAATTCAGCAGGTAGTGGAAAAGCAACTGAATACAATATAGATATTTTAGAAAAACATACCCTTGTAGCAAGTATAAAAATGCCTGTAGATATTTTTATAGGTAAGTCTAGTGTCAATACCAATATATATGTTTTTAAAGTAGGCGAAAAACATCATAAAGATGAAATTGTAAAGTTTATAGATTTCTCAAACGATGGATATACAAGAACAAATCGTAAAAAAGCGAGTATTAATTTAAAAGATACAGGTAATGCAAAAGAGAGATATGAAGAGTTAGTAAACTTAGTTCGTTTTGGTAGAAGAAAGCTTAATATCTTTACTGAACAAGAGTATTATGAAGGGCATATAGACCCAACAAATGGTGCAGACTGGAATCAGTCAGCCCCTATAGATACAACACCTACTTTAGAAGATTTTAAAAAGACGGTAAGCGATTATTTGGCTTGGGAAGTTACAAATATAATTAAAAAAAGAGGTGATGAGGGAAAGTAGATACCCTACTTAACAAAAAATTAAAAGATGTTGAGTGGGGTAAGTTTAAATTAGATGATTTATTTGAGATTAACTCAAGTAAGAAAATTTATCATGCAAAGAATATTACTATATTTGATATGAAAGTCAGTAAAAGTTTTCCATATGTAGTAAGAACAACACAAAATAATGGACTTAGAGGATATATTATTGAAAATGAATTATATGCAAATGATAAAAATACATTATCATTTGCACAAGATACATTTTCTGTCTTTTACCAAAAAGAAAAGTATTTTACAGGTAATAAAGTTAAAGTTTTAAAAGCAAAATTTGAAAATAGAAGTGAATATGTTATGCAATACTTAACTGCAAGTTTTCAAAAATCTCTACATACATGCACTTGGGGATTAGGTTCTACCGTTGAAACAATAGCTCAAACAAAAATAGAACTCCCAATCAAAAATAATAAAATAGATTTTGAATTTATGGAAAGCTTTATAGAGCAAATAGAAGCAGAACGCATAGAAAAACTAGAAGCCTATTTAGAAGCTAGTGGATTAAAAGATTATGTTTTGACTGTTGAAGAAGAGCAGGTTTTGGAGGATTTCAAAAATGGGAAAATAGAGTTTGGTGAATTTAAAATTGAAAAATTATTTGAAATAAACTCTTATAAAAAACGATTTGATGCGAACAAAGTTATTATCTCTGAAATTGGAAAACCTTATGTAGTAAGAACAGCTTTAAATAATGGTATCCGTGGTTATATAAATGAAGATGAACAGTTCTTAAATGATGGAAATACAATCTCTTTTGGTCAAGATACGGCGACAATGTTTTATCAAGAAAAACCATATTTTACTGGGGATAAAATTAAAATTTTAAAATCAAAAGACAATAGATTTAATAAACTAAATGGATTATTTTTCATCTCAACCATGACAAAGTCTTTTAGCTCTTTTTCTTGGGGTGCTTCAAGTTTTAATGTAAAAATAATAGGTAATCAACCAATGAAGTTACCAACACAAAATAAACAACCTGATTATAAGATAATGGAAACTTTAATTTCAGCTATTCAAAAATTGGTTATAAAAGATGTTGTTTTGTATGTTAAGGATAAAATTTAAACGTAGGGTGTAGACCCCGTCTACACCGTGTTATGGATGTTTAATATTCAAAAAGGTTATTATCATTTTTATTATTTCAAACATTTGATATTTACATTATGCCATTTTGATTTTGTCGGTGTAGACGGGGTCTACACCCTACGTATGTTTTTATCGTTTTATTATTTCACATATTTATTTTTTCAAATTTCAAAATATTCAATTCATACCATCTTGCTTTTGACGGTGTAGTCGGGGACTACACCCTACGGGTACGTAAATATGACAATTTGACATATTTTTGATGTTTTTTAATTAATATTGTTATACTTGTTTTATGTCTAATTATAAACGAATTTATTTACAAAATTATAGCTATTTTTTAACGGTACTGACGCATGGGCGTGAACCTATTTTGATAGACAACATAGAGTTGTTACGTGACAGTTTTAGGCGTAGCAAAAAGAGGTATGATTATAAAATAGATGCTATTGTTGTACTTCCTGACCATTTTCATATGATAATCACTCCTGCTATTGCGAAAGAGTACTCTAAGATTATTACCTACATAAAAAGAGCTTTTGTTTATGGGCTTGATAAGGCTGTAAAAGAGAATGCAAAAGCAACTTTGAGTGCTTCGACGCATAGACGACAACACTCTGGCATATGGCAGAGACGATTTTATGAACACACCATAAGAGATGAAAAAGATATGTTTAACCATTTGACATATATGCAGAACAACCCTGTGAAACATGGCTTGGTAGAAAAAACAGAAGATTGGAAATACTCATCGTTCTGTAGGGTGTAGACCCCGTCTACACCGTGTTCGGGAAGATTGATATTTAATTCATGTTTTGTTTAATTTTTTTAAACTCTCTTGAACCTTTAGAATCTCATCAACACAATAATCTAAAATTTTCAAAGAGTCCTCTTCTGACAGATTCCATGCTGTTAATTTTATTTTGTAACACTCAACGATGATGGAGGCTTCACCTTTTTCCATAATGACATCATAAGTTAAAGAGTGTGCATTAAATTTTATATCTTTAACATTGGGTAGGGTACGCATTTTGACAAATGCCTTTTTTAGCACTTGCATATCGGCATAAATATGCTCGATGCTGTACTCTACCCAAGAGTCAACATGTGTCTCTATTACTTCTACCTTTATGGAAGGTTTTTCCATCTCATTTTTAAGCATGAGTTTTAATCGTTCTTTTTTATCAAAATAAGCATTACTCTCTTTTCTGACATCTTCTAACTCTACACCGTATATTAGTTTATATAATCTATTTGAAAAAAAATCTTTTATTTTGCTCATTATGAATATTTTTAACCTTTTTTAAAAATTATTTTATCTTTTACAACTTAATTAAAGTAGTA
This sequence comes from Campylobacteraceae bacterium, assembly GCA_027068975.1. Lineage (GTDB taxonomy): Bacteria > Campylobacterota > Campylobacteria > Campylobacterales > Sulfurovaceae > UBA1140. The sequence continues at coordinate 15,106 of JALXFN010000006.1, read as the reverse complement.
GAACCCTAGCACTAAAACCAAATACCTACCCAACTTTGCCACCAATACCAACATAAAAAAGTTCCCAAAAGGGTAACGAGCCACACCAGCTGCTAAGGTAAAAAAGTCACCAACCAAAGGTAACCAAGAGAGAAGTAGGGTATAGGCTCCATACTTACTAAATAGCGTAGTAAACTTTACAAATTTCTCTTTGTTAATAAGGTTTTTTTTCTCTAAAAACTTTTCACCTTGGTAGCCTAAAACGTAGTTGACCACAGCCCCTAAAGTGTTGCCAAGTGTTGCCCAAATAAGTAGCCAAAGAGCAGGGTAGCCCTCGTTTAAATCGTAGAGGAGTATCGCTTCACTTCCTAAAGGAAAGAGTGTTGCTGAGATTAGGGCTGAGATGAAGAGGGTGAGGTAGACCATACTTCTATATCCAAAATTATTATGACTATAAATTCCCTAGCTTTTGCTTTTCGGAATTTCATTTTTTTCCTTTCAAGGTTTACTAATTAAAAATCACTATTTATTTTAATAGAAGTTTAGTGTAATTTTTTATGAAAATAAACTACAAATCATTAACATCAAAATAGTAAAAAGGCTTCTTCTCCACAATCTCCAACTCATGGTCTAAAGCCTCTAAAAGTCTAACAAAAACTTGCAGTGAAACCTTATCTATCTCCCCTTTTTCTAACTTAGAGAGGGTTTGACGTGTAATCCCACAACGCTTAGCAACCTGTTCTTGTGTTAGTTTTTTAGCTTTTCTTAGCTCTTTTACGGTACTACCTATCTTATAAAATTCCATCTGAAACATCCTTATAGGTTTTGGTTAGATTCTCACTAAGAGAAAAATCTAAAATCTTTAAAAACTTCTCTCCAAAGGCTTTAAAATTTGGATTGTTTGGAATGTACTCTACAATCTCTTGTCGTATTAGCTTAACAGCCTCTAAACATAGGTTAAACTCATCAGTCGCCTCTTTGTTATTTAGCAGACAAAAGTTCGTACCAAAAGAGAGTAGTTCCTCTTGATTAAGCCATACCTTTTTACCACCAAGCATAAGTGCAGGTTTATCTTTTGGTAAGTAGATAACGGTATTTACCACATCATAAGCAGGTGCTAAAAATCGCTCTTTTTTATCAGCCGTGTAGAGTACTCCAAAGTTTTTTAGGTGGGCATCACCATTTTTAAGTAGATAGTTCAAAACTGTCATCTTAAAAAAGGCTCTAAGGTCTTGCTCTTTTTGTGTGCTTATTTTAGCAATGGCTTTAGCAATCTGTTCATAGCTTCCACTGTATTTTTTCTCTTTGTTAAATCCAAAAAGAACACAAAACTCCTCAAACCCATAAAAACTATCATCTCCCTTTTTGTAAGTAAACTTCTCCATAACAAAAAGCTTTTTACTCTTGCTCAACCAAAACTTAGGTGTAATAACTCCTGCATGGTTTAATGCCCTCATGCAAAAGTATTCATTCTCTGCTAAATGTGGATACTCTTGTGAAAAACTCTTTACTATATAGGCACGTGTAGCAAGAGTAGTTTTCTCTTTTAGTTGTGCTAAAACCTTTGGTTGCACCCCTGCAATGGCAGATTGATGTAAAAAGTTCTCAACCAAATGAGCAAAAAGGTCTCCCTCTTTATCCTCTAAAATCTCCTCTAGTTCAAAAACTCTATTAGAATTTTTAGTATCGTTACTGTAGGTCAAGTAGCCTTCAATAGAGCGTGAGAGATGAGAAAAGAGTAAAAAATCATCTATCTTTCCATACTCTTTAATAAGCAGATTTTTAAGTAACTCAAACAAGTACCCCTCTGGCATACTCATATCAAAAATAGGGTGTAGATGATAGTAAGAGAGATAACTTTTACTACTATAAGGCATGGTCAATGAGATAGGGTTGTCATGGGTATAGTTAAAGATAAACTCTTTAGAGGAGTCATTGTAGTCAAGTACTCCTGATGGATTTTTATTGGCAAATATCTTTAGCATAGAGTCTCTTTTGTTAGTTTTGTTTTACATTTTAGCATTTTTTATTAGAAAAGTAAACTGTTATTAACTTAAATTGCTAGTTGAAATCCAATTCTAGCCTGTGCTAAAGCTCTATGCAAAACCATGTTTAGCTAAGAGCTTCTACCTTAACCTTAACCTCTTGATAACAGGCAGAGTCACCCTCTTCACTGATGATACTAGGTGTTAAAAAGTTCACTCCAACACTATTGGCAGTAATTACCACTGTATCTTCTCGCATATCTTTATCGTTTTTAACCACAAAGTTATGCTCACCATACTCTGAATATACATGAACCTCTTGTCCATTTTCAAAACCAAGGCTTGGGTGTAGCGTGATTTTATTGTCACGTTTAAACTGGGTGTTTAATGCCTTGTTCGCCTTTGGGCTTAAAAGCCAATAGTCCTCTATGACCTTCTCTTTTTTTGACCTTCTTCTAGCTCGTGTAAACTGTTTGGTCTTAATAAAATCATCACCAAACTCATCGGGAAAAACAAACTCCTCTTCACCATTTTCTCCAAAACCATCAGCGTAAGGAGTCTCTTGATGAGCAGGGTGGAGGTAGTAGTCATCGTCTATTTTGGTACATTGGTCAAGCCACAAATTTAGATAATGCTCTTCCCTCTCTAATGGTTCAAATCCAAACTTTTGAAGTAGGGTATTGGTGAAGTTATACTCACTTATGCCATAGTCGCATTCATGTACCTTTCGCATGGGGTTAACGTATTGGTGTCCGTAGCTTAGGCGTATATCTTCCTTTTCAAAGAAGTTTTTAGCAGGAATCACAATGTCAGCCATGGCAGAGGTTTCGTTCTCATAAAGTCCATAGTAAATGATGGTCTTTGTCTTTTTAAGCTCTTCAATCACTCGGTTGCTATTGGGCATAGAGGCTACAGGGTTTCCCCCTTGAATGAGTACGGTTTCAAAGTTACCAAAAGGGGTATTGACCTTGTGGACTTTGTGGGTTTTAACAGCAAATGGGTTTTTAAAGTCCAGTTTTGAGTTTCCTAAAAAGCCAACACCACACCCCTCTTTTCCAAATTTACCTAAGAGTACAGCCAAAGAGTCAATGGCTTGAAGTGTAAGGTGACCTGTGGAGTATTTTTGAACGCCATTTCCTACTAAAAAGACGGTTTTTTTGCCTTTTATCATCTCTAAAACATTTCCCATCTCTTGTAGGTCTGTGCCGATGTAGTCTAAAATAGGGCGTATTCTAAACTCTTGGGTAAACTCGTAGTACTCCTCATGGTCAGGGGCATGTTCTTCTATAAACTCTTTGTCTTCAAAGTCTCCCATAAGTGCAAAACGTGCCAACATAACGGCTGTGAAAAAGTCCGAACGAGGGGCAATCTGTAGGTGTAGGTCTGCTTTTTTAGCAATGGCAGTTTTAACAGGGTCTATGACTATGATTTGTTTTCCCTCTAAGTGGGGCAGAAGGTGAGAGGCCGTTACCGTAATGTTTTTTCCCCATACCACAACCACTTCGGCTTTTCCTATCTGCTCTGGTGGCAAGATTCGATTGACCTCTCGACCCTCTACAATTCCTGCGTCACCTGAACCGTCACAGAGTGTTCCTTTGGTGGTTGTACCCTCTATCTTCTCAAAGAGCAGGTTGGTAACTTCTTGCATGACACCAAAGTTTCCTGAACCTCTCCAAAGCAGTTTAGCATGGGTATCAAGTACCTCTTTTGTCGCTTCGAGTGCCTCCCCTAAACTTACCTCTTTACCATTAACACGAGCCTTTTTTATGCGTGGTTCGTCTAACATGTATTTGTTTAGTAAAGCACACAATGCACCGTTAGAAGTAGGGTGGGCTCTGTCGGCAGTGATTTTAGGAAAATGTTCAGGTGCTACTACAATACCACAAGCATCGGGGCAGTCTAAGCCACAGGTTGTTTTTATCATTATTTAAATTCTACCTTTAGTAATTTAGAAAAACTCTCTTTTGGATTTTTGATGACTATCTCAGCTCTATAAGAGGAGATAAACTTTTCATCTGCTACTTTCCAGACTTTAGAGACTTTATAGTCACTCGGTTTATCATCTATATAGATGGTCTTATTTTTAATACTCTCTAGCTCTTCATCTTCTAAAAAGAGAACAAGTTTTGCAGAGCTTAAATCTTTTATTTGAGCTAAGGGCGTACCCATATTGACAAAGTCACCTTTGTTTACCAAAAGCTTATAGAGAAATTTGTTATTTAGTTTTATACTTTTTTTACTTATGCTATCTTTTAATCTGGCAATTTCATAGTTTAAATCAAGACGCTGTTTCTTTAGGGAGTCTATTTTCTCTTTGGTTGAGAAGTATTGTGTTTTAGCATTGGTGTAGCCATAGAAAGCATTGTCCTTTTGTGTTTTAGAAGCTGAACCAATGCTTGAAATACGGTTGTAGTAGCCTTTTTGTCTCTCTAAAGATGAAGCAAGTGATGAGAGTATATTGTTATTGGTCTTTATCATACTGTTAATGAGCTTGAGAGAACTTTTACTAGAGTTTAGTTTTATTTTATCTAGTTTATCATCAAGTTGAATAATGGTCTTAGATAAAATATTTGTCCCTTCTAACTTTAGTTTGGCTTCTGTTACTTGTGCTGATACAGCAGATTTAAGAGTAATACTTTCAAAAGGTTCTACTTTTGCATAGTGAACTTTAGAGAAGAGCAGTAGAGGTGTTAGTAGAAAAAAAATATATTTCATTGAAAAATCCCATTTTAAGTTTTAGCGATTATAACAGTCAAAACTTTAATAATATGGATAATATTAGAATTTTTTTATTATTATATTTATATTTATTGTTTTAATCTGTATTCTTTATGTTAATAATATATTATAAATTGTGTAGTTTTTACTTTAACATAATATAGTTAATATATTAATAAACGTTACATTAGTACAATTATTCTACAATAAGATGTAAAAATTCGATTAAACGAAAAGTTTATAATTTTAATACAAGGGACTTATATGAGATATGTACTATTTTTTCTTTTAACATTGAATCTTTATTCATTTGATGCAGTGTTAAATATAGAAAAAGATGTTGAATCAAAGGCAACACTTTCATTGGTGGAAGATACAGCTACAGCTGGAGCTTCGTCAAATCATCCTAAAATGTTTAAGTTATTGTTAAATGACATAAAAATGAGTGGACACTTTGTTGTGGATGAAACGTTAAAGAGAGCACCATTTTCTGATGGAGTACTTCCTGTAGAGTTACACGATAGAGAGTATCTTCTAAAGTATGCATACAACAGCAGTGGAACAAACCTAAAAGTTAAGTTGGTACGTGTTGCAGACAACAATGTTATGTATCAAAATAATTACAGTGTTAATAGTGCAGCACGTTTTCCATTTTTGGCACATAATGCTATTGTAGAGATAAACAGTGCTTTGGGTTATGATGATATTTCATGGATGAAACGTAATATCATCTTCTCTAAATATACAAGTTCAAGAAAAAGTGAAATTTGGATTGCCGATTATACTTTAAGTTTCTCTTCGGTCCTTGTCCGTGGAGGGTTAAACTTGTTTCCAAAATGGGCAAATCCTAGCCAGTCAGCTTTTTACTATACCTCATATAATGAATCTTTACCTACTTTATATAAAGTGAGTATGAGTTCTGGATCTCGCGAAAAAATAGCTACTTCACAAGGTATGTTGGTGGCTTCTGATGTGAGTGCTGATGGTTCTAAAGTTTTATTAACTATGGCACCTAATGGACAACCAGACATCTATGAGATGGATGTCAATTCAGGTTCTAAAAAACGTCTAACAACCTTTAGAGGAATTGATGTTAATGGAAAGTATTTGGCTGATGAGAGTCGTATAGCATTTGTTTCTGATAGAACAGGACGCGCAAATATCTATACTAAGTCTATTGGTTCTAGTTCAGTCTCTAAAGCAGCACATTATGGTAACAATAACAGCTCATGTGATGCTTTTGGACATAACCTACTTTATACTGTAAAAGAGGGAGGAGCCAATAATGTTTATTTAGGCTCAGCAAGTAGTTCATATGTTAGACCATTAACCTCTAATGGCAAGAATAAACTTCCCCGTTTCTCAACAGATGGTAGAGTAATACTGTATATTAAGACAAATGGTGGAAGTAATTCTATAGGTTATTTGAACTTGGCTACAAATCAGAGTGCACTCTTTAATATGCAGAGTGGAAAAATACAATCAATTGATTGGTAAATTATTTAAAAAGGGATAAATATGACAACAAGAAAAATAGTATTAGCAGCAGCGACAATTACACTACTTATGACAGGATGTGCACAAAAGAAAAATCTTAATTCTCTAACAACAGGAGAATTAGATAATGGTATATATAATAGTGCAAACACTACGGGAAATGGTGAATACAGTACAGTAACTACAGAAGGTTATGAAGACAATACTGGACATTACGATAATGTAGACCCCTATGGAGATGGTAATTATGGCAATAATAGAGCCAATGGTTATGGAAATGGAATCAATGGTGGTGGGTATGGAGATGGTTCAAAAGGCTATGGTAATGGAAGTTATGGAGGAGACGGTTCTGGAGGTATACAAAATGTATACTTTGGTGTAGATCAGTATGCCATTACTCCTGAAAAGCTTTCTATTATTTCTCATAATGCAAACTTAATAAGAGATGATATAAAAAGTGGTGCTAAGTTAAAAATAGAAGGTCACTGTGATGCTACTGGTTCAGATGAGTATAACTATGCTTTAGGGCTAAGAAGAGCCAAAGCAGCTAAAGATGCAATAGTTTCTAATGGTATTAATTCAGATAGTATCTCTTTAATGAGTATGGGTGAAAGTTCACCAGCTTGTACATCTAGTACATCAGCTGAATGTTATGCAAAAAACAGACGTGTTGAATTTAAAATTTTTCAATAGTTCTGAGATAAGAGTATGAGTGAAATTAAATTCTCAAGAAGGAGGAGATAGATGCAGTATTTGAAACAAGTATTTTTATTTGGAGCCATAAGTATGGTTTCACTTCTTTATGCTTATGAACCATCTGTATATGGAGCAGGAGATATAAATAGTGAAGAACCTTATGGTCTGACTGAAACGGAACAGACTGTATTAAATAACAAAAAAATGTTACAACAACTTTTCAATAGAATGAATGAACAACAGCGTAAGATAGATGGGCTTATGAGTATTATTGAAGGTCAAAATAAAGAGATTATTGAGTTAAAAGAGCGAGTTGCTATGGCTGAAAAGGCTAGTCAACAAGATGAAGATGCAAATAAATCTTATGCTCTTATGTTAGAGATGGGACAAATGCTTGATAAAATCAATAACACTTATGTAACACAGGATCAATTAAAGGAAGCATTGGCAGGAAGTAGATTGCGGGAAACAGACCGTGGTTCTTCTAACTTGGGTAGTCAAATTAATACTCCTCAAGTTAGTGGTAACTCTGCCGACATCTATAGAAAAGGTGTTCAGCTTTTCTCTCAACGTAGTTATGGTGCTGCTAAAGAGCATTTTGAAAAAGCATTAGCAGCTGGGTACAAACCAGCCGCTTCAAACTATTATTTGGCAGAAATAGCCTATTATACATTTGATTATGAAACAGCAGTTGCTCACTATAAAGAGAGTGCATCGCTTTATGATAAGGCAAGTTATATGCCAGTTCTTTATTTGCATACAGCCATCTCTTTAGCAAAAAGTGGTGAACGTGAACAGGCAAATAGCTTTTTTGAATATGTTATTGATACCTATCCAAAAACACGTGCGGCAGCTATAGCTAAAAAGAGAATAAGAAAATAATAAGTAACAATAAAGTTTGATTTGCTATGATGTTGAAAATTTAAATAATAGGAAACTTTATGACAATTAAAAATGAAAATTGTGTTGTAGGTATTGAGTACGAAGTAAAAGAGGCTGGAACCTCTGATATTGTAGATAGCAATAAAGGTTCAGGTGAACCATTAGAATTTATTATGGGTAAAGGTCAGATTATTCCTGGTCTTGAAGAGGCACTATGTGGAATGAATCCAGATGAGTCTGCTGATATTATGGTTCCAGCTGATAAAGCGTATGGTGAGTACAATGCAGAGGCAATACAAACTCTTCCAATTGAGCAGTTTGAAGGTGTTGAGCTTAAAGATGGTTTAACTCTTTATGGTCAAGGTGAAAATGGAGAGACGGTTCAAGTAACCGTTAAATCATTTACTGATACAGATGTAAATATTGATTTTAATCACCCATTGGCTGGTAAAGATTTGATGTTCTCTGTAAAGGTTCTTTCTGCTAGAGAAGCAACTGAAGATGAAATTACAACTGGTATCGTTGGTGGTCATCAACCAGAAGGTGGATCTTGTGGTACAGGTTGTGGTTGTAGCTAAGAAAGATTTACTCTTTCTCCCTCTTAACATATAATACTATTTTTAGTATTATGTGTTTTTTAATTCTTCTTATATTATTAACTTACATCCAATTAAACTTAATTTATAACATAAAGCAAAACTTAATTTACTTAAGAGTACTATCTACATTAAATTAATTTTAATATAAGGATATATAATATGAAAAAAATAGTATTAAGTTTATTGTGTGTAGGTAGTTTACTTTCTGCAGGAAGTCTAGTACAAGTTGGAGCAGGGTATTCAAAAGGTGATAAAGATGCAGATATAGGTACAGCATTTATTGAAACAGGTCTGTTTACAATGGTTGGACTACGTTTGGAGTATAGCAAAAATATTTCAGAACATCCAGAGTTTTCAAAAGAAGATATTAGTCGTTATGGACTCTTTGCAACGTATACCTTGCCTATAACACCTTCTTTTTCAGTAACACCTAAAGCAGGGTTAATAAAAACAGATGGGGACTTTACAGTTAAAGATACATTAGAAACAGTTACAGACTCTTCTACAAACTTTACCTATGGATTAGAAGTAAATTATAGTTATAATGATTTTGTTTCTCTATTTGTTGGTTACACAGATTATGGAAATAAGTTTGATAATATAGGTGATGTGAAATCATCTGAGTTAGATAGTCAAAATTATACTTTTGGGGTTAAATTAGATTTCTAAACTTGAATAAAAACGATAAGGAATAGGTTATGGAACATGTAACACTTTTTATAGATGCAATTATTAATTTAAGTAATGCAATGGCACCCTATATACTTTTTGGATTGCTTTTTGCAGGAGTTTTACATGAAGTAGTTCCCGATACGTTGGTAACCAAACATTTAGGAAAAGAGAATATTTGGTCTGTTATAAAGTCTACTGTTTTTGGTATTCCTCTTCCTGTATGTTCTTGTGGGGTCATACCTTTGGCAACAAGTATCAAAAAGTCAGGTGCAAGTAAAGGTGCGACACTCTCTTTTCTTATCTCAACACCTATTACAGGTGTAGACTCTATTTTGGCTACCTATGGTATATTTGGCTGGATATTTACAATTTATCGAGCTATTACGTCAATGATAATAGCCATGATAGCAGGTATATTGACGAATGTTTTTGATAAAAATGAAAAACCTAAAGTTCCCAAATTTACAACATCCTCTCCCACCTTAGGTATCACTCCTATTTTTAAACAAAAAGATAAAGATACTGTTTCATGTTGTAGTACAGGTAGCGTAGCAAAAAAAAGTTTTTCATTGACTCGTGCTTTCAAATATGCTTTTGTAACTTTACTAGGTGATATTGCTAAGCCTCTGTTTTGGGGTTTGATTCTTGGTGCTTTAATCACCATAGCTATTCCAGCTAATTTGAGTGAGATTCTCATTGAATATTCGTGGTTATCTTATCTTATAGTTATAGCCATCGCTGTACCGATGTATGTTTGTGCAACGGCATCTCTACCCATTGCAGCAGGTTTAATGCTCTCAGGTGTCTCAGCAGGAGCAGCCTTTGTCTTTTTATCGGCTGGACCAGCAACCAATACAGTGACCATGGGTGTGGTAAAAAAGATGTTAGGAACACGTTCTCTTTATATCTATTTAGGGAGTATTGTTATAGGAAGTATTCTCTTTGGTTTGGTCTTAGATTATCTTTTTGTAGCATCAAATATTGACCCTCTATCGTTGGTGCATATGCATGAAGAAGCAACTATTTTAGCTCTACTCTCTACACTTGTATTGTGGGGATTTTTAGGGTGGTTTTTGCTTAAACCTTATCTTATGAAGTTTAAGAAAAAAGAGTTTTAGTGGTTTTTGAGAGTATAATTGTATACTCTCAAAAAAGAAATTTTATGCGTAAGCTAATTTTTTCTCTTGAATAAAAGGTCTAATATCTAAAGATATCTCTGAAAACTTCTCTATTAAATTATTAAGTGAACCTGTATTATCTATCCAATTATGCATGTTGTTCTGTGCAAACTCTTTTTCCGATTTAGTAAAACCATTATATGATTGAATAGCATTACAAATCATCTCTATGTAACTGTTTTTCTCTTGTTGGCTCATTAAAGCTCCTTGAATGTGATTTTATTTATAACTATTATACATAAAATTCATTAATTATTCCTTGTATTATAATAAATTAAATAATATTTTATTATGTTTGGGATATTTACACATTTTAGTAAAATATTAAAGAATAAGATAGAGATAAATTAAGTGCTTGGAGTTATGTAAAAAATAAAAGTTTGAGTAGGTAGAGTACTCTTTTGAGTACTCTGTTCTTTATCTAGGGACAATATTGCTAATGCCACCTGCACTTGAGAAGAAAACATTAACAGCTTGACCTGGTTGTACCATGGCAGCTGAGCCATTTATTCTAAGAACAGTAGCTACCGTTCGCCCACTGTTTAGTTTTACAACAATTTCTTGACCATAATGATTGTCCATGTTGTCTCCAGCCATACCACCTATAACACTACCAATAGCAGCACCAGCAACAGAAGCAACAGCTTTACCTGTACCTCCACCGACTTGATTACCAGCAGCACCACCAGCGACAGCACCGACAACACTACCCAGTGTATTACCTACACCATTGTTATTGACCTGTACTTGTCTGACTGATTGTACAACTCCAGGTTCTACATTCATAGATTCACCAATGGTTGATTGGGCATAGCCTTTTGGAGCACATCCCGTTGTTAATAGAGTTAAGCTTATTATCATCATAGAACTTATTAATAGTTTTTTCATTTTAAATCCTTTTTATATTTATGTCTATCTTTTATCATAGCATTTTTTTGTTAATTATTTGTGAAAGAATGTTTAAAATTGAGTTTGATGAGGTCTTATACAAGAAATGTTTTTTTATTTTTGCTCGGAAGGAGGGCTTTCATTATCTCATTATTATAAAAGATAATGAAAGTTTTAAAGTTTGTAGTAACAGAAATTATTTAATAAGTTTTTCGCAATCTGCAATTAACTCATCTAAAAGTTTTACTGACGATTTAGATTCTGCTTTTATCTCTTGTAAAAAATCAATTTCACTTTTAGAAATGTGTCCATCTTTAAGAATAACTTCTCTAAGAATTTCAACTTCTTTTTGACTTACATGTCCGTCACCTAATGCCATTACCTTTGCTACTTTACGCCATTCAGCCATTATATATCCTTGTTTTTATTGGTTTGTAGAGTTTACTTGTTCTGAAAACTCTATGGCGTTAGTATACTATAAGAGTATTAAATGTATGTATGACCCACTCATTTTAACCCTCTTTTGCTATAATTTCACTCATTAAATAATAAGGCAATATCTGTGCAACCTTCAATAACAACTCAAAAATTTATCTTAAAATTTTTCCCAGAAATCATGGTTAAAGGCTCTTCTGCAAAAAAGCAGATGGTAGGACAACTCTATAACAATTTATTAAAACTTTTTGAAGAGGTTGAGGGTGAAATAAAGGTTAAAAAGTTCTCAGACAAAATAGAGGTAGTCACACCTATAGAGCAGATAAATAAAGTAAAAAATATACTTTTAAATACCTCAGGAATAGAGCAAGTATTAGAGGCTTTACAGTTTGACAATATGGAAACCCTTGATGATATAAAAGTACAAGTTGGAAAAATAGTTGCTGAGGAGTTAGAGGGAAAAACTTTTGTAGTACGTTGTAAACGCTCAGGGAAACATCCCTTTAACTCTTCAGAAATAGAACGAACAGTGGGTGGTTACTTGTTAGCACATTCAAAAGCCAAAGGGGTTGACCTACATAATCCTGAAACTATAGTACGTATAGAACTTATAAACAATCAGCTTAATATTATTACAAACAGATATATGGCGTTAGGTGGTTACCCTATAGGAACACAAGGTGATATTTTGTCGCTTATGTCAGGTGGTTTTGACTCTACTGTAGCTTCTTACCTTACTATGAAACGAGGGATAAAAACACATTTTATCTTCTTTAATTTGGGTGGAGTAGCTCATGAGATAGGGGTTAAGCAGGTCGCGTATTTTTTGTGGTCAAAGTTTGGAGCTTCTCACCATGTGAAGTTTATCTCGGTACCTTTTGATGATGTTTTAACGGAGATATTTCGTTCAACTCCTGAGACCTATATGGGGGTAACACTTAAACGTCTTATGCTTATGGCAGCTGAGAAAATAGCAAAAGAGATGGAGATAGATGCACTGTTAACTGGTGAGTCTATAGCCCAAGTCTCTAGCCAAACTCTGCGTAATTTAGCACTCATTAACCAAGCGAGTAACATGCTGATTATTCGCCCTTTGGCAACTATGAATAAACCAGATATTATAAACATTGCTAACGATATAGGAACACGACGTTTTGCTGAAAATATGCCAGAGTATTGTGGTGTTATTTCCAAAAATCCAATTACACATGGTTCTTTCAAACGTATGGAAAAAGAGGCACAACGTTTTAACTATGAGGTTTTAGATAAAGCTGTAGAAGAGTCAAAAAGTATCTACGTAGATGAGATTATAGATGATATTACACAAGATGCACCTATAGAAGTTGTCTCTTCTTTAGACAATAAAGAGTATGTTATTATTGATATTAGAGGAGAGGAGGAGCCTATAGAGACTCCTTGTGAGACTTTAAATATACCATTTTATAAACTAAAAACAGACTTTAAAAAGCTTCCTCAAGATAAGGAGTATTTGCTTTACTGTGAGAAAGGGGTTATGAGTCAACTTCATGCACAATATTTGCGAGATTCTGAAGATAGAAAAAATGTTAGGGTCTATCGACCTTAAAATAAATTATTAATATTATTTTTTTCTGTTGTTTTTTGTATTATTTTATTAAAATTATATAAGTATATTACAATTTAGTTTTAAGAGGAATAAGGAGGATAAAATGACAGAGATTATCAAAGTCTCCTACCAAGGTATTGCAGGGGCATATTCTCATTTGGCATGTTTGAACTATTTTGGTGAGAATGTCATGTGCTGTGCTAGTGAAACCTTTGAAGATGCTATGGAGATGGTAGAAGAGGGCAATGTAGATTATGCTTTAATACCCATAGAAAATAAAACAGCTGGAAGGGTAGATGAGTTCTATGGACTGCTTCCCAATATGAAGTTACAAATCGTAGGTGAACATTATCAGAAAATAGAACATTGTCTTTTAGGTGTAGAAGGTAGTAGTTTAGACGATATTGTTTATGCCTATTCTCATCCCCAAGGCTTGGCTCAGTGTCGTAATGGACTCAATGAACTTGGTATTAAACAGGTTGCCCAATTTGATACGGCTGGTTCAGCAAGAGAGGTGGCGAAGCTTAAAGACAAGTCACTTTGTGCTATTGCTTCTTCTTTAGCTGCTAAGACTTATGGTTTAAAGATTTTAAAAGAGAATATTCAAGACCAAAAAGATAACTTTACACGTTTTATAGTGTTGGCGAATAGAAAAGAGATTCTCATTAAATCAGATAGAGCCTATGTAACCTCGATGATATTTAAAGTAAAGAATGTCTCTTCGGCACTATATAAAGCTTTGGGTGGTTTTGCTAAAAATGATGTAAACATTTTAAAGATAGAGAGTTATATTCCTCTTGGAAAACTTGAAGAGAGTCACTTTCATATAGATGTAGATGGTTCATTAGAGAGTGAGTTTGTAAAAAAATCTATAGACGAATTGAAAAAATATGCTACAAAAGTCAAAATACTTGGCACTTATGAAAAGAATACTTTACGTATTGAAAAGAACGATAGTTAACTATTTTTCACCACTGTTTCATTGGTGTTCCTAAGTACCTTTTTAGTATAATCCCCCAATTAAAAATAAGGGTACTTCTACATGCCAAAACGCACTGACATAAAAACTATTTTACTTATCGGCTCTGGTCCAATTGTTATTGGACAGGCTTGTGAATTTGACTATTCTGGAACACAGGCAGCAAAAACACTCAAAGAGCTTGGTTATCGAGTTGTTCTTATTAACTCTAACCCTGCAACCATTATGACCGACCCTGAGTTTGCTGATAGAACTTATGTTGAGCCTATTACAGCAGAGGTTATCTCTAAAATTATTAAAAAAGAGAAGGTTGATGCCATCTTACCAACTATGGGTGGACAGACAGCACTTAATGTTGCCATGGACATGCACGAAGCAGGAATGCTTGAGGGGATTCAGATTTTAGGGGCAAAACCTGCTGCGATTAAAAAGGGTGAAGATCGTCAAGAGTTTAAAGAGGCGATGATTAAGATAGGTATGGATTTACCTATCTCTGAGTATGCTTACACTATGGAAGAGGCTCTAAACATTGCCAAACGAATAGGTTTCCCACTTATTGTACGAGCTTCTTTTACCATGGCAGGTGGTGGTTCTGGTGTTGCCTACAATATCGACGAGTACAAAAAAATTGTTCAAGGTGGACTTGATGCTTCACCTATCTCTGAAATTCTAATCGAAGAGTCGCTTCTAGGGTGGAAAGAGTATGAGATGGAGGTTATTCGTGACCATAAGGATAACTGTATTATTGTCTGTTCCATTGAAAACTTTGACCCAATGGGAGTACATACAGGTGACTCTATTACCGTTGCTCCTGCACTTACTTTAACCGACAAAGAGTACCAACGTATGAGAGATGCCTCTTTTAAAATCTTACGTGAAGTTGGGGTCGACACAGGTGGCTCTAACGTTCAGTTTTCGGTTAACCCTAAAGATGGTCGTATGATTGTTATTGAGATGAACCCTAGAGTTAGCCGAAGTTCAGCACTCGCTTCAAAAGCGACTGGGTATCCAAT
>JALXFN010000005.1 GCA_027068975.1 Campylobacteraceae bacterium | reverse complement strand
ATCACCATCTACAGAGATTCTGTTAAACGAGCCCTCTGTTGCCTCACTTAGTAGCTCCTCCATATCTGCTTTTGGAATCTCTGCATCGGTAGTGATAAAGCAGAGCATGGTCGCCATGGCAGGGTTAATCATACCTGCACCTTTACAGATAGCCCCAATGGTAAAAGATGAGCCATCATCAAGTTCAATTTTAAAACACAACTCTTTTTTAAAAGAGTCCGTGGTCATAATAGCACGAGCTGTTTTGTCTGAGTTTTTAGCATTAAAGTCAAACTTCTCAAAAGCAGAGCATATCTTCTCTTGGTTTAGACGGTAACCAATGACCCCTGTAGAGGACATAATAGGGTTTTGAGCTTTATAGTACTTTTTTAGCTCATCAAAGATACTCTCAATATCTTTAATCCCTTGCTCTCCTGTCATAGCATTTGCATTTTTTGCATTCATCAAAATAAAGTCGGTTTTAAAATCTTTAGGGTACTTTTGGTAGTGCTTAATGGGTGCTGCTTGGAACTTGTTAGAGGTAAAACGTGCTGTTACTTCACAAGGTACGTCTGAACGAATAAAAGCTACATCGCCATCTTCGCTTGATTTCATGCCAACATTGACACCGTCGCAGTAGAATCCCTCTACATTACTAAGTCCACCTTTTAGTGAAAATAGATTAAACATTTCTCATCTCCTCTGGTTTAATTGTTTTTCGTATAATTTTTCTAGCTTTTCTAATACCATCACTAGGTCCAATAAGCAGAAGCTTTGCTCCTGCTGTAATGATAGTATCACCTTTTGGCATAGGAATAAATTTTCCATCTTTATTTCTTAGACCAATAATTGTTACATTAGCAACCTCTCTAAAAGAGGCATCTCTTATTTTCTTTAGTGCTAACCATGATGTTTTTGTAACTCTTGCCTCTTCCATATCAAGAGGAGTATCCTGCCTGTACAAAAACTCTTGAAGTAGATTCTCCATGTCAGGACGAACTGCCATAGCATTGATACGCTGTGCCATAATGTTCGTAGGGGTTACTACCTTGTCAGCACCAAGTTTTAAAAGTTTCTCTTCATCGGTAATGGTTGGTGCATTTGAGATAATCAGAAATGGTCGTCGCCTATGAATCTCTTTTTCATAGAGTCTCACTGAAGCGATGGTAGCAATATTGTCAGCAATATTATCAGCAAGGGTAATAATACCTTTAGCAGAAGAGAGATGCGACTTTAAAATAGCAACTTCAGTATGAGGTTCAGCTTTAACAAAGTAGGGGTATTTGTACTTTTCAGCCAACTCTTCAAGATTTTCATTGGGGTCAATAACCACAAAAGGGATGTGACTCTCACGTAGATGTTTTGTTACTTGAATGGTAAATTCATTATGGTAACAGATGACAAAGTGTTGTTTTAGTCGTGCAATGTTGTAGAGCATTCTTCTCTCCCTCATAACTTTAAATAGTTCACCTCTGTTGAGTACATCAACAATAATACCAATCGCTACCGAAAAGACCAAAAATCCAAAGATAATAAGTGAAATGGTAAACATACGCCCCACCTCAGAGATGGGTGCCATCTCTCCAAATCCAACCGTAGTAAAAGTAATACCTGTCTGATAGAGTGCATCAATCAGTGTCATATCATCAATAATGATGTACCCAAATGTACCAAACATCATCGTCAGTACGGTTAAAATAAGTGGAAGTCTAAAAGGTGCTAGAAGTACATACAACTCATCGTTTAGAGTTATATGTGGTTTTGATGTCTCTCGCCAGTTGAGAAACTTTTTAATTCTATTTTGAACTGCCAAAATAGATAGGTAGAAGCGTTAATTACGCCTCTGTTGTCTCAGCTGTAGCTTGGGCAGCTTTTTTCTTCATTGTTCTAAGTGTAGAAGCAGCAACTTTAATTTTTTTAGTTGTTCCATCTTCTAAAGTAATTTTAACACTTCTTAAGTTAGGAAGTTGTCTTCTCTTTGTTTTGTTATTTGCATGAGATACATTGTTTCCAACCAATGGACCTTTTCCTGTTACATCACATCTTCTTGCCATGATAATACCTTTGTAATTAATAGTGTTTATGAAGCATAAATATAGGGCTCATAAAAAGTTTCGCAATTATAGGGAAATGTATCTTAAATGTTGTTGTATGTAATTAGATATGGTCTCGTATCTAAACTCCATTTTGTAACTTTAACAGAATCCTTAAATAATGTTGTTAAATAACAGTTTACTTTTTTGATATATAATACCAAAACTCAAAAAAGGAATAAAATTGGATAGAGTTACTAAGGGGTTAGAATATGATAAAAGGGCTGTTCCTTGGATTGATTTTCAAGAGAAGATGAACTATCTTCTTAAAAAACTTTTTAATGGAAATAAGAAAAAATTAATTGAGTACTTTTCAGATAAAACAAAGTTGAGTTCTCACTATTTACTAAGTCGTAAACGCGTAATTGACAACTGGTTAAATGGAGAGAGCCTAAAAGCAAATAATTTTGATGTTACAAAATTTAAAATAGGAGATTTAAAGCTTAATGACCAAGCTCTTTTTAGTAATCAAAGTTTTAAAACTTGGAGTTTTAAAAACTTTAAGAAGAGACTTGATAGCTATTTAAACAATCAAGAGGCTTATGGGCATATTAAATATATCTATTTTTTTGATACCCACAACAGTGAACTAAAGGTAAACTGTTTTGATGTCTCATTTCCTAAAGATAGTAGTGAAAATACCATTCAATTAAGCTATGCAAATATACTTTATAATGGGACAATTGAACATTTTAATACCGTTACCTATATCTATTTGAAAAATGAGTATGACCACATGAGTTGCATCTTTAAAATATCGGCAAATACCTCAACAAAATTGAGAGCATTTGGAATGGCAAATACGATTGATGATGCTACAGGAAAAGTAAAAGCATTCCAAGTGCTTCTAACCTCTTACCCTTTAACTAAAGAAGAAGAGGAGAAGTATGCTTATAAACTTAACTTTTCAAACATTATGTTGGCAGAGGATTTCTCTAAAAAGTGTATTTTAAAAGAGAACTATTTTATGGAAAACTTTACTCAAAAAATTGAAACTTTAGGTAAAGATTTACAGCATTGTGGCATAGATAAAAGCTTTT
>JALXFN010000004.1:12367-33322 GCA_027068975.1 Campylobacteraceae bacterium | reverse complement strand
GCATAAGATATCCTTTAATTAATAATTTATTACTTCACCATTATAGTTTAAATTTGTTTTAAAATGTGTAAAAAAATCAATATAGATAAAATATTTTAGTTCAATACATTATCAAATGAATAAAAAGGATTAGATTAAATAGGTATAAAAAAGAAGATTGTGTGAAATGGATAAGATTTTTTAGTATGGATGAATAGCCTGTTCTCAAATTATAGAAATTGAAAACAGCCTCATGTTAGGTAGTTATAAATTACATTATTGTATTGTTTGAGGGTAATTATTTTGATGGTTAAAATTGTTGACATCTTCAAAGATTTCATCATACCCTAATTCTAGTAATAGTTCATTGACATCTTCAGCATCAAATCCATGAGCATTTACATATCGAACAATACTCTCTGTAATATCGCTGTCAACATAGTTTTGACGTAGTTCTAACTCAATTTTTATATTTTCTGACATAGTGAAATTCCTTGTTATTTTTAGTTATCAAAATTCTTCTGATAGTGTTAGTTTACTATAAAAGTGTTATTGGAGTATTATTCAATTTTTTCTTAAATAAGAAATACTATTTTATTATTTATTGTTTATTTAATAGATTTTCACTATTATTGCACATTTATTTTTATTTTATATTGTTCAGAAGAAAGGAATTTTAAAATGAATTTAATGAAAAATAGTTTATTAATCATTATCATTATTGAGAGTATGGTTATGTTACAACTTTTATTTCTTGATAAAAGAGTCAATCTTAATCTATTTAAGAATGATCTATTTCCTAGCAGTAAAGGTGTGGAAGTTGAAGTAAAGAAGCCTATGCTAACTATAAAGAAAACATATCGACTTACAGTTGAGGAAGAGAAAGCACTTAAGAAATTTATAGTAGAGATAAAAAAACAATTTAACAGTTTTATATCAAAAAAGAGTGACTTAGACTTTATATATAGTAAAGAGAGTTATCTAAAAATGACAGAATCTATAGAAACTTATGCTAAAAAGTTTTTAAATGCACCTTATGTATGGGGTGCTGTAGGACCAGATAAGTTTGATTGTTCAGGTTTTACTAAAAAAATTTACAGTAAATCAGGTATAAATATTCCTCGTCACTCCAGTCATCAAGCTAAAGTCGGAAAGTATGTGAAATATGAAGATTTAGAACGAGGAGATATGGTCTTTTTTGATACAAACCGTAAATTGACAGGTAAAGTTAATCATGTGGGTATCTATTTAGAAGATGGAAAGTTCATTCATGCAAGTTCTGGAAATAAAAAAGTAGTGATTACAAACTTTAATGAGAAGAAATTTTATAAAAACAGATTTCTTTGGGGACGGCGTGTTATAGAACCTAAGGTATTAGATATTGTACCAACTTTTTCAACAGATGGCATAAAGTATTTTCTTAGTTTAATAACTTGATATTAAAAAAGAAGTAGGGGTTGAAATTTTTTCATCAAACTCCTCTTTTGTAATAAGCGTACCTACATATTCATCATGAGCTTCTCTCATATAGTTTATAAAGCTATTTTTAAATCTTCCATTATCTTCAACTCTATCATTAAAGAAATCTTCCATAATTTGTATATTTGGTGAGTATGTAAGCATCTCTTTACTTAAAGGGGAGTTTAACCAAATTGCTAACTTTTCTTTATCTGTAATTTTATCAAAAATTAAAATATCATTACCCACGATATCTAATGCATTATATTTACGTGTAGAGTAGCTTTGGGAATTTATTATCATTGTTGTATTCTGTGTTTCTGATGTATCATACTCTATATCCATCCAAAACAGAATCAAGATAGATTCTAATAAAATAATAAAATATAACATATAAAATTCTTTTTTAAGATTTGATTAATATATTTTATCATTTATATACTTAATTATTTGGTTGAAGCATAAAAAGTCTCTTCGGTTTGATTTTTATGCTGCTTAGTATAATTGGCTTTTATTTTTTCTGCTAGTTGATGTACAGCCATGGCATAGTAATCACTGTGATTGTAGCGTGTAATGACATAAAAATTATCTGTTCCATACCAAAGTTCATCATACTTCTCTTTTTCTAATTTAATAAGTCTAACACTTTTTTTGTAAGGAAAATATCTTCTAGGTTTAATTCCCTTTAAATCTTTTCTATTATATTTATATTCATAACCTGTTTTTAATCCATAAAACCTATTGCCTTCATAGGAGACACGTACTCCTACAGGTTCATCTTTTTTCCAGCCATTTTTTTTAAAATAGTTGGCTATAGAACCAATGGCATCAACGGGTTGGCTAATACGTATTTTCCCATCATGGTTAAAGTCAACGGCTAATGTTTTATAGTTGCTTGGCATAAACTGTGCTAATCCAATTGCTCCATACTTTGACCCCTTTATAGCTCTTGGCTCAATTTGTTCACGGTAACACATACGTAGAAATTCTTGAAGTTCATGTTTGTAAAATTTTTTTCTTTTTCCACTTTTATCAAATGCAAGGTGAGTTAAACTATCAAAAACATAAAAAACTCCACGGTTTTTTCCATAATGACTCTCTATCCCAATAATGGCAGTAATATATTCAGGAGGGACACCGTATTTTTTATAAGCTTTTTGTAGTACTTCTTTATGTTTAGTCATAAATTTAACACCCAAGTCTGTTTGATTATTTTCAAGATGAACACGAGAAAAAATATCCCAACTTCCTTGAGGTCGATGCTCTTTAGAGAGTGGTTTTACTATTTTTTTTGTTATTGTATGAGGTACTTGTGGGTCTTTTCGTACTTGTTTAAAGAGTTTATAGAGGTACTCTTTGTTATAGTTGAATTTGTCATTCATCATCTCTATAAATGCTTTGGTTTCGTTATTTTCTGTATAATCTTGAGCATGTAATGGAATAAGATACAATAGTAAAACAAATATAAATAATTTTAATTGTTTCATTTTTGACTCCTTAATGTAATATTTCTATTATATCAAGGAGTTCTTGTTTGAAAATATTATTTTTTATTAAATAATATTTTTAAGGTTTAATAAATTATTCTTTTACTCCGAAGATGGGACGTTTTTTGTCTGCTAATTGAGAAAACTTAGTGGTTTCAGAACTGTTACATAGTACAGATAGATGATTGATATTATTTTTTTCACTAATATCAAAAAGGACACCAAATAACTCATCATCAAATTTAGCAAATGAACCGATGCTCTTTTCATAGACATCATCTTCGTTAAGTGAACCATTATAGTCAGAAGGAAGAATTTCGCAGTAGGTATATTGTGGAAAGTTTTCACTTTGAGTAAAGGTTAACTCTAAAGGTTCTTGAAAATCAACATCTATCTCTTCTGGGAAACTATCATTATCAAAATCATCTACAAATCCCTCTTCAAAATCAAAATTTATCCATGTATTTGAATCATTCATATCACATGTATCTCCCGTATGACAGAATGAAGATTTAAGTAGTGAACCAGTAGCATCAAAGGTCTCTTTCTCTGCATAATTACTATCAAAATAGCTTCCTTTTGAAACTAAGTATCCACCATTATCATCAACAAATCCTTTTGAAGAGAATGAATCACTTTCATCTTGAAATTTATTTGTTGCAGTGGTTTCAACTATAACTGTGTTGTTAGCATCATTTTTATCATTGAGTTTTAATGTAAAGTTTCCTTTCATATCATCAAAATCATATTTGTCTGTTATGGTCATAGTAGACTCGCCATTACTCTCTTTATCATAAATAAGGTGCATGTTAAAAGTATCTTCACCACGCTTAACATCAGAAGAAGTCTCTATATGATTTTCATCTGTTGACCATTTAACTGTCTCTAAATCTTTCTCAATACTTAGTTGCCCCATAGCAAGAAGGGTAGGTTTCAAATCAAGTACAACAACCTGTTGATACTTTTTATTCTCATCTTGTTTTGTATAGAATATTTCACCTATAGATAAAGTTTGACCTTCTACTGTTAGCTTAATTTCACCAGCAGGAATAGTACACTTTCTATTTAATACTGTATCTTCACATGCATTGACTATATCTGGCATCATTAAAGTTAGATATTTCATGTTCTCTTTTACACTATTTATCGTTCCTTCTGCTTGAGAAATAGTATTTGTTAATTGTTGATACCCAAAACTTTGAACATTTTGATTTTCTTGAATATCATCATTAAGAATTTTTTCTTGAGTTAGATTAGTGGTACGTTTATTTTTAAGTGCATTAGGAATATCAATAGATATTTTTTGAGGAACCAAAACAGTATTATTATTGTTTTGTGAAGGAGTATTCTCGCTGTTTCCTCCACCACCACAAGCCGTAAGAAGAATAGACGCTACCATAGAGAGTGGCAGAAGTTTTTTTGTTATACTCATTGTAATCCTTTGAAATTATTTTATAACAAGTATAACAAATTAAGTTAAGAATTAAACTTTAGCTATCTTTAATACTTAAAACTATCTCTGAAGCCTTACTTTTTGCTACTTCTACATCATCGTCTAAAACCAAACTCACAGCCATTCGACGACCTACATGACTTTCAGGTTTTCCAAATACTCTTACATAAGATTTATCACTAAAGGCAAAGTCTGGAATCTCTAATACAGGTTTTTTACTCTCATTTTTAGCTTTGTAGGCTCCACAAGCACCTGAACCATAGGTTGTGTAGTCCAGAGGAAGACCAAGAACAGCTCTTATATGTAGTGCAAACTGGCTTTGACTTTGTGTGATAAGTGTTACCATACCTGTGTCATGAGGTCTAGGGCTAAGCTCTGAGAAGTAAACCTCTTCCCCTTTTACAAAGAACTCTACACCAAAAATTCCACGACCACCAAGACCATCTGTTACAGCTTTAGCTATATCTTTTGCTTTTTGTAAAGCTTTATCACTCATTTGCATAGGTTGCCAAGACAAAATAAAGTCACCATCTTTTTGTATATGACCAATTGGGTTACAAAAGACAGTTCCTGTTTCATTTCTTACGGTGAGTAGGGTAGTCTCATAGTCAAAAGGAACAAACTCCTCTACGATAAGTTCACTCGCATCTCCACGAGCCTCTTTAGCTATCTCCCAAGATACTTCAATGTCATCAGCAGTTTTGGCAATACTTTGACCATGACCTGAAGAGCTCATAACAGGTTTAATAACACAAGGAAAACCTATCTTTTCTCCTGCTTCTTTTAGTTCATCAAGCGTTTTAACAAATTTATAATTGGATGTTTTTAGCCCCAACTCTTCGGAAGCAAAAAGACGAATGTTTTTACGGTTCATGGTTTTATTTACTGCTTCTGCATTAGGAATCACATGAAAACCTCTATTTTCTGCTTCAAAAAGAGCTGAAATAGAGATTGCTTCAACTTCAGGTAAGATATATGTAGGTTGCTCTTTTTCTATTATTTCAAGAACAGCTGATTCATCTTGCATGTCTATAGCATACGAACGATTAGCAACCAAGTGAGCAGGAGCATTTTCATATTTGTCAATAGCTATAACTTCTACGCCTAGTCTTTGGGCTTCTATAGCAACTTCTTTTCCAAGCTCTCCCGAGCCTAAAAGCATAATTTTAATAGCATCTTGTTGTAGTGGGGTTGTGAATGTCATGGGGGAAAATCCTTGATATAAAATATTATTCGTATTTTATCAAAAATATGATTCATTTAAATATTTTATTTTAAAATTAAATTAACTTTAAAATAAAAAATAATATAATAAATTAATATTTAACATATAAGGAGTTTAATTATGCAGAGAAATATAATCATAAAAAAAATAGAACAAGAGAAAGAGTTAAGTTTACAATGGGTAGATAGAGTAAGAGATATTATTGAAGGAAAGAAGATAAATAGTGACTATTTACCTATTGATATAACATCTTTTAGTTTTGATTATTTATTTTCTGCTAGACTAGATGAACTTACTGTTAAGAAATTGGAGTTAAAGTACAAAAAAATTCACAACATATATAAAAAAATATTTCAAAATTATTTTGACATAATTGACTACTCATATGAAAGTGAGTTTAAGTATAAATGTAAAAATATTACAGAAGAAGATAAAATACTTGCCATGGAAGATTTGATTTTTCTTGAGGCGATAACTAAAGAGTTTATCACTTACTTGAATATTTTAGAAGAGAATCAGAGGGTACTGATAAAAGAGAGTTGTTTAGATAGAGCTTCTTAAGTTGCTCAGAGATAGATAGTTATCTATCTTTGCAACCAATAGATAAGAGAAGGAAGGTTCTCTATCCCAAAGTAGATAAAATTTCTTTCGTCAGTCTTTCCAAATCGGTGAACATAGGTAAAGCGTAATATATCTAAAATATCTATATAGGCATTTGCTCCATACAGACTATCTTTATCATAAAATTTTTTATCAAACTTTCCAAATAGACTTCCACCAAGACCAAACTTTACAAAATCTTTTTTTTCTTGAAACATGTTTAGGTCTAAACGTAAGAAGTTGTTCATGTCATCACTTTGTTGAAAAGAGATTTTACTCTCATATCCATGGTTATTATTCTCCTCTTGATAAGAGTAAATATTATAAGAAATTCCTATACCTCCATTTTTAACATCAGTATTTATCTCATTTGGTAGGAGTCTTAAAGTATTGGCTAAAATAGGATTTGTGACAGTTGTTGGTATGCTCATAGGCATAAAGTTAAAACCATTCTCTTTTTTTACAAAGTTGTTTCCAATCCATGCAATAATATTTGTTGCATTTGCAAGAACTTTTGTATTTCCCTCTATATCAGCATAATTATTTTCAAGTACACTAATACGGTTAATTAGAAGTTGAAGTGGATGTTTATACCAGTTTTGAATACTTCGGTCATCTCTAGGAATAAAAGAGTTTTTGTCTGTTCTATATATGGGGTTTAATTTTCGCAGAAAAGTCTTAAATTCTGTAAGGTTATAACGCTCTGTATCGTTAACTCTTTTGTTAAATGCAAAATATATATTGGAGAAAATATCTTTTATGATTACAGGTCTGTTGGGGTAAAACTCTGTATTGTAAAAGAGCATAAAAGCAGAAAGTGCTTTAGGATTTTGGTCTACTCCTAAAGCACTTTTTTGTTTTAGCATTAACTCTTTTAACCCTATATTTGTAGCGTATCCTCGTTCATGCATGGCTTTAGAGAGGTGATATACAGCATCGTAAACACCAACATAGTAATCATAAATACGAAAATCTTTATCTAAAAAGGCTCCAAAGTGTCCTAAAAATTTACCCGTAATAGGGTGATAACGAGAAGATAAAATAAGCTTCTTCCCTGAGCCATCTTGAAAGTACTGTGTAATAGCATTATAGAGTCGCATAGATTGAAAAATATCAAGGCTATCGAGTAGGGGAATTGCATTTGAGGTTAAAAAACCAACAGGCTCTTGCTCCTCTTGAGTTGTGATGTTTCGCTCTTTCTCTTTTCTCATGTTGCTAGGGTCTATAAATATAAACTCTTTAGCCCTTGGGTCAAGCTCGGTTGCCAGTTGCAAGGGGAGGTTGTCATAAGCCCCCCCATCTATAAAGTAACTTGACTTTCTTTTACCTTCATAAATATAGTCAAGTTTTATCTGCTTAAATGCTCCAGGAAAAGCAGAAGAGGCAAACAACACATTAATAACCTTGCTGTTATCTTTTTCTATATCTGGAATGGAGATATAGTAGTCTGTACTTTTAGGCATTGCTCTATTTGAGAGTGTTAGTTGGTTATTCTCTTCTTTGAGTGTAAAAGGTATGGAGAAGTGTTGATTTTTGATTTTTATACCAGAACTTTGAAACTCTTTTGTGATGGGTTTGGCTTTTGTAACAGAAAAACCTAGTGGAACTTCACACCCCTCTCTATAAATAGGTTTTTGAAGTTTGTCTAAAATAGCTTCTGCTTTTATTTTGAGTTTATCTCTTTTAAAGAGTGTGCTTTTATTATCGCTTTTTGGGTCAGTAATAATAAGGTCACTAAGTCCAAGGTCAACCCAAGTATTATAAAAGAGATTATTGTCAATGCTGTTGGTATCATTGATTTCTGGTTTTTGACACCAGTAGATGGCTGTGAGTAGGGCATTTATAGACCCTGCCGAAGCACCTGTGACAGAGCGTAGTTTTGGTTCTGTGTCACGGCTGTGGTCACGTATGTTGCTTAGCATTTTAACCATTGCCCAGTTGTACCCAGCCTCATAAGCTCCTAGACTTACTCCACCCGATATAACCATAGATAAATCTATAGGTTTTCTCTCTTCTTCAAATTCAGCATGAAGAGTTAAAGATAGTAAAAATAATAGAATAAACAGTTTTGTAAAATAAGACATAATAAACCTTTTGATAAGTAATAAAATTGTATCAAATATTCAACAGTTTATGTTTAAAATGGTGAGTTAGAGTAGAGAATAGAGTTAAAACCAAGTACAAAGATGTACTTGGGAGTCGATAAAAGTTAGACTGTTATAGTCTAGCCTCATATCTTCTCAGCATGTAAAGTTTCTTAAGAATCTTTTTACGCGTTGCAATTTTCTCTTTTTTACGAGCTTCTGTTGCTGTTTCGTAGTGCTGTCTAGCTCTTGCTTCAGTAACGATTAAATTTCTGTCACATTGTCTTTTGAATTTTCTATAAGCATCATCAAAAGCATCTCTTGGAGATAGTTTAATTCCTGGCATCT
Organism: Campylobacteraceae bacterium; assembly: GCA_027068975.1. Classification (GTDB taxonomy): domain Bacteria; phylum Campylobacterota; class Campylobacteria; order Campylobacterales; family Sulfurovaceae; genus UBA1140. The sequence goes on along the minus strand of JALXFN010000004.1, from coordinate 24,688 downwards.
CAAGCACCCCCTTCCTTATCAGATTTTCCATATTTAATTATAGAAGCGATAAAATCGGTGAAAGTATAGCTAAAAAAGTTTATAAATATGTTTAATTTTTATACTAGATAAATTTAAAATATTCTTTAAGAATTTTTTAGTATTATATATTATAAGGAGATTAATATGTACACCCATGACAGAGCAATTATCCTCAATGATTTAGCAAATGGTTATGCCCAAAAGCTACGATATACCAAAGCAATTAAATATTATAGAGAAGCTTTGGCTCTTTATATCTCTCTTGCAAAAAAAAGACCTACAGAGTATGGCTTACACATTGCCCATATTTTTTCTAATTTGTCTATTATCTATTTGAATCTTAATAAAGTAAAAGATTCAGACAATTTTCACCAACATGCTCTAAAAATGCACAGAGCTTTAGTAAAACACAATCCCCATAAATATGGCATTAAACTGGCTCATTGTTTGGTTGATGGAGTACTCTACTTAAAACAGCACCCCTTTACCCTTTACGAAGCAGAAATGGCTATCAATAAAGTAGAGGGTAAAAACAAGCGAGAACTTTTAGTACAAGCAATTCGTAGGTTGCATGTGGTGAATGGTGTGAACTTGTAAGATAAATACTTCGTTCAAAAAAATAGAAAAGTCTAATTTTTCTTCCACAATGCCAAGCTATAATCTCTTCTAAAAAAGGACTTTGATGAAACATATAAAGCTTTTTTTAGTTATGTTTACACTTTTCTCTAGCTCTTTGGCTTCGGCTAAAGAGATGACATTAAGTGTCTCTCACCCCAATGCAAAGTATGGAGTTTTCTCAACTTATGATTTAAAAGTTCAGCCTCTTAACGATGGAAGTAATAGAGTAAGGCTCTTAGGAGATTTGATATTTATTGATGCTAATGGAAAAAAGTGGACAGCTCCAAAGGGGTATGTGGTTGATGGGGCGACCATTCCAGAGTTTTTTCAAGGATTTATAGGGACTCCTTATGGTGGGCAGTATGTTTTGGCATCAGTGATTCATGATGTAGCCTATGATAAACGGCTTGGAACATGGCAAGAGGTACATCAGGTTTTTTATGATGCTATGTTGGCATCAGGTGTAGAACCTAGAAAAGCTGCTCTTATGTACATGGCTGTCTATGAGGCTTCAGAGCGATGGGGAGCAAATCAGAATGAACATCTTTCAGATGAACAGGTTTTAAATCTGTTGGGGGGTGAGAAATTGGTAAAAAAAGATGTTGCAAACATAATAGATAACGTGTTACAGAGTTTAAATATTAAGTTGGAAGAGTCTAAAGATGGGCTACGATTAACGGTTGGTTCTCCTGATAAAAAATAGTATACTGTCAAAAAAAATTAAGGTAAAAAATGACAATGTACGGCATAAAAACCTGCTCAACTGTAGGAAAAGCACGAAAGTTTATGAAAGAGAACAACATAGAGTTTGATTTTGTAGACTATAAAGTAGAGTCAGTAGGTGAAGAGAAAATTCGTGAGTGGTTAAAGCAGATAGATATTAATGTACTCTTTAACAATAAAGGTAAAAAGTACCGTGATTTAGGTCTTAAAGAGTTAAATCTTGATGATGATGGAAAAATAGAGTGGATGGCAAAAGAGAACTACTTGTTAAAACGACCAGTCATTGAGTATGGTGATGGTAAGGTGCATGTGGCTTATGATGAAGAGGTTTATAAGGCTACATTTCTTTGATAAACATAAACAAAGCCAAACACAAAAAAATCCTTAGCATCTCTCTACCTGCTGCCTTTAACTCACTACTTGATATGTTGCAAGTGATTACCGACCTTATCATGGTGGGGACTATTTCGGCTTTTGCTGTGGCTGCTGTGGGGGTTGGGTTGCAGTCTCTTATGCTTGTTTTTGCAGTTTTAACGCTCTTTCAAGTGGGAACCAATGCTCTGATTTCTCGTTTTAAGGGTGCAGGAAAAATGAACCAAGCCTCTTTGGCACTTTCGACCATTTGGCAGTTTGCTTTTGTTTTGTCGATGATAATCGTTCCTATTTGGTACTTTGGTTCTTCATGGTTGTATGTTTGGTTTGGGGTGGTGCCTGAAGTGATGGAACTTGGCTCCTCTTATGTTCAGGTTCTAACCTTTATGATGCCGTTTATTTTTATGAAACTGGTTTTTATAACAGCCCTGAATGCAACGGGTGATACCAAGACACCTCTTTATGTAAAGTTGGCTTCTATTGTTTTAAATGTGGCTTTAAATTATCTGTTTATTTTTGGAAATTTTGGTTTTCCTGAATTGGGTGTGGTTGGTGCAGCCATAGCTACGGTGGTGGTGAATATGTTAGAACTTTTGGTTTATGTGGTGCTTTATGTGCGAAAAAAGACACCTTTTAAACCAATGGTTCGTTTCTCTAAAAATCTTTTTAGACGAATGTTAAAGGTAGGCTTACCTGCATCATTTGAGCGAACTCTTACCATGGGGTCATTTACTTTTTTTACAGCGACCATTGCCCACTATGGTACAGAAGTTTTGGCTGGGTATCAGATAGGTCTACGTGTTGAGGGCTTGGCATTTATGCCAGGAATTGGCTTCACCATTGCAGCTATGGCATTGATGGGTCAAGGTTTGGGGGCTAAGAAGCCTGAACAGTCACGTGAAGATGTCATGCTAGTAATGAAGTATGCCATAGGGCTTATGTTTTTTCTTTCATTTTTTATGATATTTACTCCTGAAATGATTGTTGTTCTATTTACAACTGATGCTCAAACCATAAAAGAGGCATCTCTATATTTAAAAATAGTAGGTTTGTCTCAAATCCCATTAGCCATTAGTTTTGTTCTTGCTGGAGCATTACGTGGGGCAGGTGACACTAAGCGAACTTTACGAATTAGTTTAATCTCTTTGTGGTTGGTACGGATTATTCCTGCTTTTATTTTGACTTGGTATTTTGAAGATGTTATTTGGGTCTATGTAGCAATGATAAGTGACACTTTTGTAAAAGCTTTTTTTATGTGGAGAGCATTTAACAGAGGTGAGTGGAAGAGAATCAAAGTTTGATTTTTTTTATAAAACAAGAGGAGAATTATTGTTTATAACTTTATTTTTGATATTATATTAATAAATTAATCTAATATTAATAGGATGGTTAATATGCCTGAAGATAAAAAGAGTTTAATTGTTAAAGCTGTATTGGAAACAATGGATAATATAAAGTATGAAGATAGAGAGATTTTAAGTACAAGATTAAAGGGTGCTATTAAATCTTTAAATAAAATTAACAGTAACAGTATGGTAAATTCGTTGTTAGCCAATTTTAGAAGTCAAATATCAGCAGTTACTGAAGAGGAGTTTGAGTTTGCATTAAATTTCAATAAAGACTTGATTTCTGCCTCGTTAACTATTAAAGGTTAATCTGAAACTGCTTCCTTTTTTTAGTTCCGACTCAAGTTCAATATTGATGTTATTTCTACGACAGATACCCATGACGATGTCTAATCCAATACCAAAACCACCAGCTTCTTGTTTTTCAAGACGTTTATACCGTTTAAAAATCTTTTTTTGATCTTTTTTAGCTATTCCTATTCCTTCATCTTGAATGGTGAAAATATTAGATTTGAGTGATATTTTAATGCTTTTGTCTCTGTATGAGTATTTTATTGCATTGGTTATGAGATTGTTAATAAGTTTTTTTATACTGTTTTTATCCATATTTACTATATGTTTATTAAGTGTCGCCTCTATAATAATATTTTTACTTCCAGCAATCTCTTTGAAATAGTCTACTGACTCTTGAATAAGTTCTGCTAAGTCAAACTCCTCTTTATTCTCAATATCAAGGTCATGAAAAGCCAGATAGGAGATAGAGTTATAAATCTCTGAAATCATTTTAGAACTCATAAGCATATGTTCGACTACTTCTGGATCATAGGTTTTCTTTAGGTAGTTTGCAGACATCATCAGTGCAGTAACAGGAGTGTTCAGTTCATGTGCAGAGTCTTTTACAAAACGGTTAAGTATGGCAAAGTTTTCTTTTACTGGTTTAAGGAGGAGCCTACTTAATAAATAACCAATTAAAGCAACGAATATAGAGGCGATAAATAGCATGGTCCATATGAGTGATTCTAGTTCTATCATCTTTCCTGAAACTTTAGAGTCTTCAATAACTACATATTTAATATTGTCTGTTGGTTTAATAAATGAACTTACAAAGAAAGCAGAAGATTTTTGCGTATAATTGGTCTGGTCAAAGTCTATCTCTTTGGTTGTCAAGTTAGAAACTATGGCTTTGAAGTTTTTATCATAAAGTCCTATTCTAAGGCGTTCTACATCATCAAAAAGAGAGTTTATCTCTTTATGATTGAGTATATCCATTTTGATTTGCATCGCCATATTTTCCATGCTTACACCACAGTATCGGTCAATGGTAGCAAGTTTCTCTTTATAATAAAGAAAACCAATAGTACCCAGCATTAAAATGGATGAACTTACATAGATAAGTAAAAACCCAATTAAGGCTCGGCGTTCATTACGATACAAGACGATACCCCATTCCTCTTATAGTCTCTATGGTTTTTTTGCCAATTAATGCACGTAAATTTCTAATGTAGACACGTAAGGTGGCATCACTTGGCATATTGTCAAATGACCATAAATTTTGTGTAAGCTCCTCTTTTGAGACAGTTCTATTCCGATTAATAGCAAGATAGTTTAGAAATTCGCTCTCTTTTTTTGCAATTGGAAATGTCTCTCCATTTTTTGTTATTTTATGGTTTAGAGCATCAAAAAAAGTATCTTTTGCAATTTCTATGGCTTGGTTTTGTTCGATGTTAAAAGTACGAGAGATATTGACAATACGCATGTCAAGTTCATCAAGTTCAAAGGGTTTTTTAATGTAGTCATTACACCCATGAGTAAAGGCTGTTTTTAGATGAATGGTGTCTTGATAAGCTGTTATCATAATAATAGGCGTAGTGTTATTATACGAACGCAACTCTTTAATAAGTTCAAGTCCTGAGATACCTGGAACATTAGAGTCTAAAATAAGTAAATCAAATTTTTTATTTTCTATGATTTCTAAAGCTGAATCACCATCATATACAGAAGTAACTGTATATTTTTGGGTTAAGTGTTTGGTTAAGATTTTTGAGAGTAGTGGGTCATCTTCGAGTAATAAAATATTCATGTGCACTCTCTTTTTTTTGAAATTTCAAATTTCATTATATAAAAATTATGTTTAGATGTTGTGTAGATAAAACACTTTTTTATAGTTTAGAATAATAATATTTATTTGTTTTAGAATAGTTTATTCATGACTACTGTAACACTTAGTTACAAAGCTTTTTTATCCTTTTAAGACACGATGATTACACAATTGGTTTAATGAATTTTTGGTACTATAAATGTACTATTCTTCCGTATGCCTCACAATTGGTGTGATATGGTAATATAGAATAACATCTTTTACAAAGGAGTTCTAATGACTCATGTGATTAATAATCACCCTTATTTAGGTATTTTTTTCTTATTCATTGTGACTGTTGTTGCTTTTAATGCAACACTAATGGCTGCACGGTTTGTAAGTAGAAAAATGGCAAAACTTGACACAGAGAAGTTAAAGTTAACCATCTATGAGTGTGGACCAGAGGTTACTAAACAACCCAATACAATTTCGACGCAGTTTTATTTAATAGCTCTTCTATTTATTCTTTTTGATGTAGAGATTATTTTTATGTTTCCTTGGGCTATTGACTTTAGACTGCTTGGTTGGTTCGGATTTGCAGAGATGGTTCTGTTTATCGTACTTTTAACAATTGGATTTGTATACGCATGGAAAAAAGGAGCACTTGAATGGCACAGCATCAAGTAAATTATGCCTCAACAGCAGGCTTACCAGTAGCACTAACTACGGTAGATCATTTGGTTAACTGGGGACGAAGTAACTCACTTTGGCCTTTAACATACGGACTCGCATGTTGTGCGATTGAGATGATGGCATCTGGTGCCTCTCGTTATGACTTTGATAGAATGGGAACCATTTTTAGAGCCTCTCCTCGTCAGTCAGATGTTATGATACTTGCAGGAACACTCTCTAAAAAACACTCAGAGTTTGCTAGAAGACTCTATGACCAGATGACGGAGCCTAAATGGGTTATATCTATGGGGTCATGTGCAAATACAGGTGGTATGTTTAATACATACGCAACCGTTCAAGGTGTTGACAGAATTATTCCTGTAGATATCTACCTTCCTGGTTGTGCACCACGTCCTGAGACACTTCAGTATGCATTGATGATGCTTCAGAAGAAAATCAGAAGAGAGTCTGCCAACATGAAGAATAATAAAAAACAAGATTTGAGGTTAATATAATATGAGAAAATATACCCCAAAAGATAATGTACAAGGTAAAGCCTATTATACGGATAGATATCATGTGGTGCCATCGGTACCAACATTTGATGTAGCAACAGATGAAGTGTTTTCTAAACATTTAGCCGCAATTGAAGCAGTAGTAGAGGTAAAATCAGCAAAAATCATGTTGGGTCAAATGATTGTTGAGATTAATCATGAAGATAACTTTAAAGCCATAGAGACACTTAAAAATGAGTGTGACTATGCAATTCTTTCAGAGATGTCAGCTGTTGACTACTTAGCAAAAGATGGTAATTTTGAAGTTTTTTATCAATTGCACAATTTAAAAGATGTTAAAAGAATGCGTTTAGTAATGAGAATAGAGCAGGGTCTAGCAGTAGAATCTGTAGTTCCTCTTTATAAGTCTGCAAATTTTGCAGAGCGTGAGATGTTTGATATGTTTGGGATTGTCTCAAACAATCATCCATTTATGAAAAGAATCCTTATGCCTGATGATTGGGAAGGATATCCTCTTCTAAAAACTTACCCACTTCATGGTGATGAGTTTGCTTCATGGTATGAGGTTGATAAAATCTTTGGAAAAGATGCACGTGAAGCGATTGGTCCTGAAATTAGAGACCAAGCACAGATTGATAGATACGATACAAAACGTTTCTCAAGAGTCGGATATGAGGTACCATTTGGTGCTGATATTTCTGAGGGTGAGACTGAGACTCCAATTGAGTACAGTAAAACATTATTGGTTGATTACACTAAAAAAAGTGGTAAACAACTGGATAAAAGAAAGTAGAGGGAGAAAATATGCAACAACCAAATAAACTATCCCCATTTTTTGAAAACCTCAATTTTGAGCGTGATGATAATACCATGGTTATTAACTTTGGTCCACAGCACCCTTCAGCACATGGTCAGTTAAGACTGGTTTTAGAGCTTGATGGTGAGCAGGTGGTAAAAGCGTATCCAGATATTGGTTATCTTCACCGTGGTATTGAAAAAATGGCTGAAAACATGACCTATAATGAGTTTTTACCAACCACCGACAGACTTGACTATATTGCGTCTACATCTAATAATTACGCTTATGCTTTAGCTGTTGAAAAACTTCTTGGTATTGAAGCACCTAGACGAGCACAAGTTATTAGAACCATGCTTTTAGAACTTAACAGAGTTATTTCACACTTGTTTTTTATTGCTACTCATGCACTGGATGTTGGAGCGATGTCTGTTTTCCTTTATGCTTTTCGTGAGCGTGAATTTGCTATGGATTTAATGGAAGATTACTGTGGTGCAAGACTTACTCACTCTTCTGTAAGAATTGGTGGAGTTCCTTTAGATATACCGAGTGGTTGGATGGCTCAAATAAGAAAATTCTGTGATAATGTTGATTATGAGTTAGAACATACTTATAATGCTCTTTTAGAAGAGAACAGAATCTGGAAAATGCGTCTTGAAGATGTGGGTGTTATCTCTCCTGAAGATGCTATGTCTTGGGGTTGTTCAGGTCCTATGCTTAGAGGTTCAGGAATCGCTTATGATATTAGAAAAGAGGAGCCATATGAGCTTTACTCTGAGTTAGACTTTGACATTCCTATAGCAGACACAAATGACTCTTATGGTCGTTATAGACTTTATATGGAAGAGATGAAGCAGTCTACTAGAATGATTAGACAGTTGATTTTAATGTATGATGAGACAGAGCCACAGCTTATGGCACATGCTCCACAGTACATCTCTGCTCCAAAAGAGGAGATAATGACACAAAACTATGCATTGATGCAACACTTTGTGCTTGTAACTCAAGGTATGAGACCACCAAAAGGTGAAGTTTATGTTCCAACAGAGTCTCCAAAAGGTGAGCTTGGATTCTACATTAAGTCAGAGGGTGAGCCTTATGCTTACAGACTTAAATGTAGAGCTCCATCGTTCTTCCATACAGGGTTACTTCAAGAGATTTTAGTAGGAACCTATATTGCTGATGTTGTTACCATTATTGGTTCAACCAACATTGTATTTGGAGAGGTGGATAGATAATGCAAAGATATGACTTAAGACATTTACATAATGACTTCTATGACAGAATGGGTGAACTACTTGAGAGTGGACTCAACGTTAATGAGGTAGGGATTTTTCTTTTTGAAGTAGGAGATTTCTCTTCCATCCAAAAATCTGCTGATTTTATTAGAGAGAGTGGTCATGAGCTAATGAACTCACTTAAGTTCAATGAAGTAGATTGGACTATAGTAGTTAAAAAGCTTGATGAAAAAACCATTGCTGATAAAAAAGAGGCTGCTGCTAAAGCTGCTGCACTTGCAGAAGAGAAGAGAATAGAAGCAGAAAAAGCTGCTGCTGAAGCGAAAGCTAAAGAGGAAGCAGAAAAAGCTGCTGCAGAAGCGAAAGCTAAAGAGGAAGCAGAAAAAGCTGCTGCTGAAGCGAAAGCAAAAGAGGAAGCAGAAAAAGCTGCTGCCGAAGCGAAAGCTAAAGAGGAAGCAGAAAAAGCTGCTGCAGAAGCGAAAGCAAAAGAGGAAGCAGAAAAAGCTGCTGCTGAAGCGAAAGCTAAAGAGGAAGCAGAAAAAGCTGCTGCAGAAGCGAAAGCTAAAGAGGAAGCAGAAAAAGTTGCTGCTGAAGCGAAAGCTAAAGAGGAAGCAGAAAAAGCTGCTGCTGAAGCGAAAGCAAAAGAGGAAGCAGAAAAAGCTGCTGCAGAAGCGAAAGCTAAAGAGGAAGCAGAAAAAGTTGCTGCTGAAGCGAAAGCAAAAGAGGAAGCAGAAAAAGCTGCTGCCGAAGCGAAAGCTAAAGAGGAAGCAGAAAAAGCTGCTGCTGAAGCGAAAGCTAAAGAGGAAGCTAAAAAAGCTGCTGCTGAAGCGAAAGCTAAAGAGGAAGCAGAAAAAGCTGCTGCTGAAGCGAAAGCTAAAGAGGAAGCTAAAAAAGCTGCTACAAAGAAAGCTCCAGTTAAAAAAGCTCCAACCAAGAAAGCACCTGCCAAAAAGGCACCTGCTAAAAAATCTACAGCTAGTAAGCCAAAGGCTAAATAATGGCAAAGCTACTGTTCTCTACTTGGAGGGATGAGTTTATCGACAACCGTGGTAAACCATCTGAGGAGTGGAGTGAGTCTGGGTTCAAACTTCCTGAAACTTATCATGGAGAGAGAGAATCAAAAGCATTTATTGGTTGGGATGGTGTTGCCATTTTCGACGAAGATATAGATGCTGTAGTTCTAGCAACTCAGTATGCTGCACAGTACCAAGAGTACTCTGAAGCGTGTGGTCGTTGTGCTCCTGGTCGTTGGGGTGGTAGAATTCTATACGACTTACTTGACAAAATAGCACGAGGTGAGGGGTCACATGATGACATTGCTCACCTAAAAGAGATTTCACAAACGATGATGGTAACATCTAAGTGTGAAATTGGGCGTACAGTTCCTAAGCCTATTTTAGATTTGATGGAACACTATAAAGAGCAGTTTGATACCTGTATTGATGCACAAATTCAATCGATTCATTATGAAGGAGACATCTCATACATTGCTAAAGTAACAGCACCATGTACCGATATGTGTCCTGCACATGTTGATATTCCTGCTTATATTGAGGGTGTAAGAGATATGGTATTTACCGATTCTCTTGCAGCAACACGTCAAACCATGCCATTGGCACATACTTGTGGGCGTGTTTGTCCTCATCCTTGTGAAGATGCATGTAGACGTATGAATCTTGATGAGCCTATCTCTATTATGGAGCTTAAAAGATTGGGTGCTGACTATGAGACTGACCATGAGATACCTTGGTTACATCCTGTTGAGCCAAAACCTTTAAGAAATGATGGTAAAAAAGTAGCCATTATTGGAGCTGGTCCTGCTGGTCTTACAGCTGCGTACTACTTAGCATTAGAGGGAATTAAGGTAGATATATTTGAAGAGTTACCTGTAAATGGTGGGGAGGTTGCTGTGGGTGTTCCAGAGTATCGAATGCCTGTTGATAAGTACAATAAAGATATAGATTTGGTTCTTGAAATGGAAGCTGTTTCTATTACTAATAATTGTCGTGTTGATGCAGAGAAGCTTAAAGAGATTTATGAAGAGTATGATGCAACGCTTCTTGGTTTTGGTGCTAGACTCTCTAAAAAAGTTCGTGCAACCAATGAAAATCCAGAGATGGGTGGCTATTGGGGTGCAATCTCTATGCTTGATAAAGTAAACCTATGGCATAAATATGGTATTGGCTCTCCTGCCTCAAATGAACTTGAAGGTAAAACAGTGGTCTGTGTTGGTGGTGGATTTACCTCTATGGATGTTGTTCGCTGTTCCATTCGTGAGGGTGCTAAAAAAGTTATAATGCTCTATCGTCGTGATGAGAAGACCATTATTAGAAACACAACCTATGAAGAGTACCATGAAGCTGTTGAAGAGGGTGTAGAGTTTATTTTTTATTCCTCTATTGAAGAGATTTTTGATGATGGAGAGAAGATAACTAAGCTAAAAGTTAATAAGTTTGAACTGGTTCCTGATCCAAATGGAGGACGAGCACAGTTGGTAAAAATAGAGGGTGGGGATTTTGAAATAGAGTGTGATTATCTCATCCCTGCTGTTTCCCAATCACTTGATACTCAAATATTACCAGAAGAGTGGAATATTGAGATGACATCATGGAATTCTATTTTGACTAATGGTAAAGACTACATGACCTCTAAAGAGGGTCTTTTTGCTGCTGGTGATTGTGAATATGGACCAATGACTATTGTCAATGCAGTGGGACAAGCAAGACGTGCTGCATCGGTTATTAGTCGTTATATTTATGATGGTAAATGTACACTGCTTGATGATGAGATTATGGAAGACCACCTATCAAGACTTAGAGTGTATGACAAGAACGAGAAAGTTACTGGTTGGATGCCTGGAATACCAAGAGTTGAGAGTGAAAAACTAGGTGTTGATGAGCGTAAGACCAATAACAAAGAGGTGAACCTTGGGTTTACTGGTGAAGAGGCGATATCTGAGGCAGAGCGTTGTATGCGATGTTACTACATATCGATGGTGGCTGTATGATGAGTAATATTAGAAATGTAGAGCCAAAAGCCATAAACCTTACCATAGATGGAAAAGCCTGTTCAGGAGTTTTTGGACAGACTATTTTAGAGATTGCCAGAGAGAATGACATCTACATTCCAACCATGTGTTACCTTACTAAAACATTGCCTATTGCATCATGTCGTATGTGTGTGGTAGACGTTGAAGGTGTGGATGGAATGATTTTATCATGCCAAGAGAAGGCAACTGATGGTGCTGTGATAAAGACAAACAGTGATGAGCTTTACAAAGAGCGTCAAAACATCATGAAACTCTATAACGTAAACCATCCTTTAGAGTGTGGTGTATGTGATAAGAGTGGTGAGTGTGATTTACAGAATAAAACCATGGAGTTTGGTGTAAGTGGACAAAACTTTACAACCAAGGAGCCATACAGACCTGTACAAAACTGGGGAGTTATATCGTATGACCCTGCTTTATGTATTATGTGTGAAAAGTGTGTTCGTGTCTCAACAGAAATTACAGGTGATGAAGCACTAAAAGTTAAGTTTGGTGGTTACTCTTCTACGATTATTAACGTAAAAGAGGATGCAAACTACAAAACATTAGGTGAAGCAGCAGCTGTTTGTCCTGTGGGAGCTTTGGTTGATACAAGCTTTAAATACACAGCAAATGCTTGGGAGTTGACACAGATTCCATCTTCTTGTCCACACTGTGGAGCAGGTCATGATGTAAACTATGAAGTGCGACATGGAAAAGTTTACCGTGTCACCAATCAAGCAGAATTTTCGACGATGTGTTCGGCTTCTCGTTATGGTTTTGATTTTGATAACAAAAATGTTAAAAAAGATGTTTCTTCATTTAATAGTGCTATAGAAGCGTTTAAAAATGCTGGGACTATTCTTTTCTCAAATGAGACTTCAAATGAAGAGGCACTTATTTTCCAAAAGCTAA
>JALXFN010000004.1:0-12357 GCA_027068975.1 Campylobacteraceae bacterium | reverse complement strand
TAGAAAAAGGTTATAAACTTATCTCTTCTGAGGCAAGAGCCTACCAAAAGTTTATGAATGCATATGGTAGTGTGACTGGTAAATTGTTAGCAGATGGAACATTAGATAAACTGACAAAGTCAAGAGCTGTTATTGTTATGGGGACACGTATTAATGATGATGCTCCTATTGTAAAGTATCATCTTAATATGGCAAGTAAGTGGCAAAGAGCAAGAGTTGTGTACATGCACCCAATAGTTGATGATGAGATATCAAATATTGTAACTCAATTCATTAAGTATGAAGCTGGTTCAGAAGAGGGTGTGGTTGCACTTTTAGCCGATACATTGTTAAAAGATGTAGAGTTGCCTGATAGCGTTCGAGCTGTTTTAAATGACCTAGACATTGGTAACTTATCTGCTGAATCAAATGTTGGGGAAGAGGAGCTTGAAGCTTTAAGAAAATCACTTATTAAAAAAGTGGGTTACTCTTTGGTTGTTGGCTCTGATTTATATGCTCATCCAAGAGCTGAAAATATAGCCAAACTTTTAGCACTTTTTGAAAAGTATGCAGGGTTTAATGTGATTTGTGTTCCCCCAGCTGGAAATGCAATGGGTATTTCACTTATTTGTGAGCTTGATGATGAAGTGGAAGGTTCAACCATTGGGTACAACGTTAAAGGTGACTTTACTCTTTCTGCCTTAGGTGATGGTGATTTAGATATGCCAGCCCTTAATCAGCAAGAGGGAACATTAACAGCATTGACTAAACGTGTGGTTCCTATGAATGTGGTCTTAGAGTATGGAGGGTATGTTCTAAATGATATTGCTAATGCTTTAGGCTTAAGTGCTGAATATACTATTGAGTATACCAAAGAGCTTCCAAGTGAAAAAGGATTTGAAGCAGTAGAGTTTGACGCTTTACCAGACCATTTTGATGCTGTAGGAACAGAACATAGAGGATACCTTTTAAATGAGGTTGAAGTAGCTGTAGATGAAACGTTAGAAGAACCAGCAGAGATAGATGGATGTGATGGAACGGTTGTTTATAACTGTAACCCACAGGAACACTTCTCTGCATTTACTGCAAAATCTAAAAATTTAGAGCAAAATGCTTACCTTAGAGGTTCGCAACAATTTGCAACAGCTGCAAAATTAGCAGATGGTGATAAGATAAGTTACACTATTGATGGTGTTAAATTTGAAAGAGTGTTTAAGATTGATACATCTCTAAAAGGTACCATTGCCCTTAACCCAACGTTTGATATGGGATTAAGTTCGGCTTTGATATCCTCTTATAGATTTAATCAAGTAGAGATTGAAAAGGTAGGAAGCTAATATGAGTGAAGTACAAACAGTAGAAAATATGGTAAGTATTACTATTGATGGTGTCGAATATAAGGCAAAAGAGGGTGAATATATCCTTAATGCTGCTCGTGCCAATGATATATTTATTCCTGCTATCTGTTACTTAACAAGATGTTCACCGACATTGGCATGTCGTATTTGTCTTGTAGAAGCAGATGGGAAGCAGGTTTATTCTTGTAATGCAAAAGTTAAAGAGGGCATGGAGATTACGGTTTCAACACCAGATATTCTAGCAGAGCGTAGAGCGATGATGGAAGTTTATGATGTTAACCACCCACTACAGTGTGGAGTATGTGATCAAAGTGGAGAGTGTGAGTTACAAAACTACACACTAGAGTTGGCTGTAGATTCTCAATCATACACCATTCAAGATACAAAAAGAGAAGCTACCAATTGGTCTTCTGTTCTTCATTACGATCCAGGTTTATGTATTGTTTGTGAGCGTTGTACAACGGTCTGTAAAGATATGATTGGTGATGCTGCAATTAAAACGACCAAGCGTGGTGGTGCATCACTTGATAAAGCATGGAAAGATGAGATGCCTAAAGATGCTTATGCCATGTGGAATAAGTTACAAAAGTCTGTTATTGCACCAAGTAATGGTACAGAGCATACAAACTGTTCTGATTGTGGTGAGTGTGTGGCAGTTTGTCCTGTTGGAGCTTTAGTATCAAGAGACTTTGTCTACACCTCAAATGCTTGGGATTTAAAGAAGATTCCAGCAACATGTGCTCACTGTAGTTCAGGTTGTCAGATTTATTATGAGACCAAACCAGCTTCTATAGAAGATAGAACAGAAAAAATCTTCCGTGTAACTAATGAGTGGAACTATGTCTCTCTTTGTGGAGCAGGGCGATTTGGTTACGATTTTGAAAACAGAACAGCAACCAAAGATGCTACAGCTTTTGCTGCAACCATTGAAGCGTTCAAAAAAGCAAAAGTGATTAACTTTAACTCGGTAATAACCAATGAAGAAGCACTAATGCTTCAAACACTTAAAGAGAAATTGGGTGTGAAGCTTATTAATAGAGAAGCAAGAGCATTCCAACGATTCTTAGGTTTCTATAGTGAAGCTTCTGGTCAATCTCTTTACACTTTAGATTTTAAAGAAGTTATGGCATCAGATTTTGTAATATCTGTGGGGTCTAGTCTTAGAAACGACAACCCTAATGCACGTTACGCCTTTAACAATGTTCAAAAACTAAATAAAGGGGCAGGTTTATACTTCCACCCAGTTGGAGATACATTGGTTCCTACTTTTGGTAAAAACATTGAGATGTTTACTCATAAAGTTGGACATGAAGAGGCTGCTCTGCTTTTCATTATTAAACTCTTTGCAGACCAAGATAAACTACCAGATTCTGTAAAAGAGCAACTAGAGAGTGACTTTGTAGAACTTTTAGGTGGAGACACAGCGAAGTTTGAAAAAGCTTTTGAGAAGATGATGAAGAAAAAAGAGACTTTTTCCTTAATGGTTGGTGAAGATTTATACTTCCATGAAAAAGCTGAAAATCTTGCAAAGCTTATTGCTGTTCTTGAAGCATCGTCAGAGGTTAAAGTAGCAATGATTCCACCAAAAACCAACTCATTGGGTGTGGCACTTATTTGTGACCTTGATGATGAGGCAGAAGGTTACACCATAGGTTATAACGAATCTGGTGACTTTAAACTCTCAGCACTTGGTGATGGTGACTTAGATATGCCTGCAATGAATCAACAAGAGGGTACATTGACCAACATGCATAAACGAGTTACACCTACCAATGCAGCACTTGAGTATAATGGTTATGTATTAAATGACATTATACGAGAAGTAGCATCAGCTCCAAAAGAGACCATAATGTGGACAGAGCATCTACCCGTTTCTAAAGGATTCAAAGCTGTTGAGTTTGACTCTCTTCCAAACCATTATACAAATGATGGTGTAGAGCATAGAGGTTATCTTCTTGAGTCTATTTCTAGAGAAGCAAAAGAGATTTCTGTTGATAAATTTGATGACTCCAATGCATTAGAGGGTGAAATTGCTTATAGATGTAATCCTCAAAGACAGTTTAATGACTTCTCTGATAAAGCACACCAAATTTTTGAAGGGTTTGGACTTTATGCAAGTCCTGCTAAAGCTGAAACACTTGGTTCTAAAGTTGAAGTAGAGTTTGCCAATGGAAAACTTACTTTAGATGTCATTGTTGATGAGAGAATGGAAGGTGACATTGTTGCCATTCCAGATTTTAAATCTGCTGAAAATATCTATGAACTCTTTGCTGGGTCGAGATATCAAACAGTAACAATTAAGGAGGTATAAATATGGACGCAACACATTTACCCGAAGTAACTGCTGCAGGGGTTATTATCAAAGCTGTTTTGATATTAGCTGTTGTTTCAGCAATTGCTGGATTTGGTACGTACATTGAGCGTAAGATACTTGCATTTATGCAAAGAAGGTATGGACCACAACACGTTGGTCCTTATGGATTGCTACAATTGATAGCAGATGGTATTAAACTTTTTACAAAAGAGGATATTATTCCTCAACATGCAAATAAGATTATATTTGCTGTTGCTCCTGTTATTACAGCAGCTACAGCATTTATAGCTTTAGCAGCTGTACCTGTTTTTCCTGATTTTACAATTCCATTTATAGATGTTTATGTACCTTCAATTGCATCAGATATTAACATTGGTATCTTATTTGTTCTTGGTATGATGGCAGCTGGTCTCTATGGACCACTTTTAGCTGGTATGGCTCAGGCAAACAAATGGGGTATCATTGGTTCGGCAAGAACTGCTATTCAGTTTTTATCATATGAAGTTGTAACAGGGCTTTCTATTTTAGCTCCTATTATGATGGTTGGTTCTTTATCATTTGTTGATTTTAATGATTATCAAGCAGATGGTACTTGGTTGGTTGTCTATCAACCAGTTGCATTTATACTTTTCTTGATTGCAGGATTTGCAGAGACAAACAGAACACCATTTGACCTTTTAGAGCATGAAGCAGAAGTTATCTCTGGATATGTAACAGAGTATTCTGGTATGAGATGGGGACTCTTTTTTATTGGTGAGTATGCGAATATGATTACCATTGGTGTTATTGCATCAGTAGTATTTTTAGGTGGATACAATGACTTCTGGATAATACCAGGTTGGTTAATGATTATTGGAAAAATTGCTTTCTCATTCTTCTTTATGTTATGGGTAAGAGCAGCTTGGCCTCACGTAAGACCAGACCAGTTAATGTGGCTTTGTTGGAAAGTCTTAATGCCATTGGCTGTTATCAATGTTGTTATCACAGGTATTGTGATAATGTTAGCACAGTAAGGAGTAAACATGGGTTTAGAACAATTTAAAAACAGAAATGTTGGAACACAAAACTATAAAACTTTAGACTTAGACCATACTCCTGTAACAGGAATGGGACAGTTTAAACAAGTGGTTTCTAGAACATTTAAGCCAGAGCTATTTGTAGGACTTTGGGTAACATTTAGAGAGATGATTAATGCACTCTTTAGAGGTAAAATGCATACCACTCAATACCCTTTTGAAAAGTTACCTATATCTCCAAGATATAGAGCCATTCATGAGATGTTGAGACTTTTAGAGTCTGGACACTACAGATGTATTGGTTGTGGTCTTTGTGAGAAGATTTGTATCTCTAACTGTATTACTATGGATACAAGATATGATGAAAATCAGAGAAAAGAGGTTTCAGAATATACCATTAACTTTGGTAGATGTATCTTCTGTGGTTACTGTGCTGAGGTTTGTCCTGAGTTAGCGATTGTCCATGGACCTCGTTATGAGACAGCTTCTGAACAGAGAGCATCTTTCTCACTCTTTGAAGATATGCTTACACCAATTGATAAACTTAATCTTCAGCAAGAGTATCAAGGGTTTGGTGCAGTTAGTCCAAATGCTGATGAAAATATTAAAAAAACGCCATTGGCATATTAAAGGAGAAGAAAATGTATGAATTTGTAGCCTTTTACATCTTTGCGATTGCAACAACAATTTTGTTCTTGATAACCGTAATGAGTAAAAACGTACTGTACTCCATGACATCTCTTGCAGCTGGAATGGTTTTAATTTCAGGACTCTTCTTCCTTTTGGGAGCAGACTTCTTGGGTGTTGTTCAACTCATCGTCTATGTAGGTGCTGTTATGGCACTTTATGCATTTGCCATGATGTTTTTTGATGCAACAAAAGATGTTAAAGAGAAGCATGGAAATTCTGCCTTGGTATTTTTACTGGGTGGATTAATGGCTCTTGTATTTGTGGTTATGTTCTCAGCACCAATTATTGGTGAGAATATTCAAGCACTCTATCCAGTAGGATTAGCTGAAAATTTAGGTGCAAGTGGAAACTCACAAGATGTTGGTCTTGTTCTCTTTACTAAATATTTGGTTCCTTTTGAAGTAGCAGCTGTTATGTTGCTTGTAGCGATGATTGCAGGTATTATTTTGGCTGGTAAGAAAATGGATTACTCTTTAACTGAGTGTGAAGCATCAGATGAAGAGCTTAAACAAGAGATAAAAAAAGAGGAGGTGTAACAATGGAGATAGGTATTGGTCATTATCTTATACTATCAGGTATTTTGTTTAGTATTGGATTTGTAGGAGTACTAAGAAGAAAAAATCTTTTGATGCTCTTCTTCGCTACGGAAATTATGTTAAATGCAGTAAATATTGCATTTGCAGCTATTGGTAACTATTATGGTGATTTATCAGGTCAAATGTTTGCCTTTTTTATCATCGCTGTTGCAGCATCAGAAGTAGCTGTTGGTTTGGGACTTTTAATTATACTTTATAAAAAGTATGGTTCATTAGATCTTGATGTTATTTCAACAATGAAAGGATAGGAAGAATGGAAAATTTAGTATACATAGCACTCTTTGCTCCTTTTGTTGGATCACTGTTTGCTGGACTCTTTTTCGCAAGAAGTCCAAAGACACATTTGGTAGGAGTTGTTAACTCAACTCTTATTGGGATTGCATTTATTGCTGCTGTGACATTGGCACTGCATGTTGCAGAGCATGGAGCTGTTCACGTAACCATGATGAGTTGGATATCGGCTGGTGATTTAAGTATCCCATTTGGTTTCTTGGTAGATGAAGTTTCTGTTACCATGATGTTAGTTGTTACTTTAGTCTCTACTATTGTGCACATCTACTCAACAGGATACATGGACCATGACAGAGCCTACAACAGATTTTTTGCTTACCTTTCAGCATTTGTTTTCTCAATGATGATTTTGGTCATGAGTGACAACTTTGCAGGATTATTTATAGGTTGGGAAGGTGTTGGTGTCTGTTCTTGGTTGCTTATTGGTTTCTGGTACCACAAAGAGGATAGACCATTTGAAGAGAATCCATCAATCTCTCCATCTTGGGCAGCAAACGAAGCGTTTATTATGAACCGTGTGGCTGACCTTGGAATGTTGGTTGGTATTTTCCTTATTTATTGGAATGTTGGTTCACTTCAATATGATGTAGTATTTAAAGCACTTCCTCACTTAGCTGATGGATTGTTGGTTTCGATTGCAATTGCACTCTTTATTGGTGCAATGGGTAAATCGGCTCAGTTCCCACTCCATACATGGTTAACCGATGCGATGGAAGGACCTACACCTGTTTCTGCATTGATTCACGCAGCAACCATGGTAACAGCAGGGGTTTTCTTGGTAATTCGTGCAAACCCTCTTTACTCATTAGATGCTGTTCATGAAGTTTCAATGTTTATCGCTTCTCTTGGTGCATTTGTTGCATTCTATGCAGCCTCAATGGCACTCAGTGCAAGAGATATTAAACGTATTGTTGCACTTTCAACCCTTTCTCAGTTAGGGTACATGTTTGCAGCTGCTGGTCTTGGTGCGTATTGGATTGCTCTTTTCCATCTTGCAGCACATGCATTCTTTAAAGCACTTCTCTTCTTGGGTGCAGGTAACGTTATGCACGCAATGGATGATGAGCTTGACATCTTTAAGATGGGTGGAATGAAAAAAGTGATGATGGGTTCTTATATTTACATGGGAATTGCTTCATTTGCTCTAGCAGGTCTTCCAGTTATGGCAGGTTTCTACTCAAAAGATGCGATTATTGAGACGGCATTTAATGATGGTTCATACATTATTTGGGCTATTTTAGTTATTACAGCTGGTATGACAGCCTTCTACAGCTTTAGACAAGTATTCTTTACCTTCCATGGTGAAGAGCGTTATAAAGCATTAGGCTTCCACCCACATGATATGTACAAATATGTACTTGTAGCAATGGCACCATTGGCTGTTCTTGCTATCTCATTTGGATGGTTTATGGAGAATTTCCATGAGTTTATTACTAAAAACTTACCTGACTATGAGATGAGTCATACGACACACCATTGGGCATGGTTATTAGGATCATTGGTTATTGTTTTAGCTGTTACAGGTATTATTATTGCTTATAAAAAATATGCTGGTAAAGGTCCAAATGCATGGAAAAGAGATGAAGAGTTTGAGCAATCATTTATCTATAAATTGGTTGAGAACCAATATTATGTTCCTAAGTTTTATGATGAGTTCATCGTTCAGCCTTATACCATTGCATCAAAAAAATTCTGGGAAATAGATAAAGCAGTAGTTGATGGATTTGTTGACCTTATTGGAAAAATGTCTTATAAGTCAGGAGATGTTTCTAGAGGTATGCAGACAGGTAGTCTTTCAGCGTACTTAAATTGGATGGGTGTGGGTGCATTGTTATTAATAGTTGCTGCAGCCATCACTGCATTGATAGGTTAAGGAGAAGATATGGATCATATATTAAGTATATTAATATTTTTCCCTGCAATAGCAGGGATATTAGGGTTTGTTGTTGATAAAGACTCTGCGAAAGCATATGGGGTTTCTGTAGCAGCAGTTGAGTTACTATTGGCACTTGGATTATGGGCATCGTTTGATATTACTAATCCAGGAATGCAGTTTACTGAGTTTTCTCCGATTATTTCACAATTTGGAATTTCGTATAATGTAGGGGTTGATGGCATTTCGTTGTTCATTGTAATCATGGCAGCCTTAATTACTCTTTTAGGAATAGTTTTATTACGTGAGGATACTAAAAATATGAAAAATATGATTGTCTCTCTTCTTTTCTTAGAGATGACAATGGTAGGTGTTTTTCTTTCATTAGATGCTATTATCTTCTACTTGTTCTGGGAGCTTTCATTGGTTCCAATGCTTTATATAGTTGGAGCATGGGGTGGTCCAGATAGAGTTTATGCAGCTGTTAAGTTTTTCCTTTATACCTTTGCTGGATCGTTAATTATGTTGGTTGGTCTTTTAGCCATGGCATACTTATTCCATTTAGAGTCAGGAGTTTGGACATTTAACTTACTAGATTGGTACACTTTAAAACTTACATCTAATCAGCAATTTTGGCTCTTCTTGGCGTTTTTTGCAGGTTTTGCAATTAAAGTTCCAATGTTCCCATTCCATACATGGTTACCATGGGCTCATGGACAAGCACCAACTATTGGTTCTGTTATTTTGGCAGCCGTACTTCTTAAAATGGGTACGTATGGTTTTGTTAGATTTTCATTGCCAATATTACCAGATGCATCAGTAACCTTTACTCCATTTATTATGGCATTATCGCTTATAATGGTTATCTATACAGCGATGGTGGCGTTTGCACAAAAAGATATGAAGCAAGTTATTGCTTACTCATCGGTTTCACACATGGGTATTATTATGATAGGTGTGTTTGCTATGAATGCAGAAGGTCTTGGTGGTTCTATCTTCTTAATGTTATCACACGGAATTGTCTCAGGGGCTCTGTTTATGCTTGTAGGTGTTATCTATGAGAGAACAGGTACAAAAATTATGGAAGAGTTTGGTGGATTGGCTGCTGTTATGCCAGTGTATGCAACCATCTTTGGTGTAATGCTTATGGCATCAGTAGGATTACCTTTAACAATTGGTTTTGTTGGAGAGTTTTTGGTTCTTTTAGGATTCTATAAAGTATCTGCTGTTGGTACAATTTTAGCTGGTACAACTATTATTATTGGTTCAGTATATATGTTGGCACTCTTTAAAAAATCATTTTTTGGACCACTAAAACATGAGAAAAATCTTGGTTTAAAAGATTTAGACAAAAGAGAACTTACAGCACTATTACCACTGGTTGCTATTGTTGTATGGTTGGGTGTTTATCCTAAACCTATTTTGGAACCAATTGATAACTCAGCTAAAGCATTATTGGTTCAAATGGAAAATCACTCACAATTAGAGTCTACTAAAGAAGCTATCATCGTGAGTAAAAAGGAGGTAAAATAATGTTTATAGATCCTAAAAACATTACTATGGATGTCTTAAATCTTACTACCCTTATGCCAATGCTTATTGCTATTGGTGGTGGTTTGGTTATTTTGACTATTGATTTGATTAAAGAGAACATTCATAAATCTCTTTATGTTATGTTAACAATTCTTATATTGGTTATAGACTTAGGTGCTACATTGGGGTTAAACTTTGGACCCAATGAAAAAGGTTTCTTTGATGTTATGTTGATTGATGGTCTTTCAATCTTGTCTCAAATACTTGTTTTAGTGGCATCTGGACTGTTTATTCCATTGGCATTGACATCAAAAAGATTTCATGAGTATTCATACCCTGAATTTTTTGCACTCTTTTTATTTATGATTGCAGGATTCCAATTTATGGTAAGTTCAGACAACTTGATTCTTATTTTTATTGGTCTTGAAACTGCTTCATTGTCACTCTATACTTTGATTGCAATGCATAATAGACATAACTCATTTGAGGCATCGGTGAAGTACTTTACCATGGGTGCATTGGCTGCAGGTTTTTTTACAATGGGTTCAGCAATTCTTTACGGAATCTCTGGAAGTTTAGAGTTGTATCAAATTGCACCTGCTATTCAGAGTAGAATGGGTGAACCAGGTATGATGATGTTCCTACTTGGTGGTGCAGGGTTACTTTTAACTGCATTTGCATTTAAACTTTCTTTGTTCCCTTTCCATACATGGGCACCAGATGTTTATGAGGGTGCTTCTGCTCCTTTAGCAGGGTACATGTCAGTTGTTCCTAAAGTTGCAGCATTTGTTGTCTCTATGAGAATTTTTGAGATGTTCATTGAGCTTCAAATTGAATGGGTACAGACGATAATTATTATCTTAGCGGTTCTTACTATGACATTAGCAAACTTAATGGCACTGGTTCAAGAAGATGTTAAACGTATGTTGGCATACTCTTCTATCTCTCATGCTGGTTTTGTAATGGTAGCAATTGCTCTTGCAACAGAGAAAGCAAATACAGGTATATTTTTATACTATGCACTCTTTATGTTTACAAACCTTGGTGCATTTGCAATGTTATGGGTGAGTCGTCATAAAAACAGAATTCACCATGCACGATATGACCACCCTTACGAGAAGTTCTCTGGAATGGTTAAAATTATGCCAATGGGTGCTGTAGTTATGGGTCTGTTCATGTTGTCTTTGGCTGGAGTTCCTCCATTCTCAGTATTTTGGGGTAAAGTTTACTTAATGTCTGCAACGATTGATGCAGGGCATATTGGGTTAGCAATTATTATGGGTCTTAACTCTGCTATTGCTGCTTACTACTATTTGAAACTGATTGTTTATATGTTCCTAAGAGAGCCAACAGCTCAAGTAACAGAAGAGACTACGTATTACAATGTTTCTAAACCTCTTTTAACCATTCTTGGTTTGGCTGTATTTGTAACTGTAGGTTCAATCTTCTATGTTGACCCACTTATTGAATACATCACAGAGATGATGAGAGCTACAAACTTCGGTATATAACTCTTATATCCATTTTCGTTTTTTTCCCTTGTTCCCAAGCTACAGCTTGGGAACAGCTATTAGACTTTCTACCTTTAAGCACTTTTTTCTTAAATCCTATATCGCTATAATTCTCCTAAAAAAGATATATAATGAACCTAAAATCTGACTGCTTATCTTGTCTATTAAACCAATCACTTCGTGTAGCTAAAAATTTAAATTTTGATGAGCTAACTTCTAAAAAAATGATGCAAGTAGCTTCAGCTTCTATTGCTAATTACGGAAACGTTTCTCCTCCTGTGGCTGCTGCAGATTTGTACCCCAAGTTGGCTTCTTTTACAGATAGTGATGATGTCTATAAAGCACTTAAAGAGCTTTCTACACAAGAGGCAAGTAAGATACTACCAAGTGTTAAAAAGCAGGTTAAAACTACTTCTGATGCCATTAAAGCTGCTGTAGCTGGTAATGTAATAGATTTTGCTACTCCTAATTACTTTGACTTAAATGTAGAGTTTGCAAAAGTATTTGGGACAGATTTTACTATAGATGATGAAGTTCTATTTTTTGAACGTCTAAAAGAGGCAAAAACTTTTATGATAGTAGGTGACAATGTTGGTGAGCATCTTTTTGATAAGTTACTTTTAGAGCAGATTTCTAAAGAGTATCCTAATTTAAAACTCTACTATGCAGTAAGAGGAAGACCCATTATTAACGACGTAACACTTTTAGAAGCCAAAGAGATACATATGGAAGAGGTAGCTATAGTGGTAGATTCAGGAGTAGATACCCCAGGTCTAGCTTATGACCATGCCAGTGATGAGTTTATGGATTTATACAACAGAATGGACTTAATTATCGCTAAAGGCATGGGAAACTATGAGTGCTTAGAAGGTGTAAAAGATAAGAGAATTTTTCATCTCTTTAAAGTCAAGTGTGATGTTGTAGCAGCTGAGGTCAAAGCAGAGTTAGGCGCTTTGATTTTCATAAACAATATATAGTATTCCATCGAATTCAGGTTATTAAGTATTTTATGTGGTATGAACGAAGGTAGTTCTACTGCATAATCTTAAAAAATTTACTAATTAATATACTTAATATAAAAATTCTTAAATAATATAATAATGTTTTTATAGATAAAATAAATAAATTAGATATTATTATATTTATAAATTTAATTTTTAAATATTTCTTCTTTATTGTTTTAATATAAATAGTAT
>JALXFN010000003.1 GCA_027068975.1 Campylobacteraceae bacterium | reverse complement strand
TTCTGAACTCCTAGAGAGTTTTCTTCTTGGCTTTAGACTTGACCTAACGGTTGTTGGCTATGCGTATGTTTTACCCTATCTTACGGCACTTTTTTCTCAACCTTTTAAAGTTCATTTTTATTCTATGTTTAAATATTACTACTTTATAATTTTTGTAATATTTTTTACCCTAAACCTAGCCGATTTTGGCTTCTATAGCTACTTTAAAGAGCATATTAACATTCTCTTTTTTGGACTTTTTGATGATGATACAGAAGCTCTTATGAAAACCTTTTGGTCAAATTATCCTGTTGTATTAATTTTAGGTGTTTATTTTCTCTGCCTCATCTTAGCCTACAAAACAATCCATAAAATCTTTTCTATTACTTTTAAATCCCAAAAAACTTTAACTTTAAAAAAGAGTATTCTTGCGTGGCTTGTTCTTCTTATCGCTATATTCCTTATGATAAGAGGAACCTTTGGCATGTACCCATTGGGAAAAATGCTACCCAACATTTCTAGTGATAAGTTTATCAATCAAGTAGCACAAAACAGTACAAGAAGTTTCATTCGTGCCTATAAGCTTCGTCAAGAATTTTTAAACAACCATTATGACCTTATAAAAGATGTAGGTTTTGAGAGGAACATTACCGAAGCTTTTAAAATTCATAAACTTAACCAGCCTATAGATGAAAAAAACCTCTTAAACAACATCACCTACACTACTCCAAAAGATATAGAAAAAAATTTTAATGTTGTAGTGATTATGGTTGAGAGTTTTGGAATGCCTCTTTTGGATTACAATAGTGAAGATTTTGATATTTTACGCTCTATGAAAAAACATTTTAAAGAGGATATACTCTTTAAAAACTTTATCTCTAGTGGCGATGGTACTATTTCTAGTTTAGAGTCACTTATGTTAAACATCACCTATAGACCCAACAGCTTTCCCTTAGCTCAAAGTATCTACAAAGATGTAGCCTTTGACTACTCTCCTGCATTTTTGTACAACAAGCATCATTATGAAACCTCTTTTATCTATGGGGGTGACTTGACATGGAGAGACATTGGAGCCTTTGCTGGGCATCAAGGGTACCAACATGTAGAAGGGAAAATGGACATCTATGAGAATGTAAACAAAGATAAAGAGAAAGAGCCTTTTCACGACTGGGGAATTTACGATGAGTTTTTATTTGAACATATAGAAAAAAAACTTCTTTCTGCCAAAAAGCCTCAAATGATTTTAGCTCTAACCACCAACAACCACCCACCCTACCAAGTACCCATACAATACCACTCTAAAAAGCTCATCGTATCTGACAAACTAAAAAAACATCTACACGGTGACTTAGACCTGCTACAAAAACGTTTCTACTCTTACCAATATGCTGTTGACCAAGTGGGACGTTTTTTAGACTTTATAAAAAGTAGTCCCTTAAAAGAGAATACCATTGTAGTTGTTACAGCCGATAATAACACCATTGACAGTTCTATGAGCTACGATGAACATAAACTCTTAAAGTCAAAAAACATACCTGCCCTCTTTTACCTACCTAAAAAACTAAAAGAGCAACTAGGAAACATAGACACTACACGATTTGCTTCACATAAAGACATTTTTCCTACACTCTATAATCTTACATTGCCTCAAACCTCCTATGTAGCCGTAGGAGACAATCTTTTTGGCTCAAAAGGCTACTTTATAGGCTTTAATGGTTCTAAGATAGTCGCTTCAAAAGAGGGAGTGTCTCAAATTGACTTTAGACAAAAAGAGTTGACAGATTCAGAGAAATTCTATAAAGCCACACTTGCTGTTCAAGAATACTTGCTAAAATACTACATTGAGAAAGAGGAGAAAAAATGAGAAAAAGAATATTGATAACAGGTGGTGCTGGTTTTGTAGGTAGCCACTTATGTAGAAGACTACTTAATGAGGGTAATGACATTATCTGCTTGGACAACTTCTTTACAGGAGATAAATCAAACATTATTGATATGTTGGATGACCCCTACTTTGAACTTATACGTCACGATGTACAAGAGCCTATTTTACTTGAAGTAGATGAGATTTATAACCTTGCATGTCCTGCCTCTCCTCCTTACTACCAGTTTGACCCAGTTGCAACTACTAAAACATCTGTAATGGGTGCTATTAACATGCTAGGCATTGCACGAAAGTGTAAAGCAAAAATCTTACAAGCGAGTACTTCAGAAGTATATGGTGACCCAGAGATTCACCCTCAGCCTGAAAGCTACAGAGGTTCTGTAAGCACCACAGGCATCAGAGCTTGTTACGATGAAGGAAAACGTTGTGCTGAAACACTCTTCTTTGACTACCACCGGCAACATAATGTAAAAATAAAAGTAATTCGTATCTTTAACACTTATGGTCCAGCTATGAATCCAAATGATGGAAGAGTGGTAAGTAACTTCATTGTCCAAGCACTAAAAGGTGAAGAGATTACCATGTATGGTGACGGAACACAAAGCCGAAGCTTTCAATATATAGATGACCTCATCGAAGGGATGATAAAACTCATGAACAGCCCTGACGAATTTACTGGTCCAGTTAACATAGGAAACCCAAATGAATTTACCATGTTAGAACTGGCTCAAAAAGTCATTGAACTTACAGGAAGCAACTCTAAAATCATTTTCCAACCTCTACCTCAGGATGACCCTCTTCAAAGACAACCACTTATTGACTTGGCGAAGAAAGAGTTAGATTGGGAACCGACTATTGAGTTAGAGGAAGGGTTGAAGAAGACTATTGCTTATTTTGAGAGTATAATTTAAAATTTATCTCTCCACTCTATATTCTCCTGCACAACTTGTGCAGGGTTTCCTACAGTAATTGAAGCTGAAGGAACATCTTTAGTAACAGTAGAATTTATACCAACAACAGAACCATCTCCTATAATACAACCTTTTAAAATAGTCACATTGTCAGCTATCCAAATATGTGAACCTAGTACAATATCTTTTGCCTCATTAATTCGTTTTCCATCTTTAAAAATAGGATGCCCATCAGAGGTCATAAGTTTAATATTTCGTGACAACCCACACTCATCACCTATAACCAAATGGGTTCCCTCTTTTACAGATAAATAACAACCATCCCCTATCATACAATTTTTTCCTATTGTTACTGAACAATTATCCCCTATGATTTCAATAGTCATGTTTCGTAATCTGGTACCAGATTTCATGACTAAATGACTTTTTTTACCTCTAATTAAAATACGACAACCAACTATTTTTACTGATTTATCAATCTCTATTGTTGAAGAGTTATCAATTTTAATTTTATTACGCAATCGCTGAATCAAAGTAAAACTCATGATTTTATAATCCCATTTTTAGCCACAAACTCTTTTTGTTCCTGTTTTTTTAAAATAATCTTCATATTCTCCTCCTCTTCTTCTTTTCTGTCATTTCGAGAGTGATTTAAGTGAAACATATTGGCACAATACTTTACAGACACCAATCTGCAACCTAAACTAACCATCCTCCACTCCAAATCGGTATCGTCTCTATGTGGAGCGTTGGGTAAATCTTCATCAAAACCATTAACTGCAAAAATATCCTCTCTAAAACAGGAAAAATTAGAAGCCACTATATGTACATTTTTATTTAATTTTCTTAACACTCTCTGCACAATACCATTAGCTTTAAAATAGAGACCCTGCTCATAGTGACGAGAGTTATCATCTTTAATTAAACGATAATATTTTAAATAGTGTTTTTCTAGTTCCTCTGCTCCTATTTCCCCATCTCTTAAAAGAGCTGAAACGCTATCTCCTAAATTAACTCTACGACCACATAAAACCACTCTTTTTTTAGCTAAAGCCACATGTGATTCTATAAAGGTACTGTAGGGTATGGTATCCCCATCAATAAAAATAATATACTCACCCCTGCTCTCTTTAAGTGCCTTATTCATAATAATAGCTTTTCGATTCCCTTGATTTTCATGAGAAACATGAGCAATAGTATACTTGCTTTTATACCCTTGTATGAAATCTTTTAACTCCTCTGAGTTATCATCTTCAGCCACAATAACCTCAAAATCTTGATATGTTTGAAGTTTCAAAGCATCTAAAATAAGCTCTAAGGCTCTAATATCTCTATAGGTTGGAATAAGTATACTAACTCTCATTAATCACCCCAAATAACCTCTCTAACTGACGACCAGCATTAAACTTCTTTTTTGCTTTTTCATAGCCCAAAAGAGACAACTTCTTTTTTAAATCCTTATCGTTATAAAGCAACGCTATTTTAGAAGCCAAATCTTCTGAAGTTCTGTCAAACAAGAGTCCAGTTTCCCCATCGTCTATAATCTCTAAAGGTCCACCTTTGTTTGTTGCTATCATGCATACTTTGTTCATCATAGCTTCTATAACCACCAAACCAAATGTCTCTTTAGGGGTTGCCAACACATTTACATCAAACAGTTGCATGTGAGCATCTACTTCTCTAGTAAAGCCTGTAAAAACAACTTTCTTTTCAATTCCCAAATCTTTAACCTTTTGTTTTAAACTCTCCAAGTAGGCTTCGTCCATCGTATGTCCGACAATCAAGGCTTTTATATCTAACTCTTTTAACTCAGCCAAAGCCTCCAAAACAAGGTACTGCCCCTTCTCCTCTTCTATTCGACCAACAATTCCTACCACAAAACTCTCACCCAATGCATAGAGTTTTTTTAGTTCGTCTATCTTGGCTTCATCTATCTTTTGCTCTTTTGTTCCCATATAGACTACTTTTACAGCTGGTCTAATATCTTGAGGGATAAACTTCTCTAACTGCTCTTTAACTTGGTAGGTTACAGCATGGAGTATATCTATATTTTTATAGAGCCACTTATGGTAAACATCATCTTTAAAACGTGTCATGGTCATGTTTCGTGTCTGCATTATCTTAGGTTTTCTCTTGCTAAGCATCTTTGCTAGTACAACCGTAGCGATGTCTCTTGTCCAGTGAAAATGCACCATGTCTATCTCATACTTGTCAATAAACTTTGCTAATTTAAGTGCAGGAACAATAGGAAAAAACTTATTTCTTTTTAGATGAAATTTTGTATCATCGTTTATAAAATCATCTAACTTTTTCTTAGGAGCAACCATCACATGACAATTGGTTTTTGCTTTAAAATTCTCATAACAATTTACCATGAACATCTCTAACCCACCTAAATCGGGTGAGAGGCATATCTCTAATATATTTTTTTGATTCACTTTTTATTCCTGTACTCTATAAATTTATCGGTCTTTCCCTCGAAAAGAAGCGACTGTGAAAGCTCTGTAAACGAGAGCATTCGCTTTTTAAAAGAGCGTACCTCATCACTACACTCAATCTCTCTGTTTTTAAATGATTCCAAATCATAGCATTTCTCTTTGCTTGTCGCAAGGTTTAGTTCCAATATTTTACCACTTTCTACCCAGCCCAAAACACCATTATGATAATAATCTGCAAAAAATCCCTGCTCATCTAACAGTGACTTTCCACTAAAGTTTATCTTATCTTTTCTATAGTCTCCTATAGCCAAATTATAGACCGTAGGGGCAATGTCTCGTTGAGAGAGTACCACATCATAACTTTTAGGCTTCAAATCTTTATGGCAAAGAGCAAAAGGAATAAGATAATTTTCAAAAGCATTACCCTTTACCCCTCCACAGTGGTCAGCAAAAAAGACAAACAGTGTATTGGGGTACTTTTTTTCAACTTTTTTAACAAACTCCCCTAAAGCCATATCGGCAAAATGAAGTGCATTGAGTTGTTTGTTGTAGGCTTTATCTTCACTAAATGCTTTACGTTCCATACCTTTTGGCAAGACATCATCATGAGTAGTTGCACCATTAATCCCTATAACAAAAGGTTTTTTCATGCTATCTATCTTTTTTAAAGAGAAGTTATACAAGTCTACATCTTGAACACCCCAATGGTTTTCAGGGTAAAGTCTCTCTTTAACATCATGCTTACCATAACTTTTAGCAAAACCTAAATCTTGGGCTAAAGAGCCTGTACCACTGGTCTCTTTTGAAGTTCCTTGAAAAAATGCAGAGCCATAGCCTTTTTGTTTAAGAATTTTAATAATTGAAGTATAATCAAAGCCTTGAAGATTACTCTTTGCCACACTTCTACCTAGTGGATTTTGGAAAGAGACCAACGTTGCAAATATCCCCTCTGTGGTTCGGTGACCACTTGCTATCATGGCTTTTGGATGAACAGACTTTTTTAACATCTCATCAAAAAAAGGAGTGGTTGATTTGGGGTAACCGTAACTCTTCATATTGACAGCACTCCAACTCTCTAAAAAGAGAAATACAATATTGGGTTTTTTAAGTTGTGGCGTAGTTTCTTTTGTTTCAACTTTAGGGTACAACGCTTTAAAAACTACTTCCATCTCATCTTTATCTACTATAGGAAGCTTCATCTTCTTTAACTTCTTACCACTGTTGGCTAGAACATAGAGTACATTGTAAGAGCTATTGAGTGCTAAGTTTGCTAACTTGCCCTCTCCTATTTGATTGGACTGCCAAGGGTTTAAGGGAATTCCCTGTGCCATACCTCTTACAAAGAAAACAGTTAAAACAATTAAAATGAGTTTTTCCACCATATAAATTTTACTCAACTCAATTTTTGGAAATTTAGAAAACCATTTATAGAGTCCTATAAAAAGCAAAATAGCAAAAATTAAAGAGCTAAAAGTAAGTAGCATATGTTGTCCATAAGCTGTCATAAAAAGGCTACTTGCATCGGTAAAGGTATCGGTTATCTCATAACCTATGTGTCTATTTGCTTCATTAAAATAGAGTATGTCTCCCATCTGTAACAAAAATATAGAAACCACTAAAAGGGAACCTACAAAAGCAAAAAGTTTTTTACGCCAATCAAAAAGCGTAGCTAAAAAAGCAACTACCCCTGCAATGGCAAAGTCAAACTTATAACCCCATACCATGGCATAAAGAGATTCTTGAAAAGAGAAAGCCGAAAATGATTCATGTAAATAAAAATAAAAGATGACTTTTGTTAAAAGTACCACAGTATAAACAGTTAAAAAGATGCTAAAGTACTTTTTTAGAAAATCCAGTTTCAAAGAAAACCCCTTTAAATAATAGATAGCATAATATCTAAAAAGTGATTAGTACTCTATCTACTTAATTTAAAATATCATGAATCCTAATATCTTTATAAACCAGCTCATTATAATACTCATTAGCAGTAACACCAAAAGGAGTAACAAATATGAGCCGTATGTTATATCTATATTTTGTCTGCTCATTAAAGACAGAAATCTTTTCTCTTAACTCCTGATAGTACTTTTTTGAGATAGTAAAAGTATCATCATAATATTTACACTCTATAATATCAATATTTTTACTTCCATCCACGTACTCAAGTAGCATATCTATTTGAGCTCCTTTTTCTCCTCTGTGTTGCCAGTAGTGTGTTTGCGTATTCACCCCTGAGACACCAAGTTGCTCTTTTATCTCATGGGTATGGATATGACAAATATTTTCAAATGCAAAACCAGCCCATATTTTGTAGCGTTGAGAGAGAGCTACTTTTTTAAAATCCATACTCTGTTGTTCTTTCATCCATCTGTTGTAAAAATAGGAAAATGGGTCAGTAGCTCTGTATATTTTTTCCCTACTTCTTTTACCAAACATTGTAACAGAAGAGATAAAGCCCGAAAGTTCTAGCTCTTCTAATACCTTATTAATCGTTGAAGCAGAGGTATTTAGCTCTTTGGTAATATCTTTTTGAATATAACCACTCCATTTGTTAGAGAGAAGATTCATTATCTTGTAATGCCATTGTGCATTTTGAAACAGTGAGTGATACAGCTCTTGATACTCTTCAACAAGTAGCCCATTTTGATTAAAACAGTGATAAGAGATATTTTCAAGTTGATGTTTTGTACAATCCATATCTTCAAGATATTTAGCAACACCACCTAGTACAATATAGGTATCGACTATTGATTTGTCGCTATAGTTACAGTGTTTGCTCTCCAAAAACTTTTTTACAGTTTTTAATTTAAATGGGTGCATGTGTAGCTTTTGGGTTACTCTGTTGTGCAGTGTCTTTTTATTTTTAATAATCTTGTTTATCATGTACGAAGTAGCTGAACCACAGACAATAAGCACAATATCCTTTCGTCTTGTACAAAAATCATTCCAAAACTCAGAAAAAGCACTTAAAAAATTTGAACGATGGGTATCAAGCCATGGAAATTCATCTAAAAAAATAACTTTCTTCTCGTCTGTCAATGTTTCAATATAGTCTTCAAGAAGAAAAAAAGCATCTTGCCACTCTTTAAGTTTTTGTTGCGTTGAAATTTCTCCTCGGGAAGCTCTATTAATCTTTCTTACAAATGCATTAATTTGAGTTGCTTTTGTAGCACCATACACGCCTGTAATCTCAATACTCTTTAGATTGAACTTTTCTATAAAGTGTCGAACTGTTTCAGTTTTACCAATTCTACGCCGACCATAAATAACAGTAAAAGTTGAAGAGTCTTTTTTAAGTAAACTCTCTAATTCTTTTAACTCATCTTTTCTTCCTATAAACATTTTAAAACCTTATTGATTTTTTGCTTATTATAACGAATTATCCACATATTTTTAGTATATAATTCGTTATAATATAATAATAGAGAGAATTATCTCTTGTTTTTTAGGAGATAATTCATAGTATTAATAACTTAAGCAAATATTAGATAATCACGATAGAAACCAATTTTTACTTATTTATAGAGCTGAATTTTTTAAACAACCTCCCCCACCAAAACACTATCTGCCAAAAGATACCCTGCATACTCATTCTCCTTAACACTATTAAGCGTAAACATAACCACAGTTGTCATAAATTTATAGTTAGTCTGCTCATTAAAAACCGTTATTTTATTTTCCAATTCAGAGGCGTATTTTTTAGGATTTTTCATCTTCTTTTCTTCCTGTAATCAAAATGTATTACTAGCATATTTGGGGAAATCAACCATTTTATGTTTAAAAATGCTCTCTCTACACAAAACCAATACTTTATGGATTCCAATCATGCTTATCCTCTTTATTATAAACAGATTGCAGAGGTATTAAACAGTAGTAATTATAATCAGACAATTATTATGAAAATCAATCAAAATAATATAGAAGAAATGTTAAAAAAATTAAAAATAAAAAACAGTCAAGAAGATATAGATAGATTATCTGATAAAATACCCCATGATAAAATACGAAATAAACCCAAAATATGCTCATGAATTTACGGATTTTCTAAAAAATATTAAAGAGCATTTTACTAAAAACAACAACACCATTCATAAAGCACGAAACGAGATTAAAGTACTTGAACATGAACAACAAAAGGTAGTGGTAAAAGCATTTAAAGTTCCTCATCTTTTAAACCGTGTTGCCTACTCTTTTTTTCGTAAAAGCAAAGCTAAAAAATCGTATGAATATTCGGTTAAAATTAGTGCATTTGTTCCTAAACCTATTGGGTATATTGAGTTTTATAAAGGTGGTCTACTGCACCAAAGTTATTTTGTTAGTGAGCATTTTGATTATGATTTTACCATTCGTGAGCCACTTTTAGATAAAAATTTTCCTAAAAGAGAGGCTATATTTAGAGCTTTTGCTCGTTTTACACTAGAGTTACATAACGCTCAGATTTTCCATAACGACTACTCTCCAGGAAACATTCTTATAAAAGAAGAGGATGAAGCGTTTATTTTTAAAATTGTAGACATTAACCGTATGAGTTTTTTTGAGCTTGACGAAAAAGCAAGGGCTAAAAACTTCTCAAAACTTTGGGCGAGTGATGAAGTCTTAAGCATCGTTGCCGATGAGTACCAAAAACACTACTCTTGTAGTGAAGCTTTTAAAGAGACTATGTTAACGCTTAACCAAAAACATAAAAATAAAAAAAATTTCAAAAAGCGTCTAAAAGGAGTTCCCGTTGTCGATTAACCACATCTCTGTTGTAATGATTGCTAAAGATTCAGAACAGACCATTAAAGCCTCTTTAGAGAGTTTAAAAGAGTTTTCAGAGGTTATTTTGTACTTGAACAACTCTAGTGACAAAACCAAAGAGATTGCAAAAAACTACTCCAATGTTACCGTTATAGAAGGAGAGTTCTTAGGTTTTGGAGCGACTAAAAACAAAGCTACTTCTTACGCTACCAATGATTGGATTTTATCTCTTGACAGTGATGAAGTGCTTAGTGTAGAATTTGTTCAACATCTTCAACAACTTCAACTCTCCACTGACACACTCTACTCTATTTTACGTAGCAACTACTACAAAGAGATACCCATAAAACACTGTTGGGGTGATGATGTGATTGTTCGTCTTTACAACAAAACAGTAACTCACTTTACCAACAAACATGTGCATGAACACATCATAGAGGATGGATTAAAAAAAGAGATGCTTCAAGGTGCAGTGCAACACTACCCCTACTCTAGCATAAGTGAATTTATTGCCAAAGCTGACCAATACTCAACCCTCTTTGCCCAAGACAAAGCAGGGAAAAAATCTTCCTCACCTCTTAAAGCCTTTTTTAACGCTCACTACTCTTTTTTTAGAACCTATATCTTAAAACGTGGTTTTTTAGATGGCTATGCAGGGCTTATTATTGCTTTTTCTCACATGGTTACAAACTTTTTCAAATACATGAAACTCTATGAACTAAACAAAGAGCTAAAAAAATGAATATATTAATTACCCGTCACGATAAAATTGGTGATTTTATCACCATGCTTCCTGTCTGTA
Source organism: Campylobacteraceae bacterium (assembly GCA_027068975.1). Lineage (GTDB taxonomy): Bacteria > Campylobacterota > Campylobacteria > Campylobacterales > Sulfurovaceae > UBA1140. The sequence goes on along the minus strand of JALXFN010000003.1, from coordinate 22,820 downwards.
AAGTTTTAAAAGAGCAGACAAACCATAAAATAGTTATGCTTGTTGCCAAAGTCAATGTAGCTTTAGCCAAAGAGCTTGATTTTATAGATGATGTTATAGAGTATACCAATGATAGTAAAGCATTAACAAAAACCATAAAAGCCCATAATTTTGATGTAAGTATTTCAGGATATATTGACACTACTTTAGGAAAAGTTCTTTTTAAATCACGCATTCCAAAACGTATAGCCCCTGCAACAAAAATCGCTCAGATTTTTTTTAACAAACGGGTCAAACAGCGACGTAGTGAAGTGAAAATGCGTGAGTTTGAGTATAACTTGGAGTTGTTAAAAGCTTTTGATAAGGGTTTGATTTTGGATTTTGAGCGTCCTTTGCTAAACAACTCCAATATGCATTCCCAAGCTGGAGCTTGGGAACGAGAGGAAGAAAAAGCCGTAGGTTCGGTAACACCGAACAACTTCATTATCTTTCATGCTGGTTTTGGAGGAAGTAGTGATGGTAATTTGAGCTTAGACGATTATCTGAGACTAGCTAAGAGAGCCTCTAACTACACAAATGTAGTCTTCTCTTTTGGTCCTGATGATGGGGAGTCAAAAGCCTATATTGAAAAACATCTAAACTTTAGTGCTACTATTCGAGATGACTTTAAGAGTTTAATAGAGTTTACCTATTTTATTTCTCAGTCAAAACTCTTTGTAAGTACTTCAACAGGTCCCATGCACCTAGCAGGAATGACCAATACCCCTACTCTTTCCTTTTTTGGAGCAAACCTTTTTGCTTCAGCTAAACGTTGGGGAACCATTAGTGATGAAGCGTTACAACATAACTTTACGGTTGGAGCTGATTATGGGGGTGAGGTTTATGATAAGATTGAAAGAGCATTGGTTGAGATTATAAATGCCAAATAACTTCCCATGGGACAGCCACTCCGACCAACCCTATATTTTAAAACGAGAAACAAAAAAAGCTTTACGTAAAGGTCATGGTTTAGACTATGTAAAATTAATAGCTACAAACCTCATCTTTTTCCCTTATCTCTTCCTAAAATTTCTATGGCAACGTTCGGAATCGGAGGCTTTAGCCCCGAATAGAGCAAGGCTAAAGCCATCGGTTCCGAGTATGCCAAGCTTTTATGGTCTATGTGTCAACTTAGATAAAGGCGAAGAACAATACAAACTCATTGAAGAATTAGGCGTTAAATCTCTACAGATACGCGTTTTTTTAAAAGACATAGAAAATATAGAACACTATGTAAAATTTGCAAAAGGCTTTGGAGATGACAAAGAGATACTTATAACCATTATCCAAGACAGAGAACATATAGAGAACCATAAACTCTTAGCCAAAGACATAACAACTATTTTCCAAAAATTTAAAGGTATAGCCAATGAGTTTATGATAGGAAACGCTATTAACCGTATAAAATGGGGGTTTGTCTCCATGGAGGAGTATTTAAAATTTTATGAAGTAATACAAAATGTTAGAGACAGGGAGTTTACAGATATAAAACTTATTGGCTCATCTATTATAGATTTTGAGTACCACTTTACCATTCGTACCCTTTTTAACAACTACAACATAAAATATGACAAAGTAGCTTCTCTTTTATATGTCGATAGGCGTGGTAGCCCCTACTCTACTCAAATGGGAATGTTTGACTTTAAAAACAAAATAGAGTTTCTTAATACCATTGTTAAAAGCTCACCTAAATCTGAAAACTCTATCTACATTACCGAAGCCAACTGGCCCCTAAGTGGTACAGCTCCCTATGCACCAACGTCTGAAAAAGAATGTGTGAGTGAAGAGCTTTATAACAAGTATATGTTAGAGTATTTCGATATTGCTCTAAAAACACAAAAAATAGAAAAAGTCTATTGGCACCAGCTTATCGCCCCTGGTTATGGATTGGTTGATAATAGAGATGGTACAATACTCAAAACAGAAGCTTTTTACACATTCAAAAATCTCGTAGGGTGCGATTGCCATCGCACCACATCAAAACAGGATAAGCAATGAAAAAAATCCTAATAGAAGTCCCCACATGGCTAGGCGACTGCGTTATGACGACTCCTGCCATAGAGAACATCATAAAAACCTACCCTAAGGTTAAAATAACCATTTTTGGTTCATTTGTCTCAACAGCCATTTTTGCAGAACACCCAAATGTAGAAAAAATTGTTTTAGACGAAAGCAAAAAAGCCCCTTCTCGTCTAAAGTGGATTTACAACCAAGCCAAAGAGCTTGGAGAGTTTGACGTAACACTTACTTTTAGGCGTACCTTTTTTTCAAGACTTTTTATTTGGTTAACCAAAGCCAAAACAAAAGGCTACTACCGACGCTACACCAAAGATGTCATTCACCAAGCCATTCGGTACAATGACTTTGTAAATAAAACTTTTCAAATTAACACAAACGCCCAAGATTTAAAAATCTATTTTGAACCCTTTAAATATAACAAACCAACACTGGGCATAAACCCTGGGGCTTCGTATGGAAGTGCGAAACGTTGGTATCCTGAAAAGTTTGCAAAAGTAGCAAAAGAGATGAGTGCTACCCATGACATAGTCATATTTGGAGGACCTGCAGAAGTTGACATGGCGAACGACATTGAATCTGAACTTCAAAAAGAAGATATAGTTTGTGAAAACATCGCAGGAAAAACAAGCATTAAAGAGCTTTGTCAAAAAATAGGAGGCTTAAACCTTTTTGTCACAGGTGACAGTGGACCGATGCATGTAGCTGCTGCTTTTAAAGTGCCAACAGTAGCGATTTTTGGACCAACCAAAGATAAAGAGACCTCTCAATGGATGAACCCGAAAGGGGTCATTGTTAAAAAAGAGATGGAGTGTGCACCCTGCATGAAACGTGTTTGTCCTTTAAAGCATCATGAGTGTATGAAGCTTATTGAGACTGAGGATATTTTAGAAAAAATTAAGACAACTCATCATCAATAATTTGACAAATCGTATGTCCAAAGAGTATGTGCATCTCCTGAATACGAGGGGTATCATCGGAGGGAACAACCAAATTAATGTCACAAGCATAATTCATCTTTCCTCCACCTTTACCTGAAAATCCTAAAGTCTCTGCTCCCATATCTTTTGCTAGAAGTAGTGCAGAGATTATATTTAGTGAATCTCCTGAAGTTGAGATACCAATAAGCAAATCACCTTCATTTACCAAAGCCTCTACTTGTCTATCAAAAACTCTATGATAGCCATAATCATTGCCTATAGCTGTTAATGCAGAAGTATCTGTGGTTAAAGCAATTGCTGCTAAACCTCTACGCTCTGTTTTGTAGCGACCTGTTAGCTCTGCTGCGATATGTTGTGCATCGGAAGCTGAACCACCATTTCCACAGAGTAAAATTTTATTTCCTCTTTTTAGCACTTCTACAGCCATACGTGAAGCTTTTTCTAAATCTTCTTCCATACTTCCTATAACAGATTGTATCGTCTCTAAATGTCCTTGTAATTCTCTAGCAATAGTTGTTTTCATGACCATCCTTTATTCTTTCTATTGTTTTTGTAGTACTTTTACCTTCGACAAAATTAACAAGCCTTAACTCATCGGCTATATCTTGACCTACAACCTCTTTACCTTCATAGTCTCCACCTTTGACCAAAATATGAGGTTGCACAGCTTTTATAAGTTCATAGGGTGTATCATCATAAAATTTTACCACATAATCTACAGCTTCTAGTGAAGCTAAAATATATGCTCGGTCATTTTCAGTGTTGACTGGTCGAGTTGGACCTTTGAGACGTGAAACACTTTCATCTGAATTAAGCCCTAAAATGAGAACATCACCATACGATTTTGCCTCTTCAAGATACTTCACATGTCCCACATGTAAGATGTCGAAACAGCCATTGGTAAAGACCACTTTTTTACCTCGTTTTTTTAGCTCCTCACTAAGAAGTTCTATCTCTTCAAGTGTCTTAATATGTGAATCCGATGTAGATTTATTAAGGCTTGACTCATACTCTATAATCTCATTAAGCGTGGCTGTTGCTGAACCTATTTTTCCAACCACCACACCAGCTGCAAGGTTTGAAAACTTTACTGCTTTGTCTATGTCATACCCACAAGCCAAAGAGAAACCAAGAGAAGCAATAACCGTATCACCTGCTCCTGTAACATCATAGACCTCTCGTGCTACCGTGGGGTGCGTTCGTAACGCATCATCATAAATAGCAATACCATCTTCACTAAGGGTAATAAGCCCTACAGACAACGAACATTTACTTTTAAGTTTTGTAATAGCTTCTAAAAGAGAAGCTTCATCTTTAATATTGACTTTTGAAGCTTCAATAGCCTCTTTTTTGTTTGGTGTTAAAAGGTAAGCTCCTGAATACTTCGTATAATCTTCACCTTTAGGGTCAACTAAAACCTTTTTACCATGTTTGTTGGCAATCTCTATTAAAGCTCTTGTTAACTCATTTGTTAGTACACCCTTACCATAATCAGAAAGAAGTACCATATCATAAGAGGTAATATTTTTCTTAAAATACTCTACTATTTTAAGCTCTGACTCTTTAGAAATATCGTCTGTACTCTCTTTGTCATAACGAACTACCTGTTGTTGTGAAGCGATGATTCTACTCTTTTTAGAAGTTTTCCTAGCCTCTTGAACAATCAGTACATCCCCACTCACATGAATATCACTCAATAGTATTTTAAGCTCATGAGCATTGCTGTCATCACCAATAACACTTAAAACATCTACTTTTGCACCCAAAGCTTTAAGGTTATGAACCACATTTCCTGCTCCACCAAGTACGGCTGTCTCTTTCTCTATTGCGACCACTTGCACAGGTGCTTCAGGGGATATCCTTTCACACTTTCCCCAAAGGTAGTGGTCTATCATGAGGTCACCGATGACTAAAATATTTGGTTCTTTGTTTTTTAGTTCTATCACGTTTTTCCTTATTGATGCGATAGCAATCACACCCTACATTTTTCAATATGCCAATTGTAGGCAGATACGAAGGTCGCCCCTACAGTTCTTCTTCATACATACGTTTAATCTCTGAAATATAATCTTTAATCCCCTCTTCTAGTTCCCATTCAGGCTCATATCCTAAGAACTCTTGTGACGTTGAAATATCAGCTTGGGTGTGCATTTGGTAACCTGTAAAAGGGTTAGGAAAGTATTCTGTCCCATAGTCAGTTCCCAACTCTTTTTGTAAAATGTCAGCTATATCTTGAAAACTTCTTGGCTTAGATGTCCCCACATTATAAACCCCTGATTTCTTAGCTTCACAAGCTTTTATATTGGCTTGAACAACATCTTTAATATAGACAAAATCTCTAACTATCTCATCACTCCCCTCAAAAAGTCTTGGTGCTTTTCCTGCTAAGATTTGATGTCCAAACTGAATAACAGTAGAAGATGTTTTGTCTTTAAAGAACTCCCTAGCTCCATAAACATTGAAATATTTTAACCCTACAATCTTCATAGATGGATTCTCTCTCATATAACGGTAAGCAATCTGGTCCATGGCATACTTAGAGAAGCCATAAGGATTTTCAGGATTCTCCTTTCCTACAGTTTGAGGTGAAGGCATAGAACCATAGGTTGCAGCAGAAGAGGCGTAAACCAATACAGCATTGTCTTTTTTAGCTTTCTCTAAAAAGTAATAAAAAGAGTTGACATTGGTCTGCATGATTATCTCTTGGTCATAGACTCTTGTGTCTGAAATAGCAGCTTCATGAAAAATATAGTCAAAGTTATAATCATCCAATGCTGATAAATCTTTTTCAGAATTTAAATCACCACAAATAACATCACCTGAAAAACCTATAAGATTCTTATAGTGTCCAAAACTTTGTAAATTTCCATTGGAAAAAACTGCTTCACTTCTAAATTTGTCAAAAACAACTACATGTGATTGAGGGAACTGCTCTTGAAAATAAAAAGCCAAATTAGAGCCAATAAATCCTGCTCCACCAGTAATGAGAATCGTTTTATTATTAAAGTCAATGTTGTTATATTTCATAACTAGATTATAGCTTTACTTTCCTATATATAGCGTTTAAAAGCTTTAAAATAAACTATTTACACGCTCTTTTGCTACTTTTACAATATGTTCATCTTCAGCCAAGTCTAACCACTTAAACTGCATTCCACTTTGAATGGTACCATCTACAATGTCCCCTGAGTTTCTAAACTTCAAATCAAGCTTTGCTATCTCAAAACCACTCATGGTTTGGGTAAAGGAGCTTAAACGACCATTCTTCTTGTTATTGGTAAAGAGATAACACCAACTTTTTAGCCCAAGACGACCTACTCTTCCCCGTAACTGATGGAGTGTTGCCAAGCCTAAACGCTCTGCTCCAACAATGACTATAAGTGTCAAACGAGGCAAAGAGATACCCACTTCTACTACAGTTGTAGCTAAAAGAATATCACCCTTATCTCTAAACTCTTCTAAAATTTTCTCTTTATTTTTATCTTTTCCATGCGTCACATAGACATTATCAAACTTCTTCTCCCAAAAACCACGACCTTCATCTAGTGATTGGTAAGGTATCTCTTTACTCTCCTCTACCAAAGGGTAGATAATCAAAACTTGATGCTCTTGAGCTATCTCATCTTTTATATCTTCTAACAGTTCAGAAAAATCACCCTTGTCAACTACTCTTGTTGTTATATCTTTCTCAAATGGCGTAGAGGTTATAAGGCTCACATCTATCAACTCAGACTGCATCATCGCTTGGGTTCTAGGAATAGGCGTGGCTGAAAACTGTAAGTAGTGAGGTTTTTTCTCCCCTTTTGCCATCATATTTTCAAGCAAAGCTCTCTGTTTGGTTCCAAAACGGTGCTGTTCATCGACCATGACCAACGGAACTTGAGGTAAATCTTCTTTAAAGAGTAGAGCATGAGTTCCTATAATAAAATCAGCCGTTAAGTAGTCTCCCTCATTTTTACCCTGCATTACCAAAGCGATGCTCATCTCTTTAGGTAGATGTTTCACTGCCTCTTCATATAACTGCAGTGCAAGTAGTGAAGTAGGAGCCATAAGCATACTTTTATGAGGATGAGCCATAACAGCAGCAGCTAAAATAACCATGGTTTTACCAGACCCAACATCACCTATGACTAGACGTTTTGCAGCTTTTTTATCTGATTTTAAATCTTGTTGTACTTCATAGATAACGGCTTGTTGCTCTTTGGTCAACTGAAAAGGAAGAGACTTTACAAAAGGAATAAGCTCACCATTCAGAGCTTTTAGTGCAGGAAAATCGGCTCTTTTACCTTTGAGCTTTTTCATATGGTTAAAAGCCTCTATAAATTTTAAAACCTCAGGGTCATAGTTTTTAACCTGCTCTAAATTTTGAGGATAATGAAGCCCCATCAACGTAGCAACCTCTCTTTGGTCTAACCCCTCGGCTAAAAGATTTTTCTCTGTAATATAGAACTCTATTAAAGAGCGTATGCTACTCTCTTTTAGTGTAGTGCTATATTTAGGGATTATCTGCCCTACACGCTTAAGTGATTTGGCTTGGTTCATCTGAAGTGTACCTCTATACTCCTCAACTCTACCTTGAATATAATGCCGTGAACCATGAGTATAGAGCTTATGATGATAGGGAGTAACTCGAAAAAACATAGAGACTAAAAGGGTATTAAATTGAGGCAGATAGAAAGTAATACGAAGTTTTCCATTAAAGTTTGAAACCTCATCAACAGTAGCTTCAAAAACTTGTGTCTCTCCTATTTGAATGCTAGAAGAGAGCGTAGTATTGTTGTATGAAGTAGGAATAAGCAGAGCCAAATCAAGTAAAGAGGTAATTTTTAACTTTTGAAACAGTGCTTTGGCTTCTTGCATACGCTACTCCTTTTAAAATTGGAATTTTAGACTTCTTGTATAATCCTATAGAGATATACAAAAAGTCTATTGTAACACAGAAACCTAGAAATAGATAAAAATATGTCAAATTGTAATGGTTTTTATATTTTCTAACTTTGTTAATCTTTAAAACTTTTCCGAACGCTGTCAATTGTAATAAACAACTTATTGTCTTCATCTAATAGAGTCAAGAAACCAAACTTTTCATAAAACTCAGCAACTCCATCTTTTGCATCAACAACAATCAAGGGAAAAGCCACAGAATCACTAGCATCTAAAAGTCTTTCTAATACATCAACAACCATTCTCCAAAACCTTCTCCTTTATATCTTTTGTCAACATCTAAACGTGCAATAAGCCCTGCTGTAGTTGCATTATGATATTTTTTCTGTAGATTTAAAGGTAGAGAATTTAAATCTATAGTAGCCATAGTTAGCGTATAATAAATTGTGGATTTTTTTCATCTTCTAAAACAAAAGTTCGAGTATTGTCTTTAGAAGATTGCTGATTCGCCATCATCTGTAAGTAGGTATTTAACTCTTTTACACCACAATCAAAACGCTTTCTATCGTGTCTATTTTTGTCAAGAGCTATACTTATCATTGAGTTTTAGTCTTATAGTTTTTCATTGCCTGTTTTAGTCGTGGGTTTGACGTAGGTTCGTCAAGTACTTTAACAAGCAACATGGCATCTCTGTGGCTCAGTTTTAAGGTATTCTCTTTTTGAATAATATTCTTTGCTTTTTCAATTGCAGCATTCAAAACAAATGAATTAATACTAGATATTCCAACAATAGCTGCTGCTTTAGACAAAAGCTCTTGTGTATCAAAATCTACTCTTGCTGTTATACGAGGAGTATTTGCATTCATAGGTATCTCCTTTTATATGTGCCATTTTGGCACTTTTATTGATTAAAAACTTAACTTTAAATCTCGTAGAACTTATGCTCTAGAGGAGTTTCAATATTATTATTTCCAATAAACACTCCAGCTTTAAAGTCACCATAATGGTAACATTACTATACTCTTCTTATAAGAGTAATAGCAAAAAGCACTTTAAGAGCATTTTATGAACAGCCAAATTACCAAGATAGTCAATCAGCACTTGAAGCATGGCATCATGAGGTGCTAAAAGCCCATTGGTCAAATCTAAATGTTGTTATATTATTTTAAGATTTATTGTCTATTTGGGGTTTATCACTGTAGCTCATTTCCCAAATAATTTAGAGTGACTACCAACTCTAGTCAAGGCTAATTCTAAAATATTATTGTCAATTCTATAAATCAATAATAAATCAGGTCGAAGATGACACTCTCTACACCCAAGATAGTTACCAATAAGTTTATGGTCTTTATACTCTTGTGCTAATTCCTCTCCCTTTGCTAAAATAGTAACAACCTCTTTAACTATCTCTCTGTCTTGCATAGAGAGTTTTTTGTAATCTTTTTTAAAACTACTTGTTCTAAATATTTCATACATCTATTTGTCCAAATCAGCAAATAAATCATCTACATTTTTAAAGCTTTTACCCTCTCTATTTTCTAGCTCTTTTAATGCTTTTTCTGTCTCTTTATTAGGAATTTTTACATCAAAAGGTAAACCATTATTCATTACTATCATGTTGTTAAAGACACTAATGGCTTGTGAATAGCTCAATCCTATTTTGGCTAAAATCTCTTTAGCTAATTGATAATTTAACTCATCTACACGTATGGTTGTTTGTGTTTTCATGATTTTCTCCAATATTGATTATTGAACTATTATATCCCAAATCGTATATAAAATAAATAAAGTTAAAGTAAAGCTTTTCTTTTTTGTATAATCAAATTCTAATGTTTTTATACTAGTTTAAGTTTTGTTATCTATTTGGGGTCTGACACCATAGCTTAAGAAAAGAAGCTTAAATCTACTTCTTCCCTTCACCCTCACCCGTCACCACAGAAAAAGAAATCTCAGCTATCTCTTTATGTTTTTTTATAAAACTGTTAAGTTCGTCTAGTGTCATAGCTTCTATTTTTTTCAAATCTTCTGCCGATGAACCCAATGGTCGCTCTGCGTAATACTCTTGAAAAGCTCGTCCAAGACGTTGAGATAGGGTTTCATTTCTAAGAGGTTCTGAACCTAGTAGAAACTGTTGTGCAGAGTGTAACTCTTCGGCTGTTACACCTTTGTCTAAAAAGAGTTGAACTACATCTTTTACTACTTTTACTGCCTCGTCACCTGACTCTACTTTAGTCTGTAGATAACCAGAGAAGTATGAGTGTGTTTTGTTTATGTTAAAACGACTATATGCAGAGTAAGCTAGACCTTTTTTAACTCTTATCTCTTCCATTAGGCGTGAACCAAAACCAGAACTACCTAAAATAAACGATGCCACTTGGCTAAGGTAACGCTCTTTTGAGTCATAAGGTACAGCTAAAGGGGCTCCAAAATAAACATAAGCTTGTTCACTTTTTACTATGCTCTTTTTTATCTGCTTAGTTCCTACTGCTTTCATTGGTTTTATATCTTCACTTTTTACATGAGGGAGTTCTAAAAGCACTTGCCCTGCTAACTTAAATGCCTCTTCCATACCGATATCACCACCCATAACTACTATGGCATTTTCTAAACCTAAATGTTCAGCAATATGTTTTTTGATATCTGCTAATTCAATAGAGTTAACACTCTCAACCGTTCCTAAACTGGCTTTTGCCAAAGGGGTGTTTGGAAAAATCATAGATTTCATTTTTAAAGATGATATATAGTCAAAATCACTCTCTTTTCTTTTTAAAGAGCCTATGGTTTGTGTCTTTATTTTTTTTAATGTTTCATCACTATAGTTAGGGTCTTTTAAAAGCTCTTTTAGTAACGCTATACCTTTTGGAAACTCACTCTTTAAAGAGCCAAGTTCTATGACAAACGTCTCTTTTCCAGCATGTGCTGAAAGCCCTATGGCTCTACTCTCTAACTTTGTAGAGAACCCTGCACTTCCATCTTTTTTCGTTCCCTCATTTAAAAGTTTAGATGTTAACTTGACTAAACCATCTTTACTATCAGTAAGTGAGCCAGAGTTTTTAAATATGAGTTGCATTGAAATAATAGGTAAATTTTTATCCTCTTCAAATATAAAGGGGACTTTTACATTATCTATTTTTATAGGGTTGACGGTTGCACTCATTAATATTCCTTGTATTGTTATTAGTAAAATTATTATTTTTTTCATCTGTTAAAACCTCTCCAAAATCTCATAAGCTGTATTACGCTTTGCAGGGTGTTCACCTACATCACGAATAAGCTCTATCATCTCTTTTTGGTTCATAGAGTTGGCAGCTCCTGCTGCTGAAACAACATTTTCTTCCATCATGGTTGAACCTAAATCATTGGCTCCAAACTTTAAAGCCATTTGACCAATATAGCTTCCTTGAGTAACCCATGAGCTTTGAATATTGGGAACATTGTCTAAAAATAGCCTTGCTACTGCCAAATAACGCAAATACTGATTTGGTGTACTTTTAGATATAGTTGGTAACTCACGTTTTAACTGCGTGTGGTCACTTTGGTAAGACCACATAATAAAGGCTCTAAATCCACCTGTTTCATCTTGAAGTTTACGCACATAGTCCCAATGCTCTACTATCTCGCGTGTTGTTTCAACTGTTCCATACATCATGGTAGCAGTCGACTTTATACCAAGCTTATGAGCTTCACGATGAACCTCTAACCATTTTTCTGTCCCCAATTTTTTAGGAGCAATAATATCACGAACTCTATCAGAGAGTATCTCTGCTCCAGCACCAGGAATAGAGCTTAACCCCTTTGCTTTTAGACGTGCAAGTACCTCTGAAACTGAAAGCTTAGAACGCCCTGCGATGTAGTCTATCTCAATAGCCGAAAATCCATGAATAGTAATGGTTGGGTACTTATTATGAATATGCTCTACTAAATCTTCATACCACTCAATCTGAAGTTTTGGGTGAACCCCACCTTGAAAAAGAATCTGTGTTCCACCAATAGCAATGAGTTCATCTATCTTCTCATCTATCTCATCAAAAGTTAAAATATAAGCATCTTCTTTTTTCTCATGAGTATAAAAGGCACAAAATTTACAGTCAACCCAACAGATATTGGTATAGTTTATGTTTCTATCAACCACAAAGGTAGTTACACCTTTTGGATGTAACTTTTTTTTCATCTCGGTTGCCATACGTCCAAGCGTTTTGAGGTCTGCTTTTTCAATTAGCTCCACAGCTTCATCTATGGTCATTCTTTTGTTGTTTAAGGCACTCATTTTTATCCTTATTTTATAATTTGTGATTATACTATGCTTTGATTAAAATCTTTAGATTTCGGACGATGAATCGACTCTACGTTCCATTTATCTCTTTTAGATACCAATAGTAAATGTTATATCCATACCCTGCAGAAAAAAATCCATCTTCATTAAAAAACTTTATGGTTGAAGGGACTGAGTCTTGTCCTACTAGGGTATCTGTTTTTTTACCTGTTTTAACATTAAAAAGTTGTAAATCGTTCTTATCGTTGGCAGAGTAGACACCTATGTTTCCACTAGGACTTAACCCTGCACAGTAGACCAAAAAGTTACTTTTTAGATAATAGGGCTTTGCATCTTTTGGATAGACCCCTACTCTTCGGTCTTGACCAGCTGTAATAATGGTTCCATTTTTGTAGTCAAGTTTGTAGATGTTGTCAAGATTTAGAGGCTTTGGTTGTTTTAAAATTTTACCTGTTTTTACGTCCATAACAGTTACTTGCCCACTCTCACTTGCCGTTACAAAACTCTTTTTGTCTTCGCTTAACACCATGTCTGAAAAAGTACTCTGTTCAACCTGCTTTTCGTAGGTTCTGTAGCCCTCACCTAAAGCGTAGTTGGCTACTTCATAAGCCAATGTTCCATAGAGAATATTTTCTTTATCTACAAATCTCGCCTCTTTGATGCTTATCTTTTTTTCTGTAGATATAAGACGTTTTAGTTTTTTACCATCATGTATCCAAACATTTCTATAACCACCTATAGATGAACTAACTATAAGTGTTTTGCCACGGTTTCTGTCTACTGAAAGTATTTTAGGATTAACCCAATCTCCCATGGCTGATTTTTCTGCTGTTATAAAGATTTCATCTACTTTTTTTCTTGTTTTTATATTGAAAATCTCTACCATTCCATCATCAGTTCCAACATATAAATAGATACCATCAAGTACAAAGTCATTGACCAAACCTTCTGTTTTCATAATAAATGCTGGTTTTATCTCTTTTGCAAAAAGTGGGAGTAGAAGAAGTATAAATAGAAGGAATAATTTGTATAGAGTATGCATTTCATTCCTTCGTAGGTTCGATTTTATCGAACAGTTTTTTATTCTGGTTTCTCTTTTGGAAGTTCTTTCTCTTCAGGCTTTTCAATATTAGCAGATTCTTCCTTACCTATAGCATCTAAAACAGCATTGATAAAACGTGGAGATTTATCGTCTGCTAATGCTTTTGCTAACTCTATGGCTTCATTAATAATAATACGCTTATCTGTACCCTCTATCATGATTTCAAAAGCTGCTAGACGCATAATAGACTTCTCTACTTTTCCAATAGAGTTATAGTCCCATCCTTTGAGGTGTTTTTGAATCTCTGCATCAATGGTTTCTAAATTTTTAATGGTTCCATTAAACAGAGCATGAGAGAACTCTCTTTGTTTGTTACGGATTTTATCTTCTTCTAAAATAATGTCTGTAAAGGTAGAAATTTCTTCATTTCCTAAATCATACGCATATAAAAGTCCTACTACTGCTGTTCTTGCTTGGTGTCTTGTTGCCATATTTTGTTTGCCTTTTTAAAATATATATAGAAATTTAATGGATTAGACTTCTATATATATTTTGACGGTGTAGTCGGAGACTACACCCTACAGGTTTCAAATATTATTTCAATTCCGTAGGGTGCTGTTTTCAACGCACCTTTTAAATGTCGATTAACGCTATTTCTCTAATGCCGTATAAAGATTCATCATCTCTATAAGCCCTGCCATAGCCTCACCACCTTTGTTACCTGCTTTTGTACCTGCTCTCTCAATGGCTTGTTCAATGCTATTGACAGTAAGTACCCCATAAGTAACTGGTTTTCCATGTTTCATGGTAGCACTTGCCACCCCTTTGGTTGCCTCTGCTGAAACATAATCAAAATGAGGAGTTGCCCCACGAATAACAGCACCCAAACAACAAACTGCATCATATTTACCAGATGCTAAAGCTTTGTCTAGTGCAAATGGAACTTCAAATGCTCCTGGAACTAAGATTAAATCTAAATCTTCAACATTCCCACCATGTCTTGCATAGGTATCTTTTGCACCCTCTACTAATCTATCTGTAATAAAGTGGTTAAACCGTGCGTTAATAATGGCTACTTTTTTACTTTTATCTACTTGAAAATCACCTTCAACTATTTTCATCTACTGCCTTTAAATTTTTAAAGAATTATAACCAATTAAGATTATTCTACAATGCTTCTAATCGCATCAATCTGTTTTATTAAACTATCTAGCTTATTTAACTCTATCATATTTGGACCATCGCTTAGAGCAATAGATGGGTCAAAGTGTGTCTCAAAAAAGAATCCATCAACTCCCACAGCTGCTGCACCACGTGCAAGATATGGAACTAAAGCCGAATCTCCACCAGAAGTTGCTCCACCAGAGGCTGGTTGTTGTACGGAGTGAGTTGCATCAAAAACTACAGGGGCAAACTCTCGCATCTGCTTTAGACCTCTCATGTCCACAACTAAGTTACCATAACCAAAAGTTGTTCCTCTCTCTGTTAACCAAACACCATATTTCTCTGCATTTTCATAACTGGCTTCACCATTAAAACCACGTGTTTTAAGCACTTTTTTAACAGAGTGTCCCATAGCTTGTGGAGCTAGAAACTGCCCTTTTTTAATGTTTACTACAGCTCCTGTCTTAGCAGATGCTACCAATAAATCTGTCTGACGACATAAAAAAGCAGGAATCTGAAGTACATCTACCACCTCTGCTACAACTTTAGGTTGAGTGTAGTCATGTACATCGGTTAAGAGTTTATATCCAAACTGCTCTTTAACCTCTTGAAGCATCTTTAAGCCCTCATCAAGCCCCGGCCCTCTAAAAGAGTCAAGACTTGTTCTATTTGCCTTGTCAAAACTCGCTTTAAAGTAGAAATCTTTAGTACAATCTTCATGATACTTCTTTAGACTCTCAGCAATTCTCATAACATTATCACGACTCTCTAATACACATGGTCCTGCAATTAATATCATTTTTTATCCTTAACGAGAGCGACTATCAGCCCTGAAATTATGACCAAAATTATACCTAAAACTTTCAAAGGTGTTGGTATAGGGTCACCTAAAGCTATACCAATAATAAGGGCAAAGACAATATTGGAGTAGGAGATAGTCCCAACAATTCCTGCTTTGGTATACTCATACGCTTTGGTCATAAGCACTTGTGAAGCGGTTGCAGAGAGACCCATAATGATAAGATAGAGCCACAAAATCCCCTGAGGCATAACAAACTCATCAAACATAAACTCTAAATATTTTGGAGGTTCAACATAAGGTGAAAGAGCCATTAAAAGCAGAGGTGCTAATGTACCCACACCCATAAAACTCATAACAATAGCTCTTGTATCATAATATGCTCGAAGCTCACGAATAGAGGTGTAAGCCAATGCAGCCCCTACTCCTGAAAAGATTCCCAAAAGACTATATTTACTAAAACTCACTCCATCAGCAGGTAATGAGATAAACGCTATACCTAAAAAGCCTAAAAGAATCGCTACAATAGCCCACTTATTGAGTTTCTCATTTAAGAACAAATAGGCAAATATAGCGACAAATATAGGTGAAGTTTTGTTATAGGTAACAGCCTCACCAAGGGGAATAAATGCGATAATATAGAAGTAAGCTAAAAGTGCAACAAAGCCCATCGTTCCACGAAAGAGGAGAAGAAGAGGTTTCCCTCCTATCTGTTTTAGAGGAGATTTATAGATAGCAAAACCAACCAAAGCGACACCAAAAACATTTCTAAAAAAAGTTACTTCTACAGGGGGAAGTACTTCACTGACCGTCTTAGCAAACCCACCCATAACAGCAAAAGAGAGTGAAGCTAAAAGCATAAAAAGAACCCCTCTATCTATGCCTAAAATATATTTTTTCAACGATTACCTTTTAATTTTTTGAAATACTATCATATTAGAATAGATTTCAGATTAGGAACAATAAAAAACACTCTATTTTTAAACTATTTTCATATTTCAATAAAACAATAAGAATATTTGAGCTAAAATTATCAAAAATTAACAAAAATGAAAGAGCATATATGCCCAAAAAATTACTACTTACACTTGTTTCACTTACCTTTTTTTTACAAAACCTCTCTGCAAAAGACTATAAATGGGACTCAAACATGACGTTCCTAAACTTTTTAGAAAATCACAATATTCCTCTAAAAACTTACTATAATATGGATAGAGAAGATAAAGAGTTAATACAAGAGATTCGTTCTGGTCAAACCTATAGTATCAATAAAAGAAATGGTAAAATAGTAAATATAACCATTCCAGTTTCAGATGAATTAATGTTAGAACTTAAAAATACTAAAAAAGGATACGTCGCCAAATATGTTCCTATCCCTTACACCACTGTAGAAAAGACCATCTCCATTAAAATTAAAAGGTCATTTGAAAAAGATTTAGATGACGCTACTAAAACTTCTTATTATAGTCGAGAGTTAAAAGAGGTCTACTCTAAAGCAATACCTTTTAAAAAGATGAAAAAAGGGGATAGAATTATTATTTTCTATACACAAAAATATAGAAAGGGAAAAGCCTTTTCAAATCCTATTATTCAAGCCTGTTTAATTGAAATAAATAAAAAACCATTTTATGGATTTTTATTGGATGATGAAAAGTATTATGACTCTTTAGGGAAAAAGTATGAGCGTACTTACCACTCAAGTTTTATTCGTCCATTAAGACAGTTTAAACGTATATCTAGCTACTTTACCTATAAACGTTTTCATCCCATCTTAAGACGATATAGAGCCCATTTGGGAATAGACTATGCAGCGAGACCTGGTCGTGCCATTGTTGCTAGTTCTTCAGGAACCATCTCTTTTAAAGGTTGGAAAGGTGGATATGGTAGAGTCATTGAAATCAAACACCCAAATGGAATAAAAACTCTATATGCACACATGAGAGGTTTTGCGAAGGGAATGAGAAAAGGTAGAAAGGTTAAACAAGGAAGAACTATTGGATATGTAGGGACATCAGGACGAAGTACTGGACCACATTTACACTTTGGTCTTTATAAAAATGGTAAAGCTGTTAACCCTGCTCGATATGTACGAAAAAAAATAGCTACTGTAGTAAAACTAAAAGGCAAAAAGTATAAAAAATTAAGAAGATTAGTAAAAAAATATAGACCTCAATTTAAAGAGTCAAAAAGCAAGACTATTTTAAAAGAAAAAAGTGAAGAGTGTTTGAATTGTTTAAAACACTAGTATGAAAAGAGAGTCATTAAAACTCTCTTTTCAGCTATTATATTTTCTCTGCTCTTACATCACCAAATAGAATTAAATCTTTCAAAACAGCTTTTTGAGTTATACCATCTGCTCCTATACGTAGTAGAAGTTCACCTTTATCACTTGAAAATATATCTTGATTAATAATGGCTCTTGCATACCATCCATTTTTATCTTTAGCACCTACAGACTCTTCAAACTTATTTAACTCATTACTTTCAGGAATAATAACATCAACTGAACCATTTTGCTTCTCCGCACCTACAGCAGTAAATGTATAAGAGGCACTCTTTTGTTTATCTTTGACCATTTTATCTAAATTAAAATAGAGTGTTAGTAGGTCATTTTTAGAGTAGTAGTCCATTGTAGTGTTTGAATCATCACTTAATTTCCCATTTTTCCAATGTTTATAGCTCTTTATTACACTTTTATTCTTATGGTCTATATAGTAAACTTTATTGGTTGTTTTATCACCATGTGATTTAATAACTTGATAAAGGTCTGAAACCATTACGCCATCTTCTATATGTCCTTTTGAAATATGATGCTCTTTTCTATCTCTAGAAAGTTTTTTAGCCAATCCAGTTGCTTCTAACTCCACATCTATAGTATAAGAGTTTTCATCTTTGGTCAACGTTGCATTAGCGACTCCTATTTCACCAAAAATTCCAAACTCAACTTTATAGTTTGCTTCTATCGTTTCAGCCTGTACGCTTGTGCTAAATAGTGCAAAAGCACTCAATAATATTAATAACTGTTTCATAATAATCCTTTATTATTTCAATATGTGCATTTAATCATATATATGTGTATAAACCGTGTCAATATGATATGACATCATAGTTTATTTTGCTAAAATTAAAGTTAATCTAATAAAACTACTATAAACTAAAGAAAAAATATGAATGAACACAATACTACAAATACAGAAGAGATTATTAAGCAATTAGATATTAATTTCTTCCCTCAAATACAGAGTTATTTGAATGAACTTTACTTATCAGAAAAGGGTACTTTTTTTAGTAAACTATATTTTGACATACCTTTAGGTAATATTCTTGCAGCCATATTTTCACTCTTTTTCTTTCTTCTGCTTAGAAAGATGTTTGCAAAATTAGTCATTCAAGTACTTCAACCTTTAGCTAAGCAAACACAAACGTATTATGATGACCGTATTCTCTCTGCACTAAGAGGACCACTTTCTTTTGTATTTTTTACTATAGGGGTACGACTGTTTTTTGCTCTACTTTTTTTAGAAACTCCTATTGTTGAGAAAATAATCAATACCATGATTATGTTTAACCTCTTTTGGGCTATTTATGCTATGGTACATGCCCTAAGAGGCGTTATCTACCACTTTACAGAACGGTTTAACCCTGAGTTGTCCCATGAAATGGGTAACTTTTTGTTAACCGTTATAAGAGTGATTGTACTCTCTATTGGATTGGGTGCTATTTTGCAACTTTGGGGAGTTAACGTGGCAGGTCTCATGGCAGGTTTAGGGATTGGTGGTTTAGCCTTTGCCTTAGCTGCAAAAGATACTGCTGCCAATCTTTTTGGCTCTATCGCCCTACTTTTAGACAAATCTATACGCATAGGTGAATGGATAAGAATAGATGAAGTCGAAGGAGTAGTCGAAGATATAGGTATGCGTACCACCAAAATCCGTACGTTTAAAAAGTCACTTATCACCCTACCCAACCAAGTCATAGCCAATAGTCCCATTGAAAACTTTTCAAGACGTGGAATAAGACGAATTAAAATAAAACTAGGACTTACCTATGATGCTAGTAGTGAGCAGATTGAACACGTAATTGCTGATATAAAAACCATGTTAAGGAATCATAAAGGCATAGCACAAAATGAAATGATGCTGGTCAAATTTACTACCTTTGATGACAGCTCACTGGGGATTTTAGTCTATACATTTACTAAAACATCAAAATGGGAAAAGTACTTAAAAATCAAAGAAGAGGTCAATATCAATATTATGAAAATAGTAGAGAATAATAATGTAGCTTTTGCTTTTCCTTCTCAGTCTCTTTATATTGAAAGTATGCCTAAAGTTTTAGATAACCAAAAATAACTAAAAGTCTGCTATAATTTCAATAATTTTTAACCGTAGGATGTAGTCCCCGACTACACCGTTAAAACCAAACTCAAACAAAATTCAATTTTTAAATAATAAGTTCTTATTTGATGGTGTAGTCGGGGACTACACCCTACACAAATATAGAAACAAACATAGAAAGAATAAGCATGACACAACTCAAAAAAGTAGCCATTTTAGGGCGACCAAACGTAGGGAAAAGTTCCCTTTTTAATAGATTATTAAGAGAACGTGATGCTATCACTTCTGATGTAGTGGGAACAACCCGTGACATCAAAAAACGCCAAGTGACTATCTCAGGTAATCGTGACTTTGAAGTGATAGACACAGGGGGGATAGATGACTCAACAGAGATGTTTTCAATTGTAAAAAAATTATCTCTTCGTGCTGCTGATGAGGCTGATATTATTGTTTATGTTGTTGATGGTAAAAATATTCCAGAGGCAGAAGACAAAGAACTCTTTTACAGTCTACAACAATTAGGGAAACCTATTGCTTTGGTTGTAAACAAAATTGACAATGATAAAGATGAAGCTTTACGTTATTGGGACTTTTTAGAGTTTGGAGCAGAGAGAACTTTTCCAATGTCGGTCAGTCACAACCGTTATATGAATAAATTTTATGCTTGGCTAGAAGAGTACATTCCTGAACGTGAAGAGGAAGAGAGTTTGGAAGCTGATGAAGATGAAGATTTAAGCTTTGAAGATATTGTTGAAATGGTTCAGGTTGCAGATGAAGAAGAAGAGGACAATGAGATAAAAGTAGCCATTATAGGACGTGTAAATACTGGTAAAAGTTCTCTTCTAAATGCCCTCCTAAAAGAAGAACGTGCTGTTGTTTCACCTGTTGCAGGTACTACTATTGACCCTATAGATGAAGAGATGGAGTATAGAGATTATAAGATTACTTTTGTTGATACAGCAGGAATTAGAAGACGTGGTAAAATTTTAGGAATAGAGAAGTATGCTTTTGAGAGAACAGAGGCTATGTTAGCCAATGCAGATATTGCTCTGCTTATGATAGACTCTACAGTAGGTGTTCTTGAACTAGATGAGAGAATAGCAAACTTAGTAGAAAAATACAAATTAGGTTGTCTAATTGTTCTAAATAAATGGGACATACATAAAGATGATGAAGAGAGATATAAAAAAGCAGTTGAAAATATTCGTGATGAGCTAAAGTTTTTACACTATGCACCACTCATAACTGTTTCGGCAAAAACAGGTTTAAGAGTACATAAAATACTCGATGAGATAGTAGATATTTATGGACGATATAAACAGAGAATACCAACATCTAAATTAAACGAGGTGCTGAAATATGCTATCAATAGACACCATATTCCTACGGTAAATGGTGGGGTTGTAAAGATTAAATTTGCAACACAATATGAGACAAAGCCACCTAAAATAGCCATTATTATGAACCGACCTGATGGTTTACACTTCTCATACAAACGCTACTTAGCCAATATATTTAGAGAAAAGTTTGATTTTGAAGGAGTACCACTAGATATAGGTGGACGTAAACGTGGACAGAGAATAGATGACGATTAAAGATGAGTTTTGTCTAACTCATCAAAAGGAAGTGCTTTAGAAAAATGCCACCCTTGTCCATACTCAATATACATCTCTTTTAAAATATCTACTATCTCTTCATTCTCTACAAACTCAGCAATGACCTTAATGTTATTGTTTTTACAGAAAATCCCTAGTGCTTTAACCAGCGTATGAGCACGTTTATTATGATGTATCTCTTTAATAAGCGAACCATCTATCTTTAAAAAATCAATAGAAAGATTTAACAGGTGGCTCATATTGGCATAACCAGCACCAAAATCATCAATAGCTATTTTATATCCAAACATTTTTAATTTTTGAATAGAGACTTCAAGTTTCATATAATCTATACTTTTATTTTCTAAAACCTCTATTTGAAGTCTATCAGCCAAGTCAGAGTTTTCAGCAAGTAATGCAAGAATAGCATCATTTAATAAATCATCAACACTTAAATTAATAGAGATTTTTATATTTGTATACTCTCTTAATTTTTGTATATTAAACTCAATCACTCTCTTTGAAAGAAAACTATAAAGATGACTGTCTTCTAAGTCAGGTAAGATTTTATCTGGAAAAATCATATTACTACCATCTTTTATACGCAGTAATGCCTCGTAATGGTGTATTGACCTATTATTTAAATTCACAATAGGCTGATAGTGACAAATCAACTTATCGGACTCTATTAACTCTTTTAATCTGTTTCTATAGAGTTTCTGACTCTGTGTCATGTCAAAATAAGCAACAGAATTTCGTCCTCGATGCTTTGTCTCATAGAGTGCTGTATCTGCCTTATGAATGACATCTTGCAGCGATTTCTCTAACTCTGTCTCTATCAAAGCTCCAATAGATATGGTTAGCTTCACCCTCTTATTGGGTAGCCTAAAACTTTTTCTTTCAATATGAAGACAAATGGTTTCTAAAAGCTCTTTAAACTCTTGTTCACTTGTTTTACTTTTCAAAATAAATAGCAAAAAAGATTCACCACTATACTCAATAAATACATCATCTTTTTTCAATAAAACATTAATAGTTTTTATAACAGAATCAATTAAAATATCCCCATTTTTTCTACCATACATTGTATTGATACGTTTAAAAAAATCTAAATCGGCCAAGGCAATATAATATTTTTTGAATTCAATTTTTTCATAATTTTCACTTAAGTAGACTCTATTTAATGTGTGGGTATTGGTATTATAATAGATTTTATATTTTACATATTTACGATAACCTAGATAATAGATAATAAGTAAAAAAATAATAAATATAAAAAAGAGTGCCATATTGATACTGTTTACACTTAATGTAAGTAATTTACTTAATACTGAGAGACTCTTTTTAGTATAATCGACAACAAGAAAAGCTTTAACCTTTTTGTTTTGGATAATTGGTTTAATTAATGTAAATCCTAAACTTTCAATATTATCTTGAATATATGTTGTTTTTTTCCCTGTGTGTAATACCTCAAGAAATGCATTCGAAACTTTGGGACTAAAGAGTTCATCCACTTCTCCTCTATCCTCTTTGGCTGTATCGAGAAGGAAAAAAAGTTGATTATTGGAAGGGTAAAGGACATAAAGTTCTTGAATATCTTTATTACGCAGAAGTGATAAGGTTTTTTCATTTTTAGCTCTTAATTCATGACTTTTCAGATTTGTTTGAACAAAATCTAAATTCTTATCAATAATTTTATCTAAAATATTCTCTGAGGTTTTATCAACAATCTCAATAGAGTGGTTTAAAAG
>JALXFN010000002.1 GCA_027068975.1 Campylobacteraceae bacterium | reverse complement strand
CTTCTATTAAGCAGTATATTGTTATCATTCTTTGTTCCATAATCTGCCTCTCACAGCTTTTATGGAACTCTACTATTTTTTTCCTTTATCTCTTTTCAACTAGCAGTTTGGGTTATCTTTTTATAATTTCAGTATATATAAATGGATTAGAGGGGTCAATAGGCGTTTAGCAGTGGAAGGATTTTCTTTTAGCACAAAAGGGATTTTTGAAAATTTAGTTAACAAAATTTCTATTTTCAATTAAAAACAAACCATATTTAATATAATTCCAAATTAAAAAAAGAAGGTTATAAAATGAAAAAAATAATGATTCCTATGTTAATAGCAAGTGCTATTTATGCAAATGATGTTGAAAACAACACCACAAAGCCACAACTCTCTCCAACCGTTTTAAAAGGTGTAACTGCCATTAAGATGCTTGGAGCTGAGTTAAAAAAGAATGTAAAAGCAAAACTCCAAGAAGATAAAAGTGGTTTAGAAGCCATGAACTTTTGTTCAACTAATGTTGCAGAAATTTCTGCCAATGTTGCAAAAAAGTTCCCAGAAGGGGTAACTGTTAGAAGAGTAGCCTCTAAATACAGAAATGAAGCGAACAAACCAGACAGCGTTGATACAGAGGTATTAGAGCAATTTCAAAAAGAGCTAGAAGAGAAAACTTTTGAAAAAAAGCCAAAACTTGTAGATGTTAATGGAACAAAAAGAGTTTATGTTCCACTTTTAGTATCGAAAGTATGTACCAAGTGTCATGGTCAAAACATTGACCCTAAAATTGCTAAGGTAATTAAAGAACACTATCCAAATGACAAAGCAACAGGTTTTAAAGAGGGGGACCTAAGAGGAGCGATGGTAGCTGAGATTAAAGAAGAGTCAAAATAGTAATTTTCCCATCAAAATGATGGGAAAAACCTAGAGTACAATCAAGAAAAGAGAGCATCTATCCCCAACAAAATAAGAATACCCCCACCCAAATACTCAGCATGACGTTGCAGATAACTACCTAATTTACGACCTAAATAGATACCCAAAAAAGACAATACAAATGTAACAACCCCAATCACTAAAACAGAGAACCAAATATCAACACCCTTTTGTAAAGAGAATGCAAAACCAACAGCCAAAGCATCAATACTTGTAGCAACTGCTAAGAGAAGAAGCGTTTTTGTATCTAGTCCATTTCCATCTTCATTTTCGGCATCTCGAATCATATCTATACCCAAATAGACCAAGATTGCAAAAGTAATGTAGGGAGCATAAGTCTGAATATATTGGCTAACATACCCCCCTACAAAATAGCCAATAAGAGGCATAAAAGCTTGAAAGAGTCCAAAAAAGAGAGCTATTTTAAGAGCTACTCCTAAACTCATCTCTTTATATTGGCTTCCATTAATAACAGAGACAGCAAATGCGTCCATGGCTAAAGCTATGGCAATAAGAAAAAGTGAAAACATTATAGATACTCCCTATTTAAGAAATGACCTCGAACCAAATTACCATATAGCCACTCAAAAGAGAGAGAAAAAACGATAAATGCAATAAAAACAACCACAGCTTTAGGATTGCTACTATAGGTATGAAATAGCAGTGTTATTAATGCTAAAACAGAACATAAAATAGAGAAAAAAAGAATTAACCTATTTGCGTTTATCTCTTTGGCTAACTTAAATGCTGAGATATTTACAATAGCAAAAATAAGTAAAAAACCTGCACTAGCAATAATGGCAATCTCTGTTAGAGGAATACTAATGGCTAAAAAGAAGCTCAAAATAGAGGTAGTCCAAACCCCCATATTTGGGATTCCATTTTTCTCTTTGCTTAATATTTTAGGCAGTTCTCCTTGCTTAGCAAGAAAAAATCCTAAACGAGCATTTCCATAGATAGTTGCATTAATCGCTGAAAAAGTAGAAAGCAGTGCAGCAATAGCCACAATAGTAAAACCAACTTGACCCAATGCAGGTTTAGCAGCAATGGCTAAAGCGTAATCTTTTGCTTCTAAAAGTTGAGATTCAGGAACCACCCCCACAGTGACAATAGAGATAAGAACATATAGTAGAATTACTAAAATAACAGAGCCATAAAAAGCACGAGGTAGATTTACCGTAGGATTTTTAATATCTTCTGAAGCATTCGCAATAAGCTCAAACCCCTCATAAGCAACAAAGATAATCATTCCTGCTGTAACAATGCCTAAAGGCGATTCCCAATGAGTAGGAGAGAGACGCTCAGGTTCAATATAGATTGCTCCAGAAGCAATAATAAGAATAAGCAATGTTACCTTGATAAAGACAATAATAGATTCAGATTTACTTACAAAAGAGGCACTAAGCAAATTTATAAATGTTGGTAAAAAAATAGCTATAAAGACAAGCCCCTGCTCTATATAAAACGTTGTTCCATTTTTAAAAAAAGTTCCTCCATAAGAAGCAAACGCTGTAGCATAAAGAGAGATAGTGACTAAATAACTGAGCCACAACATCAAATTAACACTACCTGAGAGTAGATTTTTCTTAAAAGCGTTATCTACAAAAACAACTGTCCCACCACGGTTTTGATAGTGTACAGAGAGCTTTGCATAGGAGTAAGAGGTCAAAAGAGCCAGCAATCCTGCTGTAAAAAAGGCTACGAAGGTTGCTCCATGAGCTAAAGAGACAGCCTCTCCCAGTACAGCAAAAATACCTCCTCCTACCATACCACCTATTCCAATGGCTATTGCTCCTAGTAGTCCAATCGTTCTATTTTTCATCAATATCCTATATTTTTTAATGTGCAATTATAACCAACTATAAATAAGTAAGAAAAAACATTACACTTCTTAGCTATTATAGGGGAATTTTACAAACAAAAGGACACAACATGAAAAAAATACTCCTACTTTTAATCACCCTCTCTACCCTCATATTCGCAGAGAGTTCTGCCAAAGTAGTCTATGACCTTACTACCGATAATATCAAAGCCTTTGAACGCAAAATACTCAAAGCCATCGTAGCCAACAAAGCCTACTATGAGAGCAAACTAAAAGAGCTAGAGGTAACCGTGGTCATTCATGGTGGGGCATACCGTTATTTTACCGTTGACCCCAGCAAGACAGAGTACAAAACAGACAAAACACTCTTAGCAGACTATGCCAACTTAAAAAAACGAATTAAAATCATGTCAGATACTTACGATGTAGAGTTCCTAATGTGTGGTGCAGGTATGCCAAAACATGGACTTAAAGCCAAAGATATAGTGAAATACGTTAAAATCATCCCAAATTCAACCATAGGACTCATTGACCGTCAAAATGAGGGCTATGCATATATACCAGTAGGAGATAAATAATGGCAAACAACTCAAGAAGAAACTTTTTTAAAGGTGCTGTTGCACTAGCAGCAATGCCTCTTGTAGCAGATGAGACAAAAAGTAAAAAACAAAACTCACTTAAAATCGTACACATTACCGATGCACACATGGATGTAGGTAATCCAGAAAGTGTAGAAGCCCTAAAAATGGCAGTACGCTACCTCAATAAAAACTACCCAGACCTTGACTGTGTACTTTTTGGTGGAGACAACTTTAACAACAATATGAAAGCAGACAGCGATGCCTTAGTCTACAAAGAGATAGTAGAAAAACTTCACTGCCCTGCTTATCATGTACGTGGAAACAAAGAGTCCAACCCTGCTAATGACAAGCAGATAGATTTAGAGACATTTAAAAAACTCTTTATGTCCCACAAAGAGCTAACTGTTTCAGGTAAAGATTGGGCTGTAGAGAAAAATGGCACACTTATTTTAGGGCTTGATAGCTGTATTGAACACGCCAATAATGGAGCGTACACCAAAGAGACTCTAGCCTTTGCAAAAAAGATGCTTGACCTTGGTAAACCAACGCTTATACTCAACCACCACCCCTACACCAACTACTGGTGCAGTGACGACAAAAAAGATATACATAAGTATGTACTAGGAAACAGCGAAGAGACCCTCAAAGCACTCTTTGAGTACCCTAACCTTTTAGTGACTCTCTCTGGGCATAAGCACATTGACAACATTAAGATGATTAACAAGGTTAAGACCATTACCACTAGAGGGTTTATTCGTCCACTTGATTTAGATGAATACCCTATGCGTTACATTGAGATAGCTGGTAATGATGTTAGTGAAAAGCTTATTTATACCATAGAAGACTAGGAACCGATGGCTTTAGCCTCGTCTTGTTCGGGACTAAAGTCTCCGATTCCAAATAGTTTAAAAAATAAAAAAGGAAAACAATGCTCAAAAACTTTATACTCATTACAGCCTTAGCAAGTAGTTCTCTACTCGCCCAAACCATAAACTATGACTTTGAAAAAACAGACTTAAGCAAATGGGAGAGCTTTGGAACATGGGAAATCACAAGCGATGAGAAAGAACACCGTGCTTCAATGACCAAAAGAAGTTCAGGCTCTTTTAACCTCTGCTACAACAAAGATGTCAACTTTACCGATGGAAACATCACCGTAGAGTTTAAAGCCAATAAGGGACGTATCGACCAAGGTGGTGGTCTTATGTGGCGAGTGCAAGACAATGACAACTACTATGTTGCACGTTTTAACCCACTCGAAGACAACTTTAGATTTTACATCGTGCATGATGGAATGCGAAGTGAACTCGCCTCTGCTGATGTGAAACTTAGTTCTGGATGGCATACGATGAAGATAGAGCAAAAAGGCGACAGCTTCAAAGGTTATCTTGATGGTAAACTCCAACTCGAACATAAAGATTCTAAACTCAAAAAAGCAGGTACTGTGGGTGTTTGGACAAAAGCAGACGCACAAACCTCGTTTGATAACCTTAAGATTGAAATGAGTAGATAATGCGTTACCTACTTCTACTTCTTGCCCCTCTTCTTTTTGTGGGGTGTCAAGAGAAAACATCTAACGACAGCGTCACCATCTATGTCTCGGAAGACCAAGTCTTTTCAGAGCCTCTGCTAAAAGATTTTGAAAAAGAGACAGGCATCAAAGTCAATGCCATCTATGACACCGAAGAGTCCAAAAGCACAGGGGTGATGAACCGACTCATTGCAGAAAAAAACAACCCCCAAGCTGATGTCTACTGGGCAAATGAACCCATTCGTGCAGAGGTGTTGCGTCAAAAAGGTATTTTGGCTTCTTACCAAAGCCCAAATGCTAAAGGCATTCCTAAACAGTTTATTCAAAAAGAGTTCTACTGGACAGGCTTTTCGGCTAGAGTACGGCTAATAGTGGCACAAGAGGGGTTAAGCTCTAAGCCAAGCTCCATTTTGGACTATGCAAACCCTCAGTTTAAAGCCAAAGGGGTCATTGCCAATCCACTTTTTGGAACAACCACGGCACATCTGTCGGCTCTTTTTACCCTTTGGGGAGAGAAGAAGACCAAAGCCTTTTTAACTAAGCTCAAAGCCAATAAAACAGCCATATCTACAAGCAATGGCGAGAGTGCCGACTTTGTAGCCTCTAAGCGTTATGCCTTTTCTCTTGTAGACAGTGACGATGCTGTTAGCAGACAAAATGAGGGTAAAAAAATCACCTTCATCTACCCTGACCAAGGAGCAAATGATGTTGGTGCATTTGTTGTGCCAAATGCTGTGATGCTTTTAAACCATGCACCTCATCCACAAAAAGGAAAACAACTCATCGACTACCTCTTAAGCAAAGAGAGCGAAGCCAAACTCGCAAAGGCTGACTGTGCTCAAATTCCTCTGCATGAGGGGGTTACAGCTCCAAAGGCTCTAAAACCTCTTAACGAAATAAAAGTAATGCCTGTCAATTTTGAAAAAGTGGCAGAGAAGATGCTAGAGATTCAACCCTACCTAAAACGTTGGATTGAGAGCTATGAGTAGAGCGTTTGTCTCACTCATTATTATCTTTTTTCTTACCCTTATTGGTCTGCTTCCCATACTCTCTATGGTGGGTTCGACCTTTATGCCTGAGGGGGCTTTCTCTCTTGATGGCTACCGACAACTTTTTACAAACCAAACCCTATGGCGTAGTTTTTACCATAGCGTGAGCCTTGCAGGGTTTGTGGCGTTTTTGGCTACGGTTGTGGGAACTGCTTTAGGCACTCTTTTAGCTAAAACCACTCTCTACGGCAGATACTTTTGGTTTATGCTTCTGCTCACTCCTCTGCTTGTTCCTCCCTACATCTTGGCGTATGGTCTTGCTCTATTGTTTCAAAGCAGTGAGTATTTAACCTCTCTCTATTTTGGTTTTGCAGGGACGGCATGGGTGCTTTTTACTATCTATCTGCCTATTCCTATGCTTTTGACCTTTCTCTTTTTACAGCACATCTCTGTAGAGCTAGAAGAGGTAGCTCTGCTCTCTTCGTCATGGAAAAAGGTGCTAAGACACATTACCCTACCACTACTTTACCCTGCGATGGAACTCTCTTTTGTCTTGGTGTTTATTTTGAGTTTGGGGGAGTCCTCGGTGGCTACTTTTTTACGTTACGACATCTTTCCCTCACAGAGTTTTATTCAGTTTTCTGCCTTTTATGATTTTAATACGGCGACCATCTACACCATGCCTCTTATTGTAATTGTCCTCTTTATCCTCATCGCCCAATACCGTTGGATGCCTTTTAGTAAGAGCATAAAAATGAGCAGTCATCCTATTTTAGCTATAGAGATTAAAAAACCTTACCTTGCATTGGCTCTGCTTATCCCTTTTGTCTTTTTAGTAACGCTACTGCCTCTGTGGGGTATTTTACAAAAGAGTACTCTTCAGGCGTTTATGGAAACGCTTAGTAGCTCTTTACCTATGCTCTTTAGAACTGCCCTCTACGCCTCAATGGGTGCAACGCTCTTGGTCATTTTTGGATTTTTCTCTGCCTACATACTCTACTACAGAACAAGCAGACTTGCCCCTTTTCTAAACGCTATGCTTCTCTTTTTCTTTGTGCTTTCATCCGTTGTTTTGGGTATAGGATTAATCCAATTTTGGAACACCCCTGTAACCAATTTTATCTATGCCACCCCTGCGATTATACTCATGGGCTATCTTGTGAAGTACCTCTTTTTAAGTACCAAAATCATAGAGCATGGCATCTCTAAAATACCTCATAGCCTCATAGAGGTAGCAGAACTTTCTGGGGCATCATGGAGTCAAATAATCAGCACCATTCTCCTACCACTGCTTAAAAAATCGTTTATGGTGGCTTGGGTTGTGGGGTTTATTTTTACGCTTCGTGAGAGTACCATTACCATGTTGGTTGCTCCTGCTGGACTCTCTACCCTCTCTAGCTCCATCTTAACCCAAATGGCAAATGGAAAAGAGGCAACCATCGCTTCGCTTTGCCTACTGGCTGTTTTATTGGTCATCGTACCACTGATACTACTCTTAGCCCTCCACAAAAGGAACGCCCAATGATTACCATCCAATCGCTTACGCTAATACAGAACAACAAAACGATTTTTAAAGAGTTTTCCTTGCACATTAGAGCCAAAGAGAGGCTAGTGATACAAGCAGAGTCAGGACGAGGGAAAACCACCCTACTTAGACTCATAGCAGGGCTTAGTGTGCCAAATTTGGGAGAGATACATATAGATGGAAAACTTGCCACGAAAGATAAAAATATTCTCCTTGCCCCACACCAACGCAATATCAGTATGGTGTTTCAAGACCTTGCCCTCTGGTCACACATGAATGTAGCAGAGAACATCAGCTACGCCCATCGTATCAATGGTGCAAGTAAAACAAAACAAAAAGAGATAAGCCAAACCATGCTCAAACTTGTCGGACTAGAGGGGTATGAGTTGCGTAACATCGACACCCTCTCAGGAGGAGAAGCCCAACGTGTAGCCTTGGCAAGAGCATTAGCCACAGAGCCTAAAATAGTTCTGATGGACGAGCCTCTATCTAGTTTAGACAGTAAACGCAATGCTGTTTTACGTAAAGAGATAATAAGATTGCAAGAGAAGCTTGGGTTTACTTTGGTTTATGTGACGCATAATGAGGAGGAGGCTAGAGAGATTGGGAGTAGGTTTTTGGAGCTTAATGGAGAAGATTGAATCTTCTCCTGTTAAATTAATCTTTAATCATATTTCCAATCATAAATGCAAGTTCTAAAGCTTGGTTTGCATTTAGTCTTGGGTCACATTGGGTATGGTAACGACTTGCTAAATCTTCAGCTGTAATGGCACAAGACTCTGAACCTGTACACTCTGTTACATCGTTTCCTGTCATCTCTAAGTGAATACCTCCAGCTACGGTTCCTAAACGTTTATGAATAGCAAAGAACTGCTCTACTTCTGACAAAATATTTGCAAAATCTCTGGTTTTATAACCCGTTGAACTCTTCTCTACATTTCCATGCATTGGGTCACATGACCAAACGACATGTTTACCTTCATCACGTACACGCTTAAGAAGTTTTGGGAAGTACTCTTCTATTTTACCAGCCCCCATACGAACGATTAAGTTTAATCTACCCTCTTCATTTTCTGGATTTAACGCATCAATAAGCTCTATAAGCTCATCTTCACCCATGGTTGGTCCAACTTTGCAACCAATAGGGTTAGCAATACCTCTAAAATACTCAATATGTGCTTCAGTTAAACCTCTGGTTCTATCACCTATCCATAACATATGTGCAGAACAGTCATAAAACTTGTTGTCCTCTTCTGTATCTTTTCTTGTTAACGCCTCTTCATAATTTAAAAGAAGTGCCTCATGAGAGGTAAACATGGTTGTTTGGTGTAGCTGAGGTACTTGGTCACTTGAGAGTCCACAAGCCTCCATAAATTTTACTGAACGGTCTATCTTTTTACTCAACTCTGTATATTTTTGACCTAAGGCATGGTCTTTAATAAACTCTAGGTTCCATTGGTGAACCTTATTTAAATCTGCGAAACCACCTCTTGAAAATGCTCTTAAAAGATTTTGTGTAGCAGCAGCTTGGTTATAGGCACGTATCATATTATGAGGGTTAGGAACTCTTGCCTCTTTGGTAAACTCTATACCATTAATAATATCACCACGATATGAGGGTAATTTAACTCCATCTATCTCTTCAAAGTCAGAGCTTCTTGGCTTTGCAAATTGTCCTGCTATTCGCCCTACTTTTACTACTGGTTTACCTGTAGCATACATCATCACCATGTTCATCTGTAACATGAGTTTAAAAAAGTTTTTAATATTTGGAGTGTTAAAGTCTGCAAAACTTTCAGCACAGTCTCCACCTTGAAGTAAAAATGCCTCACCACGACCAACTTTTGCTAATTTCGCCTTTAGGGTTCTTGCCTCACCAGCAAAAATAAGTGGTGGATAGGAACCAAGCTCAGCCTCAACACGCTTTAATGCTTCTTGGTCTTCATAGCTTGGTTGTTGTTTAATAGGAAAATCTCTCCACGAGCTTGGTGTCCAGTTCATACTTTATCCTTCGAAAATAAATTCTGAAATTATACCTTAGTTAAAATATAGTTACTATTTTTTTACTATAAAAACTTTAAAATTTATTAAATTAAAAAAAAATTACTCATTTCATACTATAATCTCTAATTCTCCTTAATACTATTATTAAGAATATAATTTTTATTATTGGTTTAGAAAATCCTGCTAAAATAAACCAAATTTTTAAAGGTTATAAATAATGAAACTACTCCTTCCTTCCATATTACTAACACATATATTACTCTATACTGCTTGTGGACAAAAGCAACCTAAGCATGTAAATTCTTTACCCAATAGTCAATCAATCAACACTTTACATCCCCCAACTATCGATTCCTCTAGACCTTCTACTATAGAAACGGAAGAACCTACTTACTCTGAAAATGGTACAACTTATCAACTACCAACCATACAAGGTAAAAGTATCACTATCACAGATAATGGAAATATCGGCTTTATTTTTCCTCAATACGCAGGGAAAATAATAATTTTTGAAATTATGGGAAAAGATTGTGAATACTGTAAGAAAGAGTCTCCTATTATTAATCGCATTAAAAGAGATTTTTCAAACAATGTCGAAGTTGTTGCTATTCAAGCACAAGAAAGAATGTCACCATCTGCTACATCTAATTTTTTAAGTCAACGAAATATAAACTATCCTGTTATAGAAGGGGATGATGCAAAAGAGCTTCTTAGATTTTTAAGTGAAACCTATGGTTGGACAGGGATATTACCTTATATTCTTCTTGTAAAAAATGGTTCTACTGAATATACTTTTTCAGATGGTGGAGTCAGTTATGAAGAGTTAAAAGAGAGTATACAGAGTTTACAATAAAATTTTCTACTTATTATAAATGTTTTATTTAAATTTATATGAAAATATTGACATTATAAAAAAAATTAGTTAATATTATAATATAAAATAAAATATAAATATGGAGAATATACACAGATGAAAAAACTTCTATTAACAATCTATAAAAAACTATTTTTTAATAAAGAACCATCACTAGGTATCGTCAATATCTCTGTGATAAAAGTTTATTAAAATTCTTAATATACAAAGATGCTACATAATCTATAAATTTACTATTTTCTATTTTTCTTCAAATAGAAAATAGTATGTTACTTTTCTTCCCATTTAAAAAAGTTATCACAACAAATTAAAATCGCTTTAAATATGTAAAATGTGTAGATTATTAACAATCATACAAAATCACTCCTAATTATATTGCTATTAAATTAAGATTATTCTCCATAATCGTATAATAATTTCAACTTTAAAAAACAAGGAGTCCACATTGAATATTCATGAATATCAGGCGAAGCAGATTTTCGCTAAATATGGTGTACCAACACCTAGAGGTATCATAGCAAACACACCTGACCAAGCCGTAGCAAATGCTGCTGAGCTTGGTGGAAACATTTGGGTTGTAAAAGCTCAAATCCACGCAGGTGGTAGAGGACTTGGTGGTGGTGTTAAGCTTGCTAAGTCTATGGATGAGGTAAGAGAACTTGCCACTGAAATTTTGGGAATGACTTTAGTTACCCACCAAACAGGACCAGAGGGGAAATTGGTTCAAAAAGTTTACATTGAAGAGGGAGCTGATATTGTTGATGAGCTTTACCTCTCTGTTGTACTTGATAGAGCTGCTGAGATGCCAATTATTATGGCTTCAACTGAGGGTGGGATGGACATTGAAACTGTTGCTGAAAAGACACCTGAAAAAATCATTAAAGTGGCTGTTGACCCTGCATTTGGTTTCCAAGGATACCATGGTAGAGAGCTTGTTTTTGGTTTAGGTATCACTGATAAAGCTGAACAAAAAAAGATGATTGATTTTGCTAAAAAGCTCTACACTCTCTATATGGATAAAGATGCAGAGATGATAGAGATTAACCCACTTATCAAAACAGGTTCTGGAGATTTCCTAGCACTTGATGGAAAAATGGGCTTTGATGACTCTGCTCTAGGACGTCACCCTGATATTGAAGACATGAGAGATATTTCAGAGGAAGACCCAGATGAAAGAGAAGCTTCTCAGTATGGTCTTTCTTACATTGCTCTTGATGGAGAGATTGGTTGTATGGTAAATGGTGCTGGTCTTGCGATGGGTACAATGGACACTATTAACTACATGGGTGGAACACCTGCAAACTTCCTTGATGTTGGTGGTACAGCAAATGCTGAAACAGTTGCAAAAGGGTTTGAGATTATTCTTAAAAATCCAAATGTCAAAGCTATTTTTGTAAACATCTTTGGTGGAATTGTACGATGTGACAGAATTGCAAATGGTATTTTAGAGGCTACTAAGATGGTAGATGTAAATGTACCAGTAGTTGTAAGACTCGATGGAACCAATGCACCAGAGGCAGCAGAGATTCTTAAAAATGCAAATATTGACAATGTTATTGCAGCAACTGACCTTGGTGATGGTGCAGCAAAAGCAGTAGCAGCAGCAAAAGGAGAGAAATAATGAGTATTTTAGTAAATAAAGATACAAAAGTAATCGTTCAAGGTTTTACAGGTGGTGAGGGTACTTTCCATGCTGAGCAGTGTATGGCGTATGGAACAGATATTGTTGGTGGTGTAACTCCAGGTAAAGGTGGTCAAACACACTTAGGTAAACCTGTATTTAACACCGTTAAAGAGGCAGTTGCTGCAACTGGTGCTACTGTTTCTATGGTTTTTGTTCCACCTGCATTTGTTGGTGATGCTGTAATGGAAGCAGCAGCTGCTGGAATTGAACTTGCTGTAATTATTACAGAGGGTGCTCCAGTAAAAGATATGCAAGCTGCTAAAGCGTGTGCTACTAAAAATGGTATGATGACCATTGGACCAAACTGTCCAGGAATTATTACTGCTGATGAGTGTAAGATAGGTATTATGCCAGGAGCTATCTTCAAAAAAGGAAATGTTGGGCTTATCTCTAAGTCTGGTACACTTACTTATGAGGGTGCAAATCAAGTTGTTAATGAAGGTTACGGAATTACAACAGCGGTTGGTATTGGTGGAGACCCAATTATTGGTCTTAGCTACAAGCAACTTCTTCAGATGTTCCAAGATGATCCTGAGACTGAAGCAATCGTTATGATTGGTGAAATCGGTGGAGATCTTGAGATTCAAGCTGCGAAGTTCATTAAAGAGAATGTAACCAAGCCAGTTGTAGCATTTATAGCTGGTCAATCTGCACCTCCAGGTAAAAGAATGGGTCACGCAGGTGCTATTATCTCTGGTTCAGCTGGAACTGCAAAAGAGAAAATGGACGCACTTTCAGCTGCTGGTGTTGAAGTAGTTGTCTCTCCTGCTGAAATTGGTAAAGCAGTTAAGAAAGTTCTTGGTTAAGAACTTTTTCTTACTCTTAGGTGTGACAAGGATTCTTTCCTTGTCAGCACTATTTTTTATTCGATAAAATCGAACCTACAAATATTTAACTCAAAGCCCCCTCCAAAACTCTCAAAAACCCCTTATCTTTCACAGCAATCCGAACAAAACCATCATCTAAAAAATCAAAATTAGCACAATTACGTACCATAATCTTATAAGGGTTCAGTAGCTCTTGAAAAGCCTTAGCATCTATGTTTTTCAACTTCACCAACACAAAATTGGTACAAGATGGGTAGACTTCATCGACATATGCAGAGTTTTTTAATATGCTTAGCAATAGCTCTCTATACTCATCATTTATCTTTCGTGACGTTAAAGGAAACTCCTCATCCCTCAACGCAGACTGCAAGTAATGACTGTCAAACTCTGAAATCTTCCAAAGAGGCTCCCTACTCTGTAACGCTTCTATATTTTTCCGTGCCGACAAAAGAGCCCCCACACGAATACCAGCTGAACTATAAAACTTTGTCATGGATTTCAATATGTAGAGCTTATCATACTCTTTTAGGTACTTTGTCGCTGAAGCATAAGACGTAAAATCTAAAAAAGATTCATCTATCAAAATAGTACACCCCTTCACCATCCACTTTTTCATAAGTTTTTCTAGCTCGTAAAACTTTCCATCAGGAGTCGAAGGGTTTACAAATACCACCAACGACCCTGCCCTCACCTCTTTTTCTATGTTATCTAGTCTATTAATTAACTCAATCTCATACCCATGTAGCTTTGCAGAGTTTTTATACTCTCCATAGAGTGGTGCATAAAGCGTACAATGTTTTAGACCCAGTTCCCTAAAAAGAGAGTAAATAGCCGTAGTCGCTCCATTAAAAAGCTCTATTTCAGAACTTTCTACCTTATAGAGTTTGGATATAAGCTCTTGAAGCTCATCGTAGTTAGGATAGGCAGATATATCTAAAGTATTAAAATCTACATCTATGTTGGGTTTCACAAAATTAATATTAGAAGAGAGGTCTATCACTTCACTAATGTCACAGCCTATTTCTTGGGAAAAGGCTTTTACATTTCCTCCATGTTTTTGCATATTCTATTTATCCTAATATTAAACTTCGTATAGTATTTTATCAATATATAATTTAAGTAACAAATTTTAATAAAAACTTGGATAAAATCCCAGCATGAAACACTTAAAAGGTCACTCAAGACAGTACTTCTCACTCGCCACTATTGCTATGTACTCAACCATACATAAACTCTGCTGGATTGATGCGAACTATCAGTACCATAAAAAGGCCTTTGAGTACCAAGAGTACAAAACCTCTCCCCCAAGACTGCTCCTTTTTTAAAGAATCAAGAAACAAAAAGGAATTTTATGAAAAAAAGTCTATGGGTTATGGCTTTGGTCTCATCGTTGGTGAGTGCTGAAGGGTTTAAACCTTTTGAAAACATAGAGACAGATGGAGAGCTACGCTTTGGTGCAGTTAGCTTAAAAGATTTAGAAGATAAAAAGAGCAGTACAGTTGCTTTAGGAGGAAGAGCTTCTCTTCATACCAAAGAGCTTTACGGCATACGTGCCAATGCAAGTTTTTTTACGACCAATGCTATTTTGGGCAAAGACAACGAAGCGATGTTCTTAAGCTCTAGTAATGACAGCTACGCCATTGTAGGTGAAGCCAACTTAGAACTGAACGTTGCAGATACACACATCAAAATGGGTCGGCAACTCTTTGAGAGTCCCTTTGTCAATAGTGACGATGTAGGTATGGTTCCAAATACCGTAGAGGGTTACTCATTGCAAAACAGCTCTTTGGCTGATACGACTGTTGTCTTAGGTGCTTTTGATAAATGGGCAGGAGTAGACACCCCTAGACCTGAGCATTTTCAAAAGATGCAAAACTCAGGTGATTTTGTATTGATGGCAGGTCTTAGCTACGAAGGAATTAAAAACACCACGCTACAAGCATGGAACTATAAAGTTGACGAAAATAACTGGAACTACCTTGAAGCAAGTTATGAGAGTGATGATTTCTCTCTAGCAGGACAATACAGTAATCAAGGCGATGGAAATGATATCTATGGATTTGATGCTGTGGTTAATTTTAACCAACTTTCACTCCATACAGCCTACAATAGCGTCAATGGTGTCGTGAGCAATGGTTTTGGTGGGGGTCCATTTTTTACCTCTAGTGAAGACCATACCGTTCATGAAACTTTGGACAACGAGGCTATTTTAATGGGAGCTGAATACAATATAGACAAATTAAAATTAGCGTTGACTCATGTCGATTTTAGTGAAATTGAAGATGAAACTGATTATATTGTCGCTTATGAATTTAACGACAAATTAAGTGCCCAACTGATACATTCACAGATGTATCATGACGGAAGGTTAACTCGATTTTTTATCAATCAGAGTTTTTAAAATTTAAACAAAAAAATTAATCAAAAAGGAATTAAAATGCACATAGAAGCAGGTGTAGTTGTTGGAAGTAAAATGTTATTGAGTTATGCTACAGGCGTAGCTGTTGTAGGTATGGGAGCTAAGTTGGCTTGGGAGCATATCAAAGAGAGTGGTGCTTTGTCACTACTGCTTAGAACCATTGTAGCTATTGGTTTGGTCTTTACCTTTTTTGAGGTTTTCCCTCACTATCCTATTGGTGTGAGTGAAGTTCACCTTATTTTAGGAACAACACTACTTATGATTTTTGGTGTAGCTCCTGCTATGTTTGGTTTGGCACTTGGGCTTCTGCTTCAAGGGGTTACGGTAGCACAGTTTGATTTACCTCAATATGGTATCAATGTGACAACACTTTTGGCAAGTATGATTATCCTTAATATGGCAACTAAAAAGATTGTTCCACAAGGTACAGCTTACAAAGATATTAGCTATACACAGATGCTTAAGATGTCTCTTGTTTGGGAAGGTGCAATTGTGAGTTGGGTTGCCTTTTGGGCATTTTATGGTCAAGGGTTTACAGCAGAGAACATTCAAAATGTAGTAAGTTTTGGTGGAGCGTATATGTTGGTAGTTCTTCTTGAACCTCTTATTGACTTAGCTATTTTATCGGCTGTTAAAGCGTGGTATAAAAGTGACAGTTGCAACATCATGTTCAACAAGCGTCTAACCAACTGTCAGGCATAAGATGAAACGCTACAGACACTACAGTAGAGACAAAGCCATTATCTTGGCTTGTTTTGGCTCGGTAATAGAGCAACAGATGTACCTCAACCTTAAAAAAGAGGTTGAAGAGAAGTTTGAGGGAGTTGATGTTTTCTTATCATTCTCTTCTCGAATGGTACTCAAAGATTTACACAAACGAGGCATGGAGTACAAAAACTTAGCACAGGTATTAGCTGATGTAGATATGCTAGGTTACAGAAACATTGTCGTGGCCTCTATCAACCTATTCCCAACCGATGAGCATGAGCTTTTGGGGCGAACGGTTGAGGGGTTTAACTCCTTCTCTTATGCCAATATTCGCTCTACCAAAGCGATTGTTAACAAAACCAAAGAGACCTCACTTATGCTCAAATCTTTAAACAGTCGCATAGAGGAAGAGAAGTGGGCAAACCTCTATGTGATTCATGGTGTGCCTATTTTAGACTTAGCAGGACTCTCTTCGGTCGGCTATACCGATGCATTTTTAAAAGCCATTAGTAAAAAGAACTACACCTGTTCTTTAGAGGGTGCGTTTCCTTACTATGCGATGAAAGAGCGACTTATAGAGCAGATGAAAGAGGATGGTGTAACCCATGTTCAGGTAGTTCCTATGCTCTTAGTGAGTGGAAACCACTACTTTAAAGATATGGTAGAGATAAGTGAAGAGCTAGGTGAACATTTTGAGTCTCGTGTTGTGGGTTCGGTTACACAATCTAAACGGTTTAACCTCATAGAGCTAGAGGATATACGAGCTGTTATTTTCCAAAATATAAAAGAAGAGATAACCAAACTTGGATAAAAAACTATACATGGTCTCCCTTGGACCTGGCGACATAGACCTCATTACGGTTAAAGCTCTTAAAGCATTACAAGCATCTGATGCTATATGTATCCCAACCAAGAGTGCTGACCAGAGTTTTAAGAAATCGTTAACTCATAAAATAGTAAAAGCTTTAATGCTAGAGCATAATTTTACTAAGCCCCTTATCCCTGTCTACACCCCAATGCACTTTAAAAAAGAGGATTGGCAGTATCAGGTCGATGTGCTTTATGATGGCTTTAAAACCCATGACTCTTTGAGCTTTGTAACCCTTGGTGACTCTGCTGTTTACAGTACTGTCTACTATCTGCTAGACATCATAAAAGTACAACGACCAAAACTCTACTGCAACACCGAAGTAATAGCAGGTGTCACCTCTTTTTCACAAGCCTCTGCCAAGGTAAAAAAGCCTCTTTGTGTAGGTGATAGCAGATTTGAGATAATCCCACTACTCGACA
The DNA here is from genome assembly GCA_027068975.1 of Campylobacteraceae bacterium. Taxonomy (GTDB): domain Bacteria; phylum Campylobacterota; class Campylobacteria; order Campylobacterales; family Sulfurovaceae; genus UBA1140. The sequence continues at coordinate 16,538 of JALXFN010000002.1, read as the reverse complement.
AAGAAGTACCCACCACCACGGTATATATGCGTCCTAAAATAGGGCTAGATACCAAAAACATTGTAGAGCGTGGAGAGATATACACCTTTGAGAATATGAACTACCAAGGCGAGAACATCACCTCATACAAAAAGAGCAAAGTAGACAAATACATGACCCTTTTTATAGATTTTTTTAAATAGGAGAAAAAATGCCATTTATACAAGAACAACCCCCCATAAATATTGGTGCAGATATTTCAGTACGCTCTTTTGAGATGATAGCCGAGGAGCTAAAAAACTACCCAAAAGCTAAAGAGTTTGACCACAATGAGATAGAGGTAATCAGCCGTCTTATCCACACCTCAACCTGTTTTGAGCAAGTCTTAGAGAACATACATTTTACCAAAGATGCCATTCCTAGAATGCAAGAGTTACTACAAAAAAAAGCAAAAATCATCGTAGATGTCAATATGATAAAAGTAGGACTAAGTCAGTTCTATCTTGACACTTACGGCAATGAGGTAGTCTGCTACATCAACGAGCCTTTCACCTATGAGTACGCCGAAAAGAACAAAACTACAAGAAGCTATGGAGCAGTAGTAGAGGCGATAAAAAAGCACAAAAATGAGCCAATGATTTTAGCTTGTGGAAATGCTCCTACTTTCATTTATGCTGCGATAAATACGCTACTTGACGAGGGTGTAGACCTTAAAAATGTAGCCTTTATCCTCTTTCCTGTTGGCTTTGTAAATGTGGTGGAGTCCAAAGATTATGGGAAACGCTTTTGTGATTATTATGATATTCCTGCTGTCTTGATGGAGGGGCGATTTGGAAGCTCAACCATGACGGTGGCTACGCTTCATGCTACTTATAAATTGATTAAGGATTATGATGGAACGGAAAAGTATAATGGAAAATAAGGAGTAAAAATGTGTGCCTACTACGAAGACGAAACAAACAAAATCAAAAAAGAAGACCTTGCCATCTACCAAGGTCAAAGAGTTCAAATTCTCTCTGTGAAACATATTCGGAGCGACAAAACAATGGATATTCGCTACCTTGTAGAGGATGAAGAGAGACAACTGCCTGTTATTCCTTATCATGGGAAGATTGAAAACCTAAAACTTATAGAAAGAGTCGCTCATGCCTAGCACCCTAACAAATTCACACGCCTCCTCTACCTATGGAGCAAACCCTGTCAAAGAGGGAGAAATTCGCCTAAATGAGATGGGTTCAGAGGTGGTCGAGGGATATACTTGTAAACCTAAAGATTATGATGCACAGCGTCCTATTATGCACTATAAGACGCTTCTGCTTCTTTGTGACGATGAACGATGTGGAAAAGCAGGAAAGACCGATAAGGCTTCAGAGCTTCGTGAGATTTTAAAAGATATGGGGCTGAACAAGGGTGAGAATCGCATTAAAATATCACGAACGGGGTGTTATGGGGCGTGTCGATTTCGACAGGTTTGTCAAGTGACTGAAAACACACAAGCTAATGGGAACATGAAAAACAATGCCATTTGGTTACGCTATACTCACAACTTTACAGAGGAGAAGTGGCGAGAGATTTTTATGCTACTCTCTAGTGACAAGGTACTTTTAGATGAGTTGGACCGTAAGCATTTTATTCCCATGAAAATTTATAATTAAAAAGTATATAAGTAAAACTATATGAGCAAAAAGCTACGAAAAGGCTACACCACAGGCTACCACGCCTCTTTTGCTTTTAGGTCAGCTCTGCAAGGGTTTATGGCAACTAAGATGCTTACTAAATCTATTACTTATAAGATGGATAATGATGATTTAGATGTTACGAAAGGGTGTGAGATTGTGGTGACTATTTCAGATAAATTGGAAGATTTAGAGTTAAATAAGATTACTCATAAGCCTTATATTATCGGCTCTTTAGAACTCTATGCAGGGGTTGGTGTTGGAGTGGTGACCAAAGAGGGGCTAAAACCCCCAAAAGGCTTTCCTGCCATTAACCCTACCCCATTAAAAGCCATGGAACAGATACACCGTAGGTTCGGTAACACCGAACAAACATTTTGTACCATTTCAGTAACCAATGGCGAAGAGATAGCCAAACAGACAGCCAATGCAAAAGTAGGTGTTTTGGGTGGTATCTCCATTTTAGGAACAACAGGCTATGTCAAACCCATCTCTAGTGATGCCTACATGGACTCCATACGCACCGAACTGGGCGTTGCAAAGGCAAATGGATATAAGGAAGTAGTTTTAACCCTTGGAAATAGCTCATTTGCCTATGCCAAAGAGTATTATGATGAGATACAGATAGTGGAGATAGGAAATTTTGTCTATGATGCTTTAGAGATTGTTAAAGATTTAGAGATTGACTCTGCCATATTTATCTGTGGTATAGGAAAGGCGACGAAGGTCATGCAAGGGTGTAGAAACACGCATAATCGTTTTGGCTCTATTGATTTTGAGCAACTAAAAATGCAGATTTTTAAGGAGCTTCAAGCCGAAGTGGACATTGATTCAACCAAAACGGTTAAAGGTCTGACCTCTCAGCTTGAAACTATGGAGAAACTAGAAGCATTTTATAGTATGATTTCACAAAAAACTGATGAGCAGTTAAGCTCTTGGTTTTCAACTATTGAGACTAAAACCATAATATTAAGATAGGAGACAAAAATGAATGATGAAAGTAAAATAGAAGAGTTTGAAAAAAATATACTACCTACAGTAAAAGAGGATGTTTTAAAAATCATAGAGTATTTTGAGCGTAAAGAACTCCCCTCAGCCTATAGTTCATGTTTACAGATGTACCTTGCTAACTTTATGGGGCTTAGTGCTAAAGTGTGGGACGAACATTGTGACGACTACGGCATAAAGATAGAGTTTAAAGAGATAGACGATGCCATAGAGCGTGTCAAAAAACTTGACCAATACGTTAAGGACTACAACTAGATGCTAACCATAACAGGTAACGGAATGGGAGATTATAACTTTGATAATCTGACCATTTCAAGAGAGGATTTTGACAAAATAATCTGCGATAAAAACTTCTTAGAGCATGGCGAAAACATCTTAAAACTTGGCTTTAAAGAGGCAAAAGAGTACATCTTAGAGAACTACAACAAAGAAGAGATTTTGTATGTAGTAACAGGCTCACCTCTTTTTTACAGTGCAGGAGTTTTGATTGCTAAAAAGCTTCCTAAAGGCAGCGTCAAAATCATCAACAACACCTCATCGAAAACCTATCTACTTGAAAAACTCATGATAAGCGAAACAGAGGTCGATACCATCTCTTTGCATGGACGAAAACGCATTGACCTAAGAAACTTTTTAAACAACACTTACACCTTTGTGCTGTGCGATATGTTTACCATTGAGCGACTAAAAGAAGCAACACGCTACCTTGACCCAAAAGATATAGAGGTAACCATCGGCTACAAACTGGGCTATGAAGATGAAGTGATAGAACAAGTCAACCTTTTTGATTTCTCTACTAAAGCTTTTAATCAAACTTTCCCTTTTGTTCTGCTCATCAAGCGTTGTTTTACCCCTAAATCAGTCATGAGTTTAGACAGTGAGTTTGAGACCGAAAGAGGCATGATAACCAAACAGTACAAACGCCACCTAAGCCTACAAAACCTAGACCTTGAACCCAATATGACACTTTGGGATGTAGGTGCAGGAAGTGGAAGTTGTGCCATAGAAGCCTACAAACGATACCGTGTAAAAACTGTACTTTTTGAGAAACAAGAGCAACGTAATGAGTTTATAAAAAAGAATCTCACAACTCATCATGTCTGTGATACAGAGCTTTATGAGGGAGATGCTGAAACACTTTTTGAGTCGGTTAAAGCAGAGCCTGATAGAATCTTTGTTGGAGGTGGTGGAGCAAAAGTTATAGCACGACTCTCCTACTTGTATGAGAGGTTAAGTGATGGTGGGGTGATGCTTATAAATGCTATTACTCTTAAAAACCTAACGCAGATGATAACGGTGTTAAATGACGCTAAAATAGAGTATAAGGTTATCTCTTTGTCGCTTACTACTTATAAAGGGAAGCTTGATTTGATAGAGCCTGAGAGGCAGTTGTTTCAGATAAAGGTTAAAAAAGAGTTTGACACAGATTAAAAAACAGGTTAAAATAGATACATAATAAAAAATACATAAAAAGGAGAACTCATGGAAGCTACTGTAAGAAAAAACTTTGTATTTGACCAACAGATTGCTACTTACCTTGAAGAGATAGCCAAAGATGCAAAGAAATCAATGACTTCACTTGTTCAAGAGATGATTGAAGAGCGATACAAACAGATAAAGGTCAAAAAACGTCTAAAAGCATTCAATCGTCTAAAAGGTTCAGCCTCAGGTCTCTTTACAGATGAGTCTATTCAATCCATTAAGGCGAATCGTGAATTATAAAAAAGTTTTTTTAGATGCCAATATTATTTTAGATATGTACGATGACAAGAGACCTTTTCATGTAGAGAGTTCCCAAGCCATTTCTATACTGCTTCAACAAAAAGATGTAGATGTTTTTACCTCATGTGACATTATTACAACGTTGTATTATGTACTTTCAAAAAAAGGAAAAATGGATGCGTTGGACTCTATACTTGATGTGAATGAGCTTTGTGATGTTATCGAATTTGGAAACAAAGAGATAGAAGAGAGTTGTCACTTTATGAAAAACCATACAAACTTTACAGATTTAGAAGATACTATTCAGTACATTATGGCGCAAAAAGTCTCTTGTGATTTAATTTTATCGAACGATAAGAGATTTGTTTCTGAAAAAATAACATTGATGACAAGTGTAGAGTTTTTAGAAAAGATTCAATAATTAAGACTTGATAGGCTATCTTTTTTCACTAGCTTATTAAAAAAAAGGAAACCAAACAATGATACACTTCATAGGAGCAGGTTCAGGTGACCCTGACTTAGTAACCATAAAAGCTCAAAAGATTTTACAAAAAGCAGATGCCGTTCTCTACACAGGTTCGTTAGTGCCTAGAGAGGTTCTTTCATGGTGTAGAGATGATGCTCTCATTGTCGATTCACAAGGGATGAAATACCCTGAAATTTTTGCATTTTTAGAAGAGAATAAAGACAAAATTGTTGCACGAGTGCATACAGGTGACCCCTCTATCTACTCTACTATTGCCAAGCAAATAAGCTTTTTAAATGAAAAAGGAATAGACTACACAGTCATTCCAGGGATTACGGCTAGTTTTGGGGCTAGTGCCTCTTTGGGGATTGAATATACCATTCCAGGGGTGTCACAGACGCTTATTATTACCCGTGTTGAGGGGAAGACTCCTAACCCTGAGAGTTTGGAGAACATTTTGGCTTGTAAGAACTCCTCTTTGGTCTTTTACCTCTCTATTTTGTTGCTCAAAAAGCTTAAAAAGAAAGCTTTAGAGATGGGATACAACCCTGATACTCCTTGTTGGGTGGTAGAGAAAGCCACTTGGGAAGATGAGGCGATTTATAAGGGGACGATAGCTGACATTGAAGAGCAAGTGGGTCACATTAGAGGGGTGGCTCTTATACTACTTGGAGATTTTCTACACCAAAAAGAGACCGTAGAGTCTCACCTCTATGTAAAGCCTTTGGTTAAAGAGTGTGATGCAAAAGATAGATAAAGATGCCTCTACAACTATTGCTCATATTATTGCCTCACGGCGTGATATTCGTGGAAACAACTTCTCTTCTGAACCCATTGAAGAGGAACTACTAAAACAAATCATTGAAGCAGGTCTTCATGCTCCATCGGTGGGCTACTCTCAGCCTTGGAAATTTGTAATTATTGAAAAAAAGAGCATAAAAGAGCAAATTTATGATAACTATAAAGAGGAGTATGATAAAAGTACCTCCAGCTTTAAAGAGCGACCCATCTATGAGACTCTAAAACTTGAAGGCATTAAAGAAGCTCCTGTTAACATTGCCATGTTTTACCAAAAGCCAAAGGGAGCCATTTTAGGACAGACCTCTCAAAAGAAGATGGGTGAGTACTCTGTGGTTTGTGCCATTCAAAATATGTGGCTTATGGCACGAAGCCTCAACATTGGCATGGGGTGGGTGAGCATTTTAAAGCCTAAAAAGGTACGTAAAACCTTAGGGGTCTCAAAAGAATACAAACTTGTGGGCTACCTCTGTGTGGGTTACGTCAAAGCGTTTCCACAAGAGCCAGAACTAAAAACCCTAAAGTGGGAAGAGCAAAAGAAGTACCAAGAGATTGTCTCTTGGATAAAGGATTAAAACATGAAAATAGCCGTTGTTACCATTAACCAACCCAGTCTAAACTCAGCCTGTAGGCTTGTACCTCATCTAAGTGAACATGAGGTCGATGTCTATGGAAAAGCAGAGCTTACGCACACCCTAGAGAAACTGCACACCTACAAAAAGCTAGATGACATTTTAGTTCCTGCATGGAAAGAGTACGATGCCATCATTGCTATCTTAGCCATGGGTGCAGTGGTACGTAAAATCGCCCCACTTTTAGAGGACAAATCGACCGACCCAGCTGTATTGGTCATTAACCTTGCACTTGACAAAGTGGTGCCTCTGCTTAGTGGGCATTTAGGAGGAGCAAATGAGTTAGCAGACACCTTAGCAGAGCGACTTCCTAACTGTCTTAACTTCATCTCAACAGCAACCGACCAAACCAAAACATTGGCGTTTGAGATGTTGGCAAAGAAGAATGATTGGAAGATAGAGAACCTAAAAGCCTTAGCCAAAGTCTCTAACCGACTGCTCAACAAACAGCCTCTGAAAGTGGCAACCTACGAGAATGTTTTTGAGAGCATTCCCAACAAAGAGAACCTTAGCCTTGTGGGGTTTGAGAACTTAGATTTGGACACGGTGGTCATCGACCCTAACATCACATCTCAGTGCTTAACCTTTCGCCCTAAAGTCTACTTAGGCATTGGCTGTAACCGTGACACCCCTCTAAGTGAGATAGAAGAGGCAGTAAAACAATTTTTAGAGACGCACAAACTTAGCATGGAGGAGATTGGAAACATTGGCTCTTTTGAGGCGAAAGCAGATGAAGTGGGCTTGTTGGAGTTTGCAAAAAAGTACCACTTTGACATAGAGTTTTATGAAAAAGATGCTATAAACGCACTCGAAAATAGCTTTTCAGACTCTGCCTCTACCAAGTTCTTTGGGCTTAAAGGGGTAGCTGAGCCAAGTGCAATTTTGACTTCAACCTATAAAGAGCTTCTTTTTAACAAAGAGGTCTATTTTAAATCAGTAACCGTAGCAGGAGCAATATAATGGCAAAAAAACTATACATACTAAGCAGTGGTGCAGGTGGCACACAATACATGACAACCGAGGCACTTCAAGCCCTAGAGGAGTGTGAAGCAGTGGTGGGTTACCGTAACTACGTCAAAGAGCTAAAAGAACTTATTGGTGATAAGCCTGTCTTTATGTCGGGCATGACCAAAGAGATAGCACGATGTCAAGAGGCGATTAACTACGCTAAAGATGGAAAGACGACCTGCATTATCTCAAACGGAGATGTCAATGTCTTTGGTATGGCAACGCTTGTAACAGAGCTAATGGACGAACAACAGTTGTGGGACGAGATAGAGGTGATTTCTGTGGCAGGTGTGACCTCATTTTTAGCGACAGCTTCACGTATTGGTGCTCCTATTAGCCAAGATTTTGCTGTTATTTCACTCTCTGATAAATTGACAGATATAAATATCATAGATAAACGTGTACGTAACTGTTTTGATGCAGATATGATTTTGGGGATTTATAACCCTAAGTCTAAAAAACGGATTTTGCCGTATCAAAACTTTTTAAAGGCATTGAGTGAGGGCGAAGAGCGTATTGCTATTATCGCTTCTCATGTGGGGCGTGACAAAGAGAAGATAACGGTGACTACTACGACTGATTTGATAGCACAAGATATAGAACACCCTGAAGTGACGATGTCTACGCTTATTATTGTGGGGAACTCTCAAACACGGCATACTAGCAATGGTCAGGTGCTTACACCACGTGGGTATTTGAATAAGTATGAGATGAGTGGGGAACTCAAAGCGTAAATGCTAAACCTCTGCATCTCAGCCACAGCTTCAAATCAAGGTAAGACCATACTAACAACAGCTCTTTTATGGCACTTTAGAGAGTCGGTACGTCCCTTTAAAATAGGTCCAGATTTTATTGACCCACAGTTTCATAAACAGGTATGTGGGACAGATTCAGTAAACTTGGACAGTTTTATTATGAGCAAGGAGCAAGTAGAGTGGCTATATGCTAACTATGCTGACAAAGAGGTAGCCATTTTAGAAGGGGTAATGGGCTTTTACGATGGAGACAATAAGGGTTGCTCTGCCTACTCTGTAAGTAAACTTCTAAATGTTCCTACTATTTTAGTGCTTGATGGGGGTGGAAGTTACATTACTATTTCGGCTGTGCTTAAAGGCTTATTGGAGTATAAGGCTGACAATACCATAAAAGCTGTGGTCATCAACAATCTCTCCTCTAAAATGCACTACGCACTTATAAAAAATCAGATAGAGGCTGACCATAAAAACATAGAAGTTTTAGGGTGGATTCAAAAAAAACTCCCTGCCCTAAGCGACACCCATTTGGGCTTAGACCTTAAAGATTTGTCTAAAATAGAGCAGATAAGCAAAGAGGTACTAGAACACATAGACCTAGAAAAGCTCCGTAGGGTGCGATTGCCATCGCACCGTCAAAATAACACACAATCACCCTACCCATTCCCACCCATAAAAAAAAGAGAGCAAAAACTAGCCATAGTCAACGACGAAAACTTCTCTTTTCTCTACCACGACAATCTAAACTTTTTAAAAAAACTTTATGCTGAAGTGGTCATCGTAGACTCCACCAAAGATGAGGTCATACCTAGCAACTGCGACATGGTCTACCTCTGTGGAGGTTACGTAGAGACAGAAGAGGCTTATGAGCGACATAAAAACTCTGAGAACTTCAAAAACTCACTCATCGAACACGCCAAAACAAAAGCCATCTATGCAGAGTGTGCAGGGCTTTTGTACCTCTCTAATAGTGTTGATGAAAAAAAGATGAGTGCTATTTTAGATATAGAGTTTACCCTTGACAAACGCTTTAACCGTTTGGGCTACTACTACAACGAACAAGGGGTTAAAGGTCATGCCTTTCACTACACCAAGCCAACAGAGCAGAGTTTAGCAAAGGGGTTTGATGTGCTTTCTAAAATGCCTAAGGGTAAAGGAGTTGTTGGTTCATGGGCTAAAGGTGAGGTTTTTGGGACGTATTTGCATGGGATGTTTAGGGGTAGCCTTAACCCTTTGGCTCCAACAACCCCTTAACAAATGGAATGGTAGAGATTATCTTCACCTTATTACTTATGCACCCTGCTAATAAACTTTGAAACATATCATCAACCAGTTCATCACTTAGCTCTGCCACATCCATAAAGCCATCTATAATAAGAGAAGCCAAGCCATGAAGTGAAGCCCAAATAATAACACTCTGTTTTAGACTATCATCTTTTTTTAAAATCCCTTTCTCTTGCCCCTCTTCTACAGTACATTTTAACGCACCAAAAGCATCACAAGTCTCCTCTTTAATACTTAGTATCTCTTCACGAATATAAGCATATTTACGCCCAAAAAGAAGCCTGTAGAGGTTCGGATTCTCTTTTGCCCACTCTATATAAACTTTAGAGGTGTTATAGAATCTATCAACTAAAGGGGTCTTTTGGTCTCGTAACATAGGCGAAGTCACTCTGTCGAACTCTTCAAAGCCTTGGCGTATTATCTCTTCCATTAAAGCATCTTTAGAGCTAAAGTGCCTATAGATAGCAGAACGCGATGTTCCTGTCGCATCAGAAAGTACTTTAAGGGTCAGTTTATCTACATCTTCTTTATGTATAAACTCAAATGCTATTTTTAAAAATTCCTCTTTGAGGTTGCCGTGGTGGTAGTCATTTTTTTTCATGAGAATATTATATCAAAAAATAAAATGTAAACATTGATTACATTTAAGCTCCCTTATGTTAACATTGTTTACATACAAAATAATAAAGGATAAAAAATGAAAAAACTACTACTATTAACAACACTAACAGCCTCTCTCTTTGCCATGAGTTCTGAAGAGGTCGCTAAAAAATCGTATGATATGATAAGTGGGTATAAAAGCTCACTCTCTAAAACTACCATGATTTTGAAAAATGCAGAAGGTGTTGAAAACATACGAAAACTAGAGATAAAAAAGATAGAGGATGAAGATGGGGACAAGTCACTTCTAAACTTCCTATACCCAGATGACCTAAAAGACACCAAACTTTTAAGTTACGAGGTAATCGGTGGAGATGACAAACAGTGGCTCTATCTGCCATCGCTTAAACGTATCAAAAGAATTAGTTCACGCAATAAATCTGGTTCGTTTATGGCGAGTGAGTTTTCTTATGAGGACATCTCTTCTCAAAACTACAAAAACTACAGCTATGAAGGAGAAGCTGAAGAAGTAACTAAAGATGCTGTGAATTATTACAAGATAACACGAACCCCAATAGACGCAAACAGTGGCTACTCTAAACAGGTCATTTGGATAGAAAAAGCAACTTTCTTAGCAAAGTACGGTGAGTACTATGACAAACAGAACAGACTTTTAAAAAAGATAAACTTCACAGAGTACAAAGTCATAGATGGGGTTCAACGTGTAGTGAAAATAGTCATAGAAAACGTACAAAACAAAAAGAGCTCCTCTTTGGCTTGGGATGAAGATGCGATTAATGCAAACATTAGCTCTTCGCAACTCTCTAAACGTGCATTAAAATAGTTGAGTAGGAAGTAGCATGAGAGCCTATCTTGAATTTTTAGACCAACACAAAATAAAATTGATGGCACTCATAACCATTTTGGTTGCACTGCTGTCAATATCGTTAAAAGATTTAGCCTTTGAGGGGAGCTACCGTATATGGTTTGACCCCTCTAGTAAAATCATGAAAGATTACGACAAGTTTCGTGCTACTTTTAGTGGAGATGACACCTTTATTGTCGCGTTTGAAGACAAAGAGGGGATTTTTCGAGAGAAGCCAATCAATACCATTTTAGAGTTAACCCAAAAATTCAAGATGCTTGACGGTGTACAAAAAGTAAACTCTCTTACCAACTACCCATATATACGCAGTGAAGATGACGATGTGATGGTCGAAGATTTCATCTACGATACCAAAGAGGATCTAGCTGCTAAAAAACAGATTGCTACCCATGACAAGCTCATACTTCATCAGCTTATTAACGATGATGCGACTGCCACGATGATAGCAGTTAAACTTTCTTCTTCTGTTGGTGCTGATGAAGAGGTTAACCTCTATGTTATGAAAGAGTTAGAGCAGATACGCGATGAGTATGAGGCTAAAACAGGCTATACTTTTTACATCTCTGGACTCTCTGCTGTTACTGCATCACTGGTTAATGTTGCTGTACATGATGCTTTGGTGCTTATACCTCTTGCTGTTGTTATAGTCATTGTGCTACTCTTTGTACTCTTTAGAGACCCTATTGGGGTAGCTGTTCCCTCGGTGGTGATTGTCTTTACCTTTTTGTTGGTACTAAGTATGCAGATGCTTTTAGGGCATAAGCTCAACAACTTTACGGTAAACATCCCCTCTTTTATAGCAGCCATTGCCATAGCCGACTCCATGCACCTCTTTTTAGCATGGGTCTACTACAGAACTAAAGAGATAACAAACAAAGAAGCTGTTTACTTAGCACTAAAAAATAACTTTATGCCCATTGCTATGACCTCCATAACTACGGCAATTGGTTTTGCCACGTTAAGCATTAGTGCCATTGAACCTATTGCTACTTTAGGAATTGCCATTACAGCTGGAGCTTTAATCGCTTTTTTACTAAGCATCTCTCTTGTTCCTGCCATACTTCTACTACTTAATGATGAGTACAAAATAAAACCTATTAAGTTTTTAAACCTCATCAATAGTAAGGGGTATGGAGCATTTATAGTACGGCATGACAAACAAATAGTTATGGGCTTTGCATTTATCATGCTTGTGATTGGCTATGGACTAACAAGCCTAAAAGTAGACAGTAACAGCATTAAATACTTTGACAAAAGTACCACCGTACGTAGTGGAAGTGAGTTTATAGAAGAGAAGCTCTCAGGCTCGATGATATATGAGATTATTTTAGACTCTAAGGTTAAAGAGGGAGCAAAGTCTCCTGCATTTCTCAACAAAATTGTCGTGTTTGAAAAGGCATTGTTAGAGAGATACCCAAATATTACATTTGCCACTTCACTTAAAGACATTGTAGAGCGAATGCATAAAGTTTTAGATACCAATGCAACAACACCTCTACCAAGTAACAAAAATGCAGTAGCCCAATACCTTCTACTCTACTCCATGAGCTTACCTCAAGGTATGGAGCTTAACGACAAAATAGACACACAAGAGCGTTACTTACGAATGAGCATCAATAGCAACATTCAAGACACCTCTAAAGATTTGGAGATGATTGATTGGATTGAAAAGTGGTGGAAACAAAACACAGACTATTTGGCTACAGTACAAGGACAAACCTCTATCTTTGCCTATATGCAAAGTAGTGTCATGGAGACTCTTTTACTCTCCATCTCTGCTACTTTATTGCTTGTGGTTCTTGCCATGTTCTTTATTTTCAAAAACATAAAGATGCTATGGATATTTATCTTACCAAATATTGCTCCTATCTTACTTGTAGGTGGAGTCATGGGTTATTTAGGACGAAGTGTAGACATTGGGGTTGCCATTTCTGCCTCAGTCATTTTAGGAATTGCTGTAGATGACACCATTCACTTCTTTTCTAAATATTTTCAAGCCATTAAAACCATGAGCTTTGAAGAGAGCATCGACTATGTTATTAGCCACAGTGGTAATGCGATGATACTTACTACTCTAATTTTGAGCTTTACTTTTTCTCTGTTTGGAGTGAGTAGTTTTGTACCCAATGTTAACTTTGCTATTGTGACGGTTGTGGCTTTGAATATTGCGTTGTTGCTTGATTTGGTGTTGTTACCTGCTTTGTTGAGTCTATTTTATAATAAAAAATAGACTTAGCACAACCACCAACCCATCCAATCGCCACTGAAAAGAGAGGGCGTTTAAAATGTCCTCTGTTGTTATTGTTGCCCTACCCTCTCCAAAGTGGGCTTTCTTTTTTATTTTCCCAAAGTAAGAGGTGTCACCACCTAGCTTAACACCAATGCACAGAGCCATAGCAGAGATGGGGTGACCTGCGTTGGGGCTGTCGTGTTCTTTTCCAAAATTATAAAACTTTAGAAGAGCATTTTTATCCCAAAAAAGCAGAGCAATCAAAAGTGCTGTAATGCGTGAGGGGATGTAGTTTACCACATCGTCTAAAATGGCTGAAAACTTTCCAAACTTCTCATAACGTTCATTTCGATAGCCTACCATGGAGTCTAAGGTATTGATGGCTTTATAGAGAAATGCCCCCTCTAAACCAAAAATCATCAGGTAAAAAAGAGGTGCTATCACCCCGTCGCTAAGGTTCTCACCATAAGTCTCTATGGAGGCTTTGTTAATGTCTGATGGGCTTAACTCTTTGGTGTCTCTGCTGACTAAGTATCTAATATTTTCAGGGTTCTCTATAATATCTTTGACCGATTCATAAAGCATCTTAGCCGAGATTGTCGTTGAAGCAACGATAGCGAAGAGTAGCGTTTGTATATAAATATTGGGCATGTAGCCAATATAGAGTGCTATAGAGTGGATTACGCCAAAGGTTATGAGCATAAGTGTAATGGTTAAAAAAGCTCCACGAAGCACCTCATCTTTATAAAATTTTGCTTCAAACCATTTGATGTACTCTCCCATAAAAACCACAGGGTGCTTCATGGGGAACTCACCAAAAACTCGGTCAATTACATAGGCAATTAGCCCTACTTCAAGATACACTTTTGATTATCCTCTCTACGTCTAGTCGTTCTTTCATACTCTTTACAAAGTTTTCAATGGTCTCTTTTTTGTAACGTTCAAACTGCTCATCGTCAAAGAGTGCATGAACAAATGTACCTTTTATATTCCCTTTTTCATAAGATAATGGGTACTTTTTACTCACACCGTGATGAATCTCAAAGCCTTTGACCTCTTTGCCAAAGATGCTGTAGGTCTCTCTTTTGACTACCTTCTCTTTTTGAAAAATTATATCATCGTCTATAAAGCCTAAGCCCTCCATGGAAGTTTCTGTTGATTCTATGTTGTCAGCATCAATAAGCCTTTTAAACATCATCTCATACCCTCCACAGATGCCAAAAATATCTATTTTTGTTTTTTGAAGCTTCTCAAAAAGTCCTACATCTTTAAGCCACTGTAAATCGTTTAGAACCAGTTTAGAGCCAGGCAAGATTATCTGCTCAAAATTCTCTAGCTCGACATTGCTACGAATAAACTCTAAGCGAACGTTTTCATCAGCAATAAGGGGTTCAAAATCGTTATAGTTACTCATGGTCGGATAGGCGATAACCCCTATGCGTTTGGCAGAGGATTTGCTAATTTGCTGGTAGTTCATAAGGCTTTGAGAATCTTCAAAGCCCAAGTTAAAAGGAATGTAAGGAAGCACACCTAAAACAGGAATGTTAAACTCCTCTTCTATAATACGAATCCCCTCATCAAAAAGTGTTAAGTCTCCTCTAAATTTGTTGACAATCACCCCAATGACATTCTCTCTTAGCTGTTTTGGAAGTAGATTGTAAACACCCCAAATGGACGCAAAAACCCCACCTTTTTCGATGTCAGCAACCAAAATAATCTTCGTGTCAAACTCAGTAGCTATATAGATATTGGAGAGGTCTTTACTCATAAGGTTCAGCTCCACAGGACTACCTGCCCCTTCAGCCACCACACAGTCGTAACGCTTGTCAAGATATTCAAACGCATCTTTTACAGCAGGTTTTAGTGTATCTAAGTCACGATAGTACTCTCGAACATCCTTATCTTCCACTACTTTTCCATTGACAATAAGTGAAGCAGAACTCTTTCTTCCTGATTTTAGTAAAATAGGGTTAATATGATAGGAGGTTGGAACACCTATTGCTCCTGCTTGAAAGTGTTGTGCTACGGCTATTTCGCTACCATCATTGGCTACCATGGCGTTGTTAGAAACATTTTGTGCTTTAAAGGGAGTTACCGAATAACCCAACTCTTGTATGATTTTAGCTATCACAAAAGTAATGGTAGATTTACCTGCATCGCTACTGGTTCCGAAGATGGAGATGTTTTTCAAGTAGTGCCTTAGCGTAATTTTTGTGCTATTTTATCGAAAATAAATAGAAATTCAACCCTACCTCTTCTTCACTTCAATATCACAATACTTCTCTTTAAAAATGACTCTTACAATAAAATCTTTAGAAATTAACACAAAACAGTAGACCCATAGAACATCCATAACAGTGTTATGATTATAATCTAGTCCATAGTATAAAATAGGTAAGCCTATAAATACAAACCATTTTATATAGTAAAAGAAGATGATGCCTGTACCATAAAGTTCTCTAAAAAATTTCTGCATAATTTCCCTTTTTAAATATAATTTCTATTATAGTTCATTTCAACTTAATAAAAAATCATAGCTTATTTTAATCAAAAAGTATGATAAGAAGTTCTTGCTTCCATTGGTAACATAAAATCTTATTCGTGTAATAATAGTGAGTTATTTATAAACACATTACAAAAACTAAGATATTCTACTTGCAGTGATAGAAAATATCTCACTTAAAATTTTAAAGATTAAAGGGGAAACCATGGCAGCAATGACAGCTCCAGAGAATACTCCAGTATGGGTCAATACAGCAAGATGTAAAGCTTGTGATATTTGTGTTGATGCATGTCCTGCTGGTGTACTCTCAATGCAACAAGAACCAACCTCAACTTTAGGTGCAATGATTAGTGTAATCGCTCCTGATTCATGTATAGGATGTAATGAGTGTGAACTTACATGTCCAGACTTTGCTATTTATGTAGCAGAGAAAAAAGAGTTTAAATTTGCTAAATTGACCGATAGCTCAAAAGCTAGACAAGAGGCAATTGTAAACAATGGGTATAGATTACCTGAAGATTATAAGGAGGCTAACTAATGTCAGCAACAAGAGAGATTATTTCAAGTGGAAATGAACTAGCAGCTATAGCTGCCGTAGATGCAGGATGTCGTTTCTTTGGAGGGTATCCAATTACTCCTTCAAGTGAAGTAATGCATGAAATTTCAGACCTTCTACCAAAAGTTGGTGGAGCAGCGATTCAGATGGAAGATGAGATTGCAGGTGTAGCAGCTGCAATTGGTGCAGGAATGGCGGGGGTTAGAACTCTAACTGCAACTTCAGGACCTGGTATCTCACTTAAGGCAGAGAACTTAGGACTTGCACAGATGGCTGAAGTACCATTGGTTGTTGTCAATGTTATGAGAGGTGGTCCATCTACTGGTCTTCCAACACGTGTTGCACAAGGTGATGTTGCACAAGCAAAAAATCCATCTCATGGTGACTACAAATCAATTACAGTTTGTGCTGGTAACCTTGCAGAGTGTTATACAGAGA
>JALXFN010000001.1 GCA_027068975.1 Campylobacteraceae bacterium | reverse complement strand
TCAATATAACGATTCAATGTTCGTTTAGGAATACTTGTATGGTCAAAAAGCTCTGAAATACTCTGTTCATTGTACTGCTCAAAACTCTCTATAATAATTTTTTCATATTTATTCAAAATTTTCCTTTCACGCCAAATCACGCCATATATATAAATTTAAGATATTTTTAATATTATACCCTAAATAAAACAATACTCATAATAAGCACACTTCTTACAATGCTTCTCAAACTTCGGTTCAGGTGGCTTTGGTAAATCTATCAAATCAGAAATCTTTTGTAAAACCTCTAAAAGCTCTTTTTCATTCACCTCATCAAGCTCTACATAGTGTACTTTTTTACTCTGCTTTCTCTTCTCGGTAAACTCAATTTTGCCTTTTTTAACTACCCCTTTTTGCTTTAACTTATACAAGTACAAAAGCACCTGCCACTTAACAGCCTCTGGGTCGCTATCGCTCTTTTTAGACTCAACCAAATACTCTTTTGTAAGCTTATCTATCTTAATATTGTCTATAGCCACCTCTGTCTTTTTGCCCTTCTCTTCGGCTAGTTCATGCAGTATTTTACCTATGCGTACATCTTCACTGTTATCTTCTAGGTTTATTCGGTTGGCGTGGAGCCAACATTGGGTTTTGCAGTGGAAGTAGTAGTTTATTAGGGTTCCTGTTATTTGGTTCATATTTTGCTACTTATTCAAACAACACTTCTTATACTTCTTCCCACTACCACAAGGACAAGGGTCGTTTCTGCCTATTTTTGGCTCACTATTAGGAATAGATAAAAGAGGTTGAAAACTCTCTTCTAACTCATATTTTTCTACTATCTTTTGTAAAAAATTCTTCTCTCTTGGTTTACTTCTTTTTTCTCTAAGCCCTAACCTAATCTCAATATCTTCCAAATCGCCATCATAAAAAATATCTACAGGTTTCTTAGCAAAAACTTCACGAATTAACTCAATATGTTTCGCTCCTGATAAATCTATCAAATCAAAAATAGCTAAGGCATTCATTAGGTCATCTAACTCATCATCTCGCTTTAAATATATAAGCAATGTATCTTCTAGTTTTTGGTTAAACTCACTTCCCTCCTCCATAAATTTTTCTAGTACCTCTAAAATTGACAATCTATTTCCATTATCATTATTTTGGTCTAAGAAGTATTCCAAAAGCTTATCTGTACGATTTCTTCCTACTCTTCGCAAATAGTAACTTACAGCACCAATATAGTAATCATCATCAGCAAAGAAATCCATTCTCTCTAATATTGCATCAAAAGGTTTTAGTGTTTCAAGTTGCCCTAAAGTTTGAAGTGCATGACAAGGAATATATCTAGTTTTTTCATCTGTAGCATTAGTAAGTTCCAAATCCATATCAAGTGCTATCTCTATCAATCCATCTATATCATCTTTTGAGATATCAAGCTCCTCCAAATAGTTTGGTGTAAACTCCTCTGTTCTCATTAAATCATTTGGTGTAAATGATTGCATTTTTTTTAAATCTGTATTTTGCATTTTTTATCCTTTATATTTTTTAATTCTATATAATCAAAGAGACATTCTCTCCACTCAACACACTTGTATCAAGTCCATCTTCATAAGTATAAAGTTGTATATTGTCACTCGATTTATTTTCCCAATCATCAAGATACAAATACCCTAACTCTTCATCCCCATACTGTTTAAGATAATCAACTCCACTACCTTGATAGGTAGCCAATGAAAAAGTATATTCTGAAATAGTCGAAGCAAGGTTTTGTAACTTTATTTGCCTCTGCGTAAAATCTAACTCTTGATTTTGAATTGTCTCTCTATACTCTTCCCATATATCTATAGCTCTATCATCTAAAGGCACAAATACAGAAACTGATTCCATCTCTATTATCTTAATATGTGTTTCAGAGAACCTAAGGTTTTTAACATGGTCAATATAACTATTTAAGTTCTCTACAAAACCTACTTCATTACTCTGTTTAATCTTCTCTATCACTTTGTCATAATAGTTATCAAAGTTTTTACCCTCTATACTCAAAAGCGAAAACTTATTATCTTTTTGTACTTTTAATCGCTTATCTCCTTTATATACAAAATTAGAATTTTTTCTCTCCATCTCAAACAAAAAGAGTCTGTTACCATCTTTTGAAGAGTTACGGTTAATCCTACCTGCTAACTGTTCATCACTATCGACCAATGATTTCTCTTTAAAACCTATATCCATATCTATATCAACCCCTGCTTCAACTACTTGGGTAGTAACAAGCAAGATATTTTTGTCATGAACTGTTTTTAATACTTCAATAATCTCTCGTCGTCTAGGCTCTAAGATTGTTCCACTCAAAATATAGACTTCATCAAAAAGGTTTTTCTGTTTTTTTACCTCTTTATAAAAAGTATCAGCCCCTTTTTTAGTTATAAACTCAATAATAGTTTTAACTTTACCCTTCTCATTTGTCTCTAAATTTTGATACGCCTTACTCTCTTTGATAACCCTCTTGTATATCTTCTCATAACTATTCTCTTTTATCTCTTTAACATCTATGACTCTCTCTGCAAAGTTTGGATTTTTAAAATAATCCTCTTTATTATCAACCAATCGTATAAATTTATCTTCTATATCCTCTTTAGCTAATATTTTTCCAATCTTTGGCAAAGTAGCACTCATGACAATAAACTTAATATTAAACTTATTAGCAAAGCTATCTAACATATAGACTATTTTTGACCATAAATCGGGGTTGTAAGTCTGTATCTCATCAATAATTACAATAGAGTTAGCCAAACGATGAAAAATATAGTTATCGTCTTTACTCACCCCTGTTAAAACATTAAAAAACTTTACATGACTTAGAAGTGTAATAGGATAGTTCATAAACTGATTATCTAAAAAGTTTGTTTTCTCATCTCCATAGACACCATCTTTATCAATTTCAGTTTTATCATTATACTTTGCTTTTGAGTGAAGTTGTACTATCTCGCTGTTGTCAAGATTTAAAATATTTTTTATGGAGTCATAGGTTTGAGTGATAAGTGTTGTAAAAGGAAATACATAAAAGATTTTATTGATACTTTTATCCTCTTTTAAAATCTCAACGGCACTCATTACAGAGAGGTTTGTTTTTCCTGCTCCTGTTGGGGCTTCTATGTAGAAGAGGTTTTTATCTAAACTATTTTGTAAATTCTCTTTGACTTCTACAAAAAGCTTATTTCTTAAATGATTTAAATTATCATTTGATTTCTCTTGAAGTTCATCAAAACTTGGAAAATCTTTATCACTCTTATTTTCTATACCAT